>JBGQHF010000095.1:0-12228 GCA_041497835.1 Terriglobia bacterium
GAATTCGCGAAGAGAGGGAAAACGTACCGCGACACACTGGATGTTCGTCTGACGGCCGAAAAGGTTGCCGGCGGCTCCTTCGAAGAATTCTTCCGCCGCTACGTCTCGGGCACGAATGCTTTTCCCTATGTGGAAGTGCTCGCGCTGGCCGGCCTGGAACTGCGCGAGCGCAAGGGCAACCGCGCCGCTCTCGGCTTCACAATAAACCGCGACCCATCCGGCGAGGCTCGCGTCGCGGGCCTCCTTCCCGATGGTGCCGCCTCGGCCGCCGGCCTTCACGATGGCGACAAGATCCTTCGGTGGAATGATGTTGAAATTCCGCGGCGCATCGAGCGCTGGCTCGCCGAACGGGCGCCCGGCGGAATGTTGCGCCTCCGCCTTCAACGCGAGGCCAAAGAGCTGGCGGTCGAATTTCCTTTGGATGGCCGCGCCGTGACGGAGTGGCAGGCCACGGAATCGCATACTGCTGATGAAAAAGCCAAACGCATCCGGGAAGGCCTCTTGCGCGGGGTAACGCAGCGCCGGGCTGGCGCCGCCGCTCCGTAGATTTCACCTCGGGTGACACCCGATCTCTAGAACCTTTTTCTTGACCTAGCTCGTCAGATTCGAGAGAGTTCCCTCCACCGATGCTGCGGACTTTCTTTGTCGCGGTCTTCCTTTCGATCTTTATTCTCGTGGTCGGGCCGCCGATCCTGCTCTATTCCCTTGCCGTTGGCAACGCGAAGCTGCTCTATCGCCTCGGCATCGGCGGAGTGATGCTGGCCGTTCGCGCGGTCGGCGTGAAGGTTCGCGCGGAGGGGCTCAATCACGTTCCCCAGGGCGCCTGTCTTTTTGTAGCCAACCATACGAGTTCGGCGGATCCGCCGGCTGTCGTGGATTCAATCCCCCGGCAGGTCGCTGTCCTCCTCAAAGAATCGCTGTTCCGGATTCCCATAGTCGGCCAGGCGTTTCGCCTTGCCCATTTCGTTCCCCTGAACCGCGCCGACCGCGACTCCGCCATCGCGAGCCTCGAACGAGCAACGGAGGAACTGCGAAAGGGGAATTCCTTTCTGATCTATCCCGAAGGGACACGCAGCCCCGACGGCCGCTTGCAGGCTTTCAAGAAGGGCGCTGTTGTCATGGCTATCAAAGCGGGCGTGCCGGTGGTCCCCATTGCGTGCGCTGGCGCGCACCGCGTGATGGAAAAGCGCTCGCTGGTCATTCACCCGGGTGAAATTGTGGTGCGCTTCTGCCCGCCCATTGATGCGTCACGGTTTACTGTGGAACAGCGCGACGATCTCAACGCACTCGTCCGCGCCGCCCTCGCCGACGGCCTTCCCCCTGACCAGCGGCCGCTCGATACGCTGCCTTCGAAGGATGACGAAACGGGCGAACCTCTGGGTTGAGCCCTCGCAAAGGTTAACGCTGTTCGAGTCGCGCCAGCTTTTCTTCGAGTTCGCGCACGCGCCGCTGCAGGTCGGGCAGCCGATTCAGGGCGGCCACGGTCTTCAGCCATAGCTTGTTGTCTACGGCAGGGGAACCGGAATAAAAGCTTTTGGGTGGAACGTCGCCGGGAAGACCACTCTGGCCTCTGATGAAGGACCCGTCGCCGATCGTCAAGTGTCCAGCGGAACCAGCCTGTCCCCCCAAAATGCAGTCGTTCCCAACTTTCGTTGATCCCGCAAGTCCCACCTGCCCGCAGAGCAGAGTGTTTTCCCCCAGTCGCGAAGCATGTCCAACGAGGACCAAGTCATCCAACTTTGAACCGCGGCCGATGCGCGTCTCTCCCACCGTGGCTCGATTCACGCAGGTGTTCGCTTGCACTTCGACGTCGTCTTCGAGAACCGCGGGCCCTGCCTGGAGTATCTTGTACCAACGGCCGTCCGTCTGCTTGGCAAACCCGAAGCCGTCGCTGCCGATGACCGCACCGCTCTGCAACGTAACCCGGTTTCCCACTCGGCAGAACTCGCGCACCACGACGTGTGCGTGCGCGAAGAAATCGTCGCCGATCTGGGCCCCTCGATAAATCGTCACGAAGCTGTGCAACACCGCATTCTTTCCGATGACCGCTTCTTCATCCACAAGACAGTAAGGTCCGATGTGCGCGCCCGTGGCGATTCGGGCGCTCGTTGCAACGACGGCCGTCGGATGGACACCGGGGGAATAGCGCGGCGGCTGGTAAAAGATCTCAATCGCGCGGGCAAACGCCAGATAGGGATTCGAGATTCTGAGTGCAGACAGAGGCGGCAGACCGGCGTCGCGTTCGAGATGGATGCCCTCGTCCAGGAGCACCGCGGAGGCTCTGGTCGTTCGTAGAAGTGGGAAGTATTTTCGGTTGACGAGAAACGTCAACTGACCAGGCCCGGCGTACTCAATCCCAGCAACGCCGGAGATTTCCATCTCCGGATCCCCATCCACCCGGCAATCCAGTTTCTGCGCCACTTCGACAAGCTTCATGGAGGCGACTCTCCTTGAGGCAGTTCCTCGGAAAACGCTGCGAGTCTCGCACACGGCGAGCAGAGAAGTACAGATGCGGGAGCACGTTGTGATGTACGACGGACTCTGCTATTCGCTGAAAAGTCGCGGCTGGGCGGCCGCTATGGCCGCGGGTTTCCGCCGTGCAATTCCCACAACCCCCAGAACCGTCAGTTCGGCGAGTGCAGTTCGCGGAACGAAGATGTGGTCGGTCGCAGAGTTCAGGTCAGGCGGCGTGATTTGCAGGCCATTGTCCAGGAGGGATAGGAGATCATTCGGGACCACCCCCTCGAGCGTTTCCCCGTCCCGGAATCGCATGCGCACCCAAAGGCCATCCAGTTTCGGACGGCTGAGGAAGACCTTTCGCTCCGGTTCAAACTCCTCCGAAAACTCACGCACGAAGTAGACTGCGCGAACTCGCTCTAGCGGTATCGCCTGATGCTCGCCATCTTGTGTCAGCAGGTCCAGGGGGTCCGTTTGCCCCAGCCGCACAGGCCCCAGGTAGCCCCTTACGGGCCGCTTGTCGGACAGCACAACGACGACCTTCTTGTGCGTAGAGGCTGGGGCGCGGCTCTTCAATGTCGCAACAAGTCTTGGCACGGCGCAAACGGCAAATTTGCCAATTTTCGGCGAGTATGTTATGTTAAGCGCTTTAACCTGTCAAGTTATTGTTTTTGCAGGGGTTACGCTTGGAGTCCTAGCCGTTGAGTGACAAGAAGCAGATCCTAAAATCTGCGTCCATCATCTCCCTCGTGACGATTTTCAGCCGGATTCTCGGCTACGTGCGCGACCAGCGCCTTACTCTTCTCCTGGGCACGACCCTGGCGGCGGATTCCTTCGTTCTTGCGTACCGCATCCCCAACTTGTTCCGGCGCTTGGTCGGGGAAGGAGCCATGACCGCTTCCTTCATCCCCGTTTTCACCGGGTACATGGCGGAGAAATCGAAGGAAGAAGTATGGGATTTCGCCCATCGGCTATTCTGGACTCTTGCCCTTGTACTCGCCGTCATCACTGTCCTCGGCATCGTCTTCTCGCCCGCAGTGATCCACACCTTTACGGCATCCAATGGCGGGACGATCCGCTGGGATGAGGCGGTTTACCTGAACCGCATCATTTTCCCGTACATCTTTTTCATTGGCCTGGCTGCCCTGGCCATGGCCATCCTGAACTGCTTCCACATTTTTGGTCTGCCGGCTGCCACGCCGGTCTTTCTCAATCTCTCGATCATCCTGTTTTCCATCGGCATCGTCTGGCGGCACTTCAGGGACCCCGCGATTTCCCTGGCCGTGGGCGTGCTCGTTGGCGGCGCCCTGCAGTTTTTGATTCAGGTTCCCATGCTGGTCCGGCAGGGAATGCGCTTTGATTTCGGCATCTCCTTCAGCCATCCGGGAATCCGGGCAGTGGGGAAACTGATGATTCCCGGTTTTTTCGGCATCGGCATCGCCCAGATCAATTTCTTCGTGGACACGTTTTTCGCAACCGCTTCCAAGATGCCACGCGGAAGTCTCACATCGCTGTACGTCGCCGATCGAGTCATGGAGCTCGTGCTGGGCGGATATGCGATTGCCGTAGCTACGGCGATTCTCCCGATGATGTCTCACCAGGCTTCGGCACGAGAGTACGAAGCGATGAAGCGTACGTTCGCCTTCGCGCTGCGCATCGTTTCCTTTATCACCCTTCCCGCCGCGCTCGGTCTGATGATCCTGCGTGAACCCATCATCCGCGTCCTCTTCCAGCACGGTCTATTCGTCGCCGAATCCACGCGGCTGACCGCGCGCGCTCTCCTCTATTACTCCGTCGGGCTTCCGGCATTCGCCGCGGTGAAGCTCATCGTTCCGGCGTTTTATTCCACCAAAGACACGAAGACTCCGGTCATCGTCGCAGCTTTGGCATTGCTCATAAATATCGTCCTCAACGCTGTTTTTCTGATTTTTTTCTTTCGCACCTTTCAGAATGGCGGCCCGGCGCTGGCCACCTCGCTGGCCGGTTATTTCAATTTCTTCGCGCTCTTCGCCATCTTCCGGCTTCGGTTTGGAAGCCTCGGTACGCTCGACATTCTTCGGTCGTTCGCCAAAATCAGCATCTGTTCGGCAATCATGGGCGTAGCCTGCTGGCTGGGATTGCGCTACACGAAAGCGGCGATGGACGCGGGTTTTCTAGAGGCGCTGTTGATTTTTTCGGGCCTCCTGCTGGGAGCGACCGCGCTCTATCTGACACTCACCTGGATTCTTCGCTGCCGTGAAATCGAAGAGGTGTACGGCATCGCCGTGCGGCGACAGGGCAGCGCTGGGAACGGTTACTTGGGGGACTGATGGAAATTGCTGCTGCCATCTCTTCGTTCCTCACGCATGTCCGGGTCGAAAAAGGCCTGTCGGTGAACACCGTCTCGGCCTACCGGCACGATCTACAGAAATTCCGGGAATTTGCGCTCAAGCGCAAACTGACACTTGAAAACGTGGGACGTGACGATCTTGTGGATTTTTTGGCCAGTCTCTATCGGCAGAAGCTCGAAAGCGGTACCGTCGCCCGGCATCTCGTGACCCTGCGGAACTTTTTCCGGTTCGCGCAGTCCCAGGACATCCTCACTATCGACCCATCGGCAAATCTCGAATCGCCCAAGATCCGGCGCTCGCTCCCCGGCAATCTCCGGCTGGGAGAAGTCGAACGTCTTCTCGAACAGCCCGATTCCCGGACGCCACTCGGCCTCCGCGATCGCGCGATGCTCGAGGTTCTCTATTCCACCGGGCTGCGTGTCTCCGAACTGATTCATCTTTCTGTTGCGGACCTCGACACGAAAATCGGCTGCGTCAGGTGCATAGGCAAGGGCGACAAGGAACGCATCGTCCCCGTCGGCCGCAAGGCCGTGAACACGGTCGACAAGTACTTGCGCGAGGCGCGTCCGCAACTTCTGGGGAAAAACCGTGCTGCCTCCGTTGCGACCGCGCTCTTCGTCAACCGCCGCGGCGGCACGTTGAGCCGAGTCGGTGTCTGGAAAATCCTTTCCGCGTACGGCCGCCGGGCGGGGCTGCGCATTCCGCTAACGCCGCACATGCTGCGGCACAGCTTTGCCACGCATCTGCTCGAGCGCGGAGCGGACCTGCGCTCGGTGCAATTGATGCTTGGCCATGCGGATATTTCTACAACGCAAATTTACACGCACGTCGTCGAGGAGCGTCTGAAGCAGATTTACAAGGCGCACCACCCGCGCGCGTAGGAGCAGGAAAGCGGGGACTGGGGAATTGACTTGGGGTGACGGCGGAGGCTCTGCCGCGCCGGTTACCCTCCATGCGAGGAGAGAGATGCCAGACTACATGTTTCTGCTGGAAAGCCGGCTTTCACCGGAGCAGCGCGCCGCGATGCTTCGGGTACAGGAGTTGTCTGCCGCGATGAGCTTCAACGTTTATCTTACCGGCGGGACGGTTCGCGATCTCATTACCGGCGCGACGCTCCGCGACCTCGACTTCACAGTCGAGGGCAACCCCTCCAGGATCGCGCGCGAGCTCGAGAAGGGCGGAGCGAAAATCCTCCACGAAGACGAGCGGCTGCGCCACATTGAACTTTTGCTTGCTGGTGATTGCGAGGGGAGTATCGCCGCCGCCCGAGACGACTATTACGTGCGTCCGGGAACGCGCCCCGAGTATCGCTGGTCCACCATTATGGAGGACCTACGGCGCCGGGATTTTTCCCTGAACGCCATCGCCATCTCCCTCAACTCGGCTTCGCGTGGTCTGCTTCTGGACCCTGCGAATGGGCTCTCCGACATCGAGCGGGGCGAAATACGCGCGCTCACCATCCACTCCTTCACGAATCAGCCGGTGCGCCTCCTCCGTGCGCTGCGTTACGCCGCGCGCATGGGATTCAAGCTGGAGCCCCGCACGCAGGAATGGTTCGCGCTGGCTCTTGAGCGCGACCTTCACCACTCCATCAGCCCCGACGATGCCGGGGACGAGTTGCGTGCCGTTGCTCGCGAGGATCGGCCCTCTCACACCCTCAAAGCTTGGGAAGAGCGCGGATTGATGGAGGCTGTGCATCCAAACCTGGCCAAACGTCACCCGGACTATGAATCCATCGCGCGGTTATCCAAAGTCCGGGAGGATCTCTTCTCCGCGGGATTCCGTCCGCGGCTGGCCAATCCAATGCTCGTTGCAATTCTGGGCAGGCTGAAGCCCCGCGAGCGGAGCGGGCTGTTATCCCGGCTCGGCTTTCGTTCGGAGGAGATTGACGCGGCCCTCAAGCTGGAAGAGAACGCCCTGCGCGCGCAGAAGGAATTGCTCGGGCGCAAGTGTAATCTCCCTATTGACGCGTACAGGTTTCTCGAAAAGCTCTCGATGGAGCAGATCGCCTATCTCCTGGCAGAGTCCTCGAAATCCAAAGCGCTCTCCAAGATCCGCGCGTACCTGCAAAAATGGCGTCCACTTCGTTCCGGGCTTCCCACGGCCATCTCCGAGCTCGAAGCGCTGGGGATGCCCCGCGGCCCGAAGTTTGACTCGGTCATCGAGCAATTCTTCGCCATGCAGCTCACCGGAAAAGGCAAAGCGCCGGAAGACCGCACGAAGATCCTCCGCAAGCTCTCCGGAATCAAGGAGCCTCCGAAAAAGAAGATTGAAGAAAAAAAGAGAAAGCCCGGCAAAGGCGCAGAGAAAGCTCACCCGTCGGCGCAGAGTAGGCCGGCGGTATCTGCCGCTCTGGCAAAAGCAAGGAAGTCCCCGGTGCCAGCCGCAGCGGCTCCGGTAAAGGCGGCAGCAAAGTCCCGCGGAAAGAAGGCTCAGAGGTCCCCAAGGAAGTCGCGGCCGGCAAGAAAGTCGCGCGGCGGCAAATAGACGCGCGGCAAGAGGCGCCGCGCTGGAGATATTCACAGCGCCCGGGGTCGCAAAAGCCGGGCAAGAGAACTAGAATCGAGACCCATGGGTCTGCCGGAGTTCGTCCATCTTCACGTCCACACGGATTACAGCCTGCTTGATGGCGCGTGCCAGATTACTGAGTTGCTGGATGAGACTGCGCGCCGCGGCGTGCCGGCCGTGGCCATCACGGATCACGGCAATTTGTTTGCCGCAGCCAATTTCTACAATGAAGCGATCAAGCGCGGCGTTAAACCGATCATCGGCTGCGAGGTGTATGTGGCGAAGGGCAGTCGTCACGATCGCGGGGAGAAGGCGACGTCCGCGGGCGCGCAGAACCGCGGAGAGACGGAACCCGGCATGCGCGGTAGCAATCACCTCTTGTTGCTCTGCGAATCGAGTGAGGGCTACCAGAACCTGATCAAACTCGTTTCGGCCGGTTTTCTCGAAGGGTTCTACTACAAGCCCCGCATCGATTACGAACTGCTCGCGAAGCATAGCCGCGGCCTGATCGCTCTATCGGCGTGTTTGCGTGGCGCAGTGACCGAGGCAGTGGCCGAGGATCGCTTGAAGGATGCGCGGGAGAACGCCTACCGCCTGCAGGAAGTTTTCGGCAAGGGTAGTTTCTTCCTGGAAATTCAGGACCAGGGACTGGAGATCGAGAAAACCGTCAACCGCGATCTCCTCCGCTTGTCAAAAGAGACCGGCATCCCTCTGATTGCAACCAACGATTGCCACTACCTTCATCACGAGGACGCTCACGCACAGGAGGTCTTGCTTTGCATCCAGACGGGCAAGACCATGAGCGACTCCCACCGTATGAAGTTCGCCACCGACCAGTTCTATTTCAAGACGGCGGAGGAAATGGCGCGCGTCTTCGGCGAGCTGCCAGACGCCCTGAGCCGCACGCTGGTGGTCGCCGAGCGCTGCCACGTCAAGATTGAAAAGATTTCTGACCCGTTCCCGGAGTTCCAGGTTCCGGCCGGCGAGACCGCGGATAGCTATTTTGAGAAAGTCGTTCGCCAGGGCTTTGCTGCGCGGGTTCCCGTGCTCGAGCAGCTGGCGCAGCACGGCGCCCTTCACAATTCCATTCCTGAATACGAACGCCGCCTGACTGCGGAAATCGAGATGATCAAGAAGATGAACTTTGCCGGCTACTTCTTGATCGTCTGGGACTTCATCCACTATGCGCGGGCACAAAAGGTGCCCGTGGGGCCGGGCCGTGGATCGGCTGCGGGCAGCCTGGTCAGTTACGCGCTGCGCATCACCGATGTGGACCCCTTGCAGTACAACCTCCTCTTCGAACGTTTCCTGAATCCGGAACGCATCTCCATGCCGGATATTGATATCGATTTCTGCATGCGGCGCCGGGGAGAAGTAATCAATTACGTGACGCAAAAATACGGCCGCGAAAATGTGGCGCAGATCATCACCTTTGGGACCATGGCGGCCAAGGCCGCCATCAAAGATGTCGGCCGGGCAATGGACGTCCCCTACGGAGATGCCGACCGCCTTGCAAAGCTCGTGCCCAACGAGCTGAAGATCACTCTGGATAGTGCCTTGGCGCAGTCCGCACAGTTGCGCTCCACGGTGGATAGCGACGAGCGCCTGAAGGAATTGATGTCGGTCGCAAAGCGCCTCGAAGGCCTGGCGCGGCACGCCTCCACCCATGCAGCCGGAGTGGTTATCTCCCCCAGGCCGCTCACCGACATTGTTCCGGTGTACAAGACCAACCGCGACGAAATCACGACGCAGTACGACATGAATGCCCTCGAGCGCATCGGCCTTCTGAAGATGGATTTTCTCGGCCTCACCACGCTCACTGTCCTCCACGACGCTGTCCGCATGGTCGGGCAAAATCGCGACACCGAGCTCGACCTCGACGCTCTGCGGCTTGATGATGCCGAGACCTACAAGCTCTTCGCGCGAGGCGACACGACCGCCATTTTCCAGTTTGAGTCGCACGGCATGCGCGACATCCTTCGCCGCTACCAGCCGGCGCGCATCGAAGATCTGACCGCCCTCAACGCCCTCTACCGCCCGGGTCCCATTCAGGGCGGAATGATCGACGACTTCATCAACCGGAAACAGGGCAAGACGCGCGTCAGCTTCGAACTGCCTCAGCTCAAGGCCATTCTCGAAGAGACCTATGGCGTCATCCTGTACCAGGAACAGGTCATGCAGATCGCTAACTGCCTCGCGGGCTTTTCCCTCGGCGAGGCTGACCTTCTCCGCCGGGCCATGGGCAAAAAGAAGAAAGAGGAGATGGCTGCGCAGCGCGAGAAGTTCATGAAAGGCTGCCGTCGGAACAAGATCCCCGAGAAAAAGGCGGAACGCATCTTCGACTTGATGGCCGAATTCGCCGGCTACGGCTTTAACAAATCGCACTCCTGCGCCTATGCGCTGCTCGCGTATCAGACCGCCTACTTGAAAACGCACTATCCCGTCGAGTTCATGGCTGCGCTGCTGACGTCCGAAACAGGCAACACCGAAAAAGTCGTCAAGTACATCAACGAAGCGCGGGGCATGGGAATTACGGTGCTCCCCCCGGACGTCAACGAGAGCGATCTATACTTCACGCCAGTTGGCGAAGCGGTGCGCTTCGGCCTCGCCGCCATCAAGAACGTCGGCGAGAATACGGCGCGCGCTATTCGCGATTCCATCTCGCAGCAGGGCGCTTTCCGGAGCCTGTTTGATTTTTGCGAACGTATTGATCCCCGCGTCCTGAACAAGCGCGTCTTCGAGAGCCTCATCAAGTCCGGAGCGATGGACTCTCTGGGTCCGCGCGAGCAGCTCCTTGCCACCGTGGATGACGCTATGGCGGCGCTCCAGCGGGCCGCACGCGTGCGTGAGTCCGGTCAGCATGGGCTCTTTGGTACGGCGGCGGCCCCGGCCCCGGCGCCGCTGGAGCTCCGCGAGGCTGAACCGTGGAGCGAAGAAGAACGGCTTTCGAGCGAATACGCCATGCTCGGCTTCTACGTTACCGGCCACCCGCTCGCGAAATATGCTTCGCGCCTGCGGGAGTTGAGCGCTGTGGAGCTCGGCTCCGTCGAAGGCCGGCGCAATCGAGAGGAAATCATGGTCGCGGGCCTCATCGTCGGCTCGCGACCGATGCGTTCCAAGAAGGGCCAGCGCTGGTCCATCTTCACGCTGCAGGACATGACCGGCGTCCAGGAAGTGCTTGCATTTCCGGAAACATTTGCGCGCCTCGAGAGCATTTTGAGAGCGGGCGCCCCGCTTCTCCTGAAAGCTCGCGTGCAGGTGGAAGATTCCGGAACGCGTCTATCGCTCCTCGAAGCGCGTCCGCTCGAAGGCGTTGCCGGCCGGCAGCCCACGCAGCTCAAACTCCGGCTGGACCTCGGGCAGGTTAGCGATGCAGCGCTGGACCGGTTGCAGGAACTTTTCTCCAGCAATCCGGGGTCGTGTCCTGTAACCTTTGAGCTGCGCTCGCCGGAAGGGCCGGTGGCCCTCCTCCAGGTGCAGCAGCGGGTTTGCCCAGCGCCGGAGTTGATTAGCGCAATCAGCGAAGTCTGCGGCGCGGACGCCCTTGAGATCGTCGATTGAACAAGCTCCGGGGAAGAGAAGCGAGGAAGACGTTGGACCTAGTGAATCGCCAGCGGAAACGGGAAATCGAGATAGAGCGGCTCCAGAAAGATGTCGAGGAGCTTCGCCGGCTCGCACCGAACGACTTGAACGACGAGGAACTGGAGCGCGTGCGCCTGGAAGTTGCCGAGCTGAAGCACGAATTCTACACGCACCTCGGGGCCTGGCAGCGGGCGCAGATCGCGCGCCATCCGCAGCGGCCCTACACGCTTGATTTCATCGGCATGCTCTTCACCGACTTCATCGAATTGCACGGCGACCGCGGCTACGGAGACGACAAGGCGATCATCGCGGGCTTCGCGAAGTTTCACGGGCGGGCCGTCGCCGTCGTCGGCCACCAGAAGGGCCGCGACACGAAGCAGAGGGTGATTCGCAATTTCGGGCAACCTAAACCGGAAGGCTACCGCAAGGCACTGCGCATCATGCAGCTAGCCGCAAAATTTCGCCGGCCGTTGTTCTGCTTTGTGGATACGCAGGGCGCCTATCCTGGAATTGACGCCGAAGAGCGCGGTCAGGCCGCGGCCATCGCGCAGAATCTGCGCGAGATGGCGCGGCTGCCGGTGCCGATCATCGTCACGGTGACCGGCGAGGGTGGCTCGGGCGGCGCGTTGGCGATCGCTGTGGGCGACCGCGTGAACATCCTGGAGAACGGCTTCTACTCGGTGATTTCGCCCGAAGGCTGCGCGGCCATCATGTGGCGCGATTCGGGGAAGGCCGAAACCGCCGCCGAGGCGCTCAAGATCACGCCGCGCGACTTGAAAGAGCTCGGCATCGTGGATGAAATTGTGCCGGAGCCGGCTGACGGAGCCCACTCCGACCACGAAGCCGCAGCGCGATTGCTGGATACAGTCCTCGAGCGGAACATGATCGAACTGAGTGACATCCCACCTGCCGAGTTGATTCGCAGCCGGTATGACAAATTCCGCAAGATGGGCCAGTTCTTCGACCTCGGCAGCTGACGGTCCCTCGGGTGCGAATGCCCTGAGTCCGCGAATCAGGCCAAGCCTGAGACTCTCGCGCGGGACCTCAAGAAATCAGAATACATTCCACCGCTACCACCGTGGCTGTTTTCGATGAGTGGGTACGCGAGCAGCTCAAGACTCATCGAGCGTACGCCACTCGCCACCCACTTCGGCGAAAATATCCGGGGTCTGCCAGGGGCCGATTGCGGAGTCGGAAACAGGGACACGATTCTGTGCAGGTACCATGCCCTTCATGAGACGTATACTTGACTAGGACTGACGCCCGCTGATTACCACGACTCCCTGAAGGAGGCTTACGCCGATGTACAAGGTCGCAGCGATGTTAACGATCGGGCTGGCACTGGCGCCCA
>JBGQHF010000096.1:0-12135 GCA_041497835.1 Terriglobia bacterium
GCAGCCGGCGGTCAATTTTGACTGCAGTGTAGCGCGCGCAAACGACGCACTCGCGTTGACTCCACATGGCGATGACTGGCAATCGGGTGCCTGCAAGCATCTGGAGCAATTCGAGGGACCGGTAGTAGAGGCGGACGAGTCCCAAACCGCCGCCACCCGGCTCAAGATCCGGAGTCAAATCATGGATTCCGGCAAGGGTGGCAAAGTCTCCACCAGTGACGTGGTCTGCTTCGAGGCCCGCCGCGGCAAGCACGCGATCCGAAACCGGCTGCGCGGCAACTCCTGCGAGCACCGCTCTCCAGTAGTAGAGCGCGAATTGCGCAAGCGCTGTAATCGAGATGATCAGCAGCATAGCGGAGAGCATTCTCTCAGCCTCTGTGAGAGAGTGTGCCCAAAGTCTCGGGAGCGGCCAATAGCTTGTTAGTACCAGCGCGCTGGGACTCCCGGGGCCAATCAATTTGGATACGGCCCGCGGGCTGCTACCGGGAGTCCCTTGGTGGGGGACTGGCGGCCTCCGGGCACACCCATGAGGGGTTCGTCGGGGCCAGGAACGGGGCCTTTCCCAGGTTGACCTCTCCTCCGTCAGGATGGTAAGCATACTTAGGTTGCGCGGGCGGTCTTGGGGCGTCCCGTTGACGGCCACGAGCCAGGTCAACGTTGCGCAGGCTGCGCGCATCTCACCGGTCAACACACTGGCGCCGCGGTATTCCCCGTCGCTCGCCGAAGGAAGAAGGAGCCTTGATGAAGCGGTCTCTGGCAGCGCTGGCAGTCGCGCTTGCAGCGCTAGTTACCCTAGCAAGCTGCAACGAAACGAACAATACGTTTCAGCCGAACACCGGCGCGTTATTGAGCTTCCTCTCCCCGGCGAACGCGACCGCCGGCGGCTCCGATTTCACGCTGACCCTGAATGGTTTGGGCTTTGTGGATAAGACCGTCGTGCAATGGAACGGTCAGAGCCGCCCCACGAAGTTTGTCGACAGTTCGAAGGTGACCGCCACCATCACGGCTGCGGATATCGCGAAGTCCGGCAGGGTATTTATCAACACGCTGAACCCTACCACGAAGTCAACCGATAACGGGCTATCGAACACGCTTGCCTTTATCGTTGATCCTTCGCCGAACCCGGTGCCTGCGATCACTTCGATCTCGCCGACAAGCGCCGTGGCTTGCGGCGCGTCCTGCGCGAGCGCCTCCTTCACGCTGACGGTCACGGGCAGTAATTTCCTTGCTCCCGCGGGCGGCGCGGGTGGTTCGGTCGTGCAGTGGAATTCCGCGCAGCAGACGAATCTAACGCCTACTTCCGTGACAGGCACGCAAATCCAAGTCACCATTCCCGGAGCTTTGATCGGCACTGCCGGAACTGCGACTGTTACGGTTTTCAATCCCACCCCCGGCGGAGGCACGAGCCCGAACGGGCAGAAATTTACGATCACCCCCGGTCCGGTTGCGGGACATGGTGGCGCCGCCGCGGAAGATGCTCCAGCCATCAGTTCGGACGGGCGATACGTTGCCTACACGGGCGGAGACGGCGGCCATACTCAGGTTTTCCTGCGCGATTCCTGCGAAGGAGCGGATGCGGGTTGCCAGCCGCGCACGATCCTGGTCTCCTCGGCGGAAGACGGCAGCGCGGGCAATGGCGACAGCCGCTCAGCTTCGATCAGCGCTGAGGGGCGTTTCGTAGCCTTTAGCTCCGCCGCGACAAACCTGCTCAAGGATTCGCCGTCTGGGCACCAGGTCTTTCTTCGGGACACGTGTCTCGGCGCAGGGGAATCCTGCAAGCCTATGACGCAACTCATCTCGACGGACCTGAAGGGCGCCCTGACGGGTACGGAGAATCTCCTGCCGACGATAAGCGCCTCAGGGCGGTTCGTGGCATTCCTATCCGTGACACCGAGCCACGCCGACGGACCGGCTGCGGCCAAGGGTACTGCGCAGCCGAACAGCGGTTTCCGGCAGGTCTTCGTGCGCGACACCTGCCTCGGAGCCGCAAATTGCACCCCGCGCACGACGCGCATTTCCTTGCAGCCGGGGGACGCTCCCGCGGACGGAACGCCGCAGAAGCCGGCGCTCAGCGGCCAAGCAGGACGCGTGGCGCTGGCGGGGCGCGACGCGATGCTCTTCACCCGCGGCACGGCAATTGACGACCGGGTGTTCCTGGCAGTCACGAAGGATCCTCGCGATTAGCCGGATATCCTCGCCGGGAGGACGGGCTACCTGGTGAGGTACCTTTCGGGAATGGGATTGTCCGCGCGCTCGGCGTCCCAGTAGATCGTGACGCACCACCAGCGTTTTCCATCGTTGAAAAATTGCATACTATTGATCCCGCGCGCGAAAGGCTTGGCGTCCGCGGCTTGCCGCGATTCATATGTTGTGAAGATGTGAGCGATTTGTCCGAACTGCTCCGTCTTCCGCGCGACCTCCCGTTCATAGAAGGCATTTTTCCGGAAGTAGTTTCCCGCTCTCTGTACGTAGTCGTCCACCGTCATCGCACGATAGGTGAATGTGCCGTCGGGATTTTTCACGACCGCGATGAGCCTTGCTTCGGCGACGAAGAGAGAGCGAAAGCGGTCCCAGTCCCGTTCGCCCGCCGGACCGGAAATGGAATCGTAGACTGCCGCCACAATGGAATCGAGGCTCTCCACGTCTTTCGGCCGCGCAGCCGGCCGCTCAGGTTTCGCTTCGGACGCAGTGGGTTTTTCCTGTCTCGCGTGGCGCGGTGTGCGCGCCAAGAGGGCCGTGCCGGCGGTCATACTGAGGAGGAAGACTGCCAGCGAACGAATTCTCATCAGTTTCTCCCGGGTCACCCCACGCACTATGCGAAGCGTACCTTTACATCGGGGCGCTTTTCGAGATGCACGGAATCCACAAAGCGCACCTGCCGATCGTCGTAGGTGAGAATCAGCGAGTGCGTGCGGATGCCTTCGCCGAAGAAGCGCACGCCGCGAAGCAGGCTGCCTTCGGTGACGCCCGTGCACGCGAAAATGAGCTTCTTGCCGGGCGCGAGATCATCCGTGTCGTAAATTCGCCGGGCGTCCCGGATGCCCATCTTGGCGAGGCGCTCCCCATGTTCCGGCTTGCTCACCACGAGGCGCGCGAGGATCTGGCCGTTCAGGCAGCGCAACGCCGCCGCGGTGAGCACGCCTTCCGGCGCGCCGCCCGTTCCCATGACGGCGTGCACGCCGGTTCCGATGACGGCCGCGGAAATGCCGGCGGAGAGATCGCCGTCGCCGATCAGCTTGATGCGGGCGCCGGCTTCACGGATGTCATTGATGAGTTTTTCGTGCCGCGTGCGGTCGAGGACGATGACGACGAGGTCTTCCACGCCGCGGTCGAGGCGCTTGGCGATGGCCTTGAGGTTGTCCTCGACCGGCGCGTCCAGCTCGACCGCGCCCTTGCACGACGGCCCAACAATGATTTTTTCCATGTACAGGTCGGGAGCATGCAATAGGCCGCCTTTTTCGCTGGCGGCGAGCACGGCAATGGCGTTCGGCGCGCCGGTGGCGCAGAGGTTGGTGCCTTCGAGGGGGTCCACGGCGATATCCACCGCCGGGTAGAGCGCGCCGGGCTGGTGCGCGGCCGCGCCGACCTTTTCGCCGATGTAGAGCATGGGGGCTTCGTCGCGCTCACCTTCGCCGATAACGATGGTGCCGTCCATCTGCACTTCGTCCATGGTTTTGCGCATGGCTTCGACGGCGACCTCGTCGGCCTTGTGGCGGTCGCCGAAACCCATGGTGCGGGCCGCGGCGATGGCCGCGTTTTCGACCACGCGCAGAAACTCGAGGCTCAGTTGCGATTCCATGATGGGTGCCCTCCGGCGGGGGCCAATACTAAACAAAGAAGAGTTGCCAGTCGACAACCGAAAACGAAAAGCCAGCCTATGGTTTTGTCCCACTGCGATCCAAAGGTTGAATGATTGCGTTGACTAGAAACGGATCCTCGAACTCGGAGCGCTCCCCCGCCCCCTTGCCTGCGACAGGGAGCAAGCGCGCTGAGAGCGGCTTGTGCCATTTGGAAGCGAGGCTGGCCATGTCGCCAATGATGAGGGACAGTTGCTCCTCGGCGATGTCACCCGGGAGCGGAATGGTATCCAGTCCTGTTCCGCAGACGGCCGAGTACGCAAGCAACGCATCCAGGGAGATGCGGCCTTCGCTCCAGCGCTGCGCCAACCGCGAATCCTCCAGAATCGGGAGCATCAGCCCGGAATAGCCCGTCTGCTTCACGCCAATCTCTTTGATCGCCGCGGTGATCGTTGCGGCGGCGGTCATCGTGCCGCTCGTACCGAAGGGCTGTGCGATCAGGTTCTCGATGGCCGCGCCGATGGAAACGTCTTTGAGCGGCGCCGGAGAAAGGTCGATTCCCACGTACGACCAGCCGGTGTCGCGGTCCACGCGCTCGGCAAGAAATTGGACGGCGAAGGCGTGACGTCCGAGGACATCGGCCAGCCGTTGTTTTGCCGCGGCGAGATCCGGCGCATCGCGAAACGCCTCCGCCACAACGTTTGCGGATTGCAGGGCGATGGCAAACTGGCGGCCGAAGCCCGTGTGATAGGAGCCGGGATAGAACGGGGCGAGCGGCGGCACCATGGCGATCGCGGAGAATCTGAAATTGCCCAGGCTGTGCTCGGTCGTTTCCGAGAGTTTCTTCATCACCCGGGCAGCCGCGCCCACCGCGGGCCAGCGCACGCCGTCTTCTCCCGCAACGACGACACTGGCGTTCAGGATTTTCGTGTTGCGCAAGACCTTGGCGAGCAGGTCCGCTTCGGAACCCGGGGAGCCGGCGTTGAGCATCGCCGGGCCGATGGAAGCGTCGAAGCCTTCTTTCGCGGCCAGCGCGTCGTATTCCTTGAAGAACGCCACGGCCTGCTCCGTCGTCAGGCCCTCCGCGTATTGCGGGAATGGCTGCGTCGAGATGCGAATTGTCTGAACCTCATAGCCGCGCGATTCGAAGACCGTTTTCGCGTATTTCAGCGTCTTCAGCGCTTCGGCCACCTGCTGTTTGTAATTCTCGCGGTCGAGATTGATGAACGCGGTGATGGCGCGGACTTTTGGTTTTTCTGCAGGCGAGGCTGTCGCAACCGCCCCTTTCCCCGGCGTTGGCGCCGGGGCCTGCTGTGCCGCGCCGCTTGCGGCAAGGAGCAAGAGGAGACAACCGGCGATGAGGAGCCGGGGCGATGCGGCGCGCTTTCGCTCGAATTCTGGGTGGCTCATGTATGTCTCCTCGAGAAGCGGGCGCCCGCGATGCGCCGCGCGTCTCAGACGAAGGCGGCGATTCCGGTTATGCGCTCGCCGATGATCAGCTTGTGGATATCGTTCGTTCCCTCGTAGGTGTAAACCGACTCGAGGTTGTTCATGTGGCGCATGATGCAGTAGTCGTCCACGATGCCGTTGGCGCCGAGGATGTCGCGCGCTTTCCGCGCGGTATCGAGCGCGATGGCGACGTTGTTCATCTTCAGCATGGAGATGTGCGAGGGATCCGCTTTGCCTTTGTCCTTCAGCCGGCCCACGTGCAAGGCAAGTAGCTGTCCCTTGGAGATTTCCGTGATCATCCAGGCGAGCTTTTCCTGGACGAGCTGGTGTGCCGCGATGGGTTTGTTGGCGAACTGTTTGCGCTGCTTGGCGTATTGCAGCGCCGTGTCGTAGCAGGCCATTGCGGCGCCCAGAGCGCCCCAGCCGATGCCGTACCGCGCCTGGTTGAGGCACCCGAGCGGGCCCTTCAGGCCGGCGACGCCGGGCAGCAGGTTTTCTTCCGGAACTTCACAGTCGGTGAGCACCAGGCCCGATGTAACCGAGGCGCGCAGCGACCATTTGCCGTGCACATCCCAGGCCTTCAATCCCTTTGTGCCTTTTTCCACGAGGAAGCCGCGGATCTTGTCGTCCTCGCACTTGGCCCACACGACGGCTATGTCCGCGATCGAGCCGCTGGTGATCCACATTTTCTCGCCGTTCAGGACGTATTTTCCGCCCTTCTTCACGGCGCGGGCCAGCATCCCCCCGGGATTCGAGCCAAACTGCGGCTCCGTCAGGCCGAAGCAGCCGATGGCCTGGCCCTGCTGCAGGAGCGGCAGCCACTTCTGTTTCTGCGCCTCGCTACCGTAGGCGTAGATGGGATACATCACCAGTGCGCTTTGCACGGAGACGAAGCTGCGCAGGCCGGAGTCGCCGCGCTCCAACTCCTGGGTCACCAGGCCGTAAGCAACATTGGACATGCCCGCGCAGCCATAACCCTGCAGGTTGGCCCCGAAGAAGCCCAACTCGCCGAGCTGCGGCACGAGGTGCATCGGAAATGTCGCTTCGCGGCTGTGTTTTTCGATGATGGGAATGATTTCGTTGTCCACAAACTGGCGCGCAGTCTGCCGGACGAGCTTCTCTTCGTCATTCAATTGGGAATCGAAATCGATGAAATCCACGCCGGCAAATCCAGCCATAGCGGTTCCTCACCCGAGCGGTTTCCGCCGCTCTCGGTTTGCCCGGCCCGCCCTGTCCTCACGAAAGGCCCTTACGAAAGGCTGCGCTGGGGATGATCGTTCTGCGGGCGCCGCCCTTCGGTGCAATCCAGTGCGCCCGCTGGCCGGCGGCGTCATTGTAGCAAGCACACGGAAGCCCCAGCAAGAAACGCACGGGCGCGCAGCCGCCCCTCTTTCTCGTCCGGATGAGCAGATATGTCGTGATCGGCCGTGAGAAGGCTATTGGGGGACTTCTCGGAAGGAGAGCACCTGATAGGGCGCGGCGGCGGCGGCCCTGTTGATCCAGCAACTATCGTAATAGATCCCTTTGCCGTCACCACCGGCCCAGTTCACCTGTGGCGCCCCAAAATCGCTCAGCAAATTCCCGGAGGGGTCATGGGTCTGGGCTACGAACATCGCGCCGTCGAACTCATTGGTTCCGGAGCCGTTCACGTTGATGGTTCCCTGTCCGATGACCAGAACGATTCCGCGCCAGCCAAAGTTTCCAGAGAAGCTCAAGTTACCCGTGACCAGGAGGACCCCAAAGCCTGTGACGCTTCCGGAAATGTTCAGGTCGCCCTGGACAACGGCAATGACGGGCTTGGAGGCGGTGCCATACCTCGGAAGACTCGTGGCGGGGCCTGTGACCACTTCGGTCGCTAGACCGGTTATTTTCTGCGCGAGCGCATCAACTTGCTGCAGGGTCTGTTCGGAAGGCGGGAGCAGGCCCGAAACGTCGGAAATACTCGGTGCCGCCCCAGAACCCGTGTACTTGGGCCACCGACCAGACGGAATTGCGCTCTTGACCGCAATTACGTCGGGGCCGTTCATCACACCCAGCGCACTCCTCGCCGGCTGCGCCTCGACGGGACACGACAGCAGGTTGGATCCGGAACGATCCGTGCCATTCACCAGAAACGAGGTTGACCCCGGCGACTGATAAACGGGGCTGGGCCCGGCAAACGTAAGCGCCGCGGGAAGGCTCAGATTCAGATTCGTCGGCGCAACCGTGTACTGCACCATCCGCCGGCTCCCGAATGGAGTTACGGCGAGCGCGGTGATTGTAAGCACTTGCCAGGCTTGTGTGCCCCCTGGAACTAAGGTGCCTCCGCCGGTGGAGACCAACTGCTGCGTGCCGTCGTAGAACAGCGGATCCGTATTGTTCAGCCCACCGACCCCATCTACGTCGATCTTTCCAGACTGTTCTGTTCTCGGCGTGATTCGCACCCACTTGTATTGCGGACCAGCGAGACCGGCCGCTGCAGATGTCGAGGCGATTGTTTGGACGGAGGAGGCACTCGTGACCGGCATGCCCCACTCCTGTTCGTATTCCAAGTCGGCATACTTGTTCGAGGGAGAGAGGTCTGTGGGGTCCACGGTCTCGCCGGCCGAGGGGTTCCGAATATAACGCACACGTCCGATCGGCATGGGGCCGCCGCCGGAAGGAAATATGAAGGTACCGAAGGCGTTGGGATGACCGGGCCAGAGCCTGCCACGGCCTTCTTCGAGACCCGACTTCGCGTCATAGAACGCATGCATGGCCGATTTGTAATTGGCTTTGAACGCCGATTCCGTTCCGGCCATCAGGATCAGCGCCGTTGCGATCACACTGATCAGCATGAGGACGAAGATGGCGATCAGCAGTGCCACGCCTCGTTCGGATCGGTTGGGGCTGGTTCTCATTCGAGCTATCACAGATCCTTCCTTTACTGGCCTTTACTGGTTCGGGTTGAATCGGGCGGCCTGGCCTGTGAGCGTGACGACGCGCAGCCTTCCGGTCTGCGAGTCCGGCCGCGACGACTGCACGATCAGGCACACGTTCACCTGCCGGATGTTTCCTGGAATCTGCAGCGCGCCAGAGTCATAGGTGAAGGTAAAAATCGGCACGGGTAAGTCGCCAGGAAACATAGCTGGGTAAGACGCGCGGATCTGCGCCATTTGTGCCGGCGTCGCGTTGTTCATCACGTTCTCGAGGTAAGGCACGAGAGCCGGCGGATCCGTGGCAGCCACGGGGTCTGCCCATGCTACTTTGTCCGCCACACCCCGCATCAGCGTCGTTCCAGAAAGCGAATAGCGCACCCACTGGACAACACCTTTGCCGAAATCGGCTTCGAAAATCAAGTCGAAGTCGCCGGGCACGGCTCCGCAGGACCCTTTGACAGTGCAGGGTGCCGTGGGGTATCCGGCGCCGGCCGCCCACGCGAAGGGAAGAGCCACCCAGTGCGGATTGGCCGCGGCAACGCCGGTGTTGAACGAATTCGCCGCAGGGTATCCGGCGGAATGCACATCGCGCGCGATCTGGTCCATGGCGATATTGGCCTGCTGAAACGAGGACATCACGTTGCTCTCGCTTTGGTAGCGGAGCTGCGTGGCGGAAAGCAGGGAGAAGATAATGCCCGCAATCATTGTGAAAATGAACGTCGCAAGCAGGAGCTCGACCAGGGAAAAACCGCGGTTGTGTTTGTTCTTTGTCATGCGCGCAGCCGCCATCAGAATTTCTCGACCATGGAATCCAGGTTCGCGGCGAACGCAAGCTGGTTAGAGTTGAGCTGGCGGCAGCCGAGCACGATTCGTTTGCTGACCACCGCGCCATTGTTCACCGCGGAAATCACTCCCCAGCGCAGTTCATAGAGGGCACCCGCCGGGTCGTTTGGATCCGCATACTGGAAGTTGTATCCATCCACCACGCCGGCGCTGAAATCAATGACCGCCGTCGTGCCGTACATGACGATGGGGCTGCCGACGACAACGCCGGGAGAAGCAGGGTCGCCAAGATTGAATATGGGTCCGTCATTATAATAAAACACCTTGTCCTGAAAGCTACTTGCCGTGAGCGGCTGGCTCAGAATCTGGTCCAGTTGCCGTTGAGCCATTACCGTGGCGGTGGTATCCACGCGGTTGTTCGCATTGGACTGCAAGCTCGCCGGAACGAGCTGCACCACGGCGACGATGCCGACCATCAACACGACCGTGGCGATGAGCAGCTCCAGCAGAGAAAACCCGCCTTGCATACTCCGGCTGCTTCCCAAGCTAAATTTTGCCTTACGAATGCGCACGTCTTCTCCTCGTTTTCTTCCGATCCTATTGGGCTGTCCAGGTGCCGCCTGAGGGGGCGATCCAAAGCTTCGTTTGGCCCATGGGAGTCACACTGATTCCTCGAAACCCGGACTGCACCTGGTTCGTGTATCCGATGGCCAGGAAATAGACGACGCCCTGGCCGAGATTTACGGTGCCGCGGTAATCAAAAGTGATCTGCGTGACAAAATCCTGGATGCTGCCCAAGCCGGTGGTCGATGCGGGGGGCACCAGCAATTGACCGTTCACGAGTTGCATGTCGCTTGGCAACAGGACCTGCGGCTCACCCGGATCCAGTGCGCCATTCTTGTCCAGATCCACATAGAACACCGTATTGCTTCCCTGTGTGGTCATCTGCAGATTGATCGACGTGTTGCGGTGGATCGCCGTGTAGCGAGTGACCTCGATGAGATTTGCCACTTGCTGCGTCGCGCTGTTCAAGCGGTACGCTTCGATCGAAGAAGTCATGGTTGGCAGGGCGATGGCTGCCAACACCATACTGATGGCTAGAGCCATGACAAGCTCCGTCACGCTGAAACCGGCTGTCCTCGAACGGCAAGTTGATTTCGTTGAGTGCATATACCATTCCTGCAGTGCCCGGCGCTGCGTCACCCAATAGACCGGTGCTGCATTTTGGAACGGCTATTATGCCCCAAAATGCGGGAGCGTAAACCCCCCATTAGAACTATCTAATGGTACCTATGGTACCAGTAGGACCCTATCGCCTTGGGAAGGACCACCGGAAGTCATACATTTACAAGGCTTTGAATGATTTCCCCTCTCCCAACCCCCATCTTCACGCCCACATGTTATCTTCATCGGGAAGGTCTTTCTCCCAATCCGGGAAGATGCCTCTTCGACACATACGGCCGGAGCCATGAAGCGCAGAATCGACCCCCAAATTCTCATCTTCGACGTGGATGGGGTGCTGGTGGACGTGCGTGGCACATTTTGGCGCTCGGCGCTCGAAACGGTGCGTTACCTCAGCGGCCAGCAGGTCACCTACAAGCAACTCCATGAGTGGAAGGGCCGCCCGGGCTACAACGACGACTGGCGTATGACCGCCGACTGGGTGACGCATCTTGGCCGGCCAACAAGCTACGAACAGGCGCGCGAGGCGTTCAACCGCTTCTACTGGGGAGCGGACGGCAAACCCGGGAACGTCCAAAACGAAAAGCTGAACGTCTCGGCCGGGCAAATCGAACGCTGGGCCCGCCGCTACGAATTGAACATTTTCACGGGACGCACGCGACGGGAGCTCTCCCATACGTTCCTTCGCTGGCCCGGGGCGCAGCATTTCCGCACCGTGGTCACCATGGACGATGTGGAACGAAGGAAACCACACCCCGACGGGCTGCTGAAAATTCTTGCCAACCGCAGTCCCAAGCATGCTCTGTACCTCGGGGACAATGTGGACGATGCCCTGGCGGCGCGCGAAGCCGGCGTGCCGTTTCTGGCCATTGTTCCGCGCCAAGCTTACAGCCATCGAGAGCGCGTCGCGCGATTCCGAAAGCTTGGAGCGCTGGGCATCCTGCAACGCGTCACCGAATTGAGCCGGTGGCTCACGAAGTCTTGCTAGCCTTGCCGCCGACCCGTTCATTCTTGTTGCTTGCGCATCGTTACGATGTTCCCTATCCTCGCGACGATCGGATGATCGTTTGCAGGAGGACTTCATGCGCGGCGGCAGCGCTCTTCGCAACGGACTATTCCTGTTTTTCTTTGTTCTCGCATCCACATTTGCCGCGCTGGCACAGGTGAACCATGGACGAAGCGATTCTTCCCCGAAAACTAATGAGTCCAGAGCAGCCGACCGGCGCGCGATCGAGCAGGTGCTACGCAATCAGCAGGAGGCTTGGAACCGCGCGAATGTCGAGAAATTTCTGGAGGGGTACTGGCATTCACCGGAATTGACGTTTTCGGGCAGTGGCGGCGTCCAACGCGGGTGGGATGCGGTCTTGGCGCGGTACAAACGAAACTATCCGAGCCGGGAAGCGATGGGCCAGCTCGATTTTTCGGATCTCGAATTCCGATTTTTTGGTTCCGGCGCTGCGCTTATTCTGGGCCGGTGGCATTTGACGCGCCCACCGAACAACGACGTCGGCGGCGTCTTCTCCCTGGTCCTGCAGAAGTTTCCGGAAGGCTGGCGAATCATCCATGATCACACAAGCGCAGTGGCTCCCGCCCGGTGAAAAGGAGAGGGCGCGCGACAATTTCGCGTTGTTTCGAGAAAAGGCGGCATGAACGAAGGATTCTTCCAGAGGCGGCTGATCCGGCCGATTGTTGATCTGTTGCGGCAGGGTGTGACACCGGAGAAGATCGCCCTGAGCGTCGCGCTGGGCGCTGCTCTCGGCGTGTTTCCGGTCCTGGGCTCGACGACGGCGCTGTGCGCGCTCGCCGCGCTTCTGCTTCGCCTCAACCTGCCGGCGATACAATTGGTCAACTACTTCGTATATCCCTTACAGATTGCGCTGCTGATACCCTTTTTTTGGCTGGGAGAAAAACTCTTTGCCGCGGCACACATTCCGCTTTCCGTCCCGCAAATCTACGGAATGATCCGGGCAGACACTGGCCATGCAATTGTCGCGCTCTGGACGATCACGTGGCACGCCATCGTGGCA
>JBGQHF010000097.1:0-12096 GCA_041497835.1 Terriglobia bacterium
CCTTTCACCCCTACCCTCAGCTCATCCGAGCGATTTTCAACTCACAACGGTTCGGTCCTCCAGTCGCGGTTAAGCGACCTTCAACCTGGCCAAGGGTAGATCATCCCGCTTCGCGTCTAATCCAACGTACTATTCGCCCTATTCGGACTTGGTTTCCCTACGGCTCGCTTGCGCTTAACCTCGCACGTTAGATTAACTAGCCGGCTCATTAAGCAAGAGGCACGCCGTCAGGCTTTTACGGACCGAAGTCCGTACATAGCCCTCCGACTGCTTGTAAGCATACGGTTTCAGGTTCTATTTCACTCCCCTCGCAGGGGTTCTTTTCGCCTTTCCCTCACGGTACTAGTTCACTATCGGTCGCCAGAGAGTATTTAGCCTTGGAGAGTGGTCTCCCCAGATTCCCACGGGATTTCACGTGTCCCGTGGTACTCAGGATACCGCTTCGAGTCCGGTCCATTTTCCGTTACGTGGCTTTCACACTCTGTGGCCCCGCTTTCCAGCAGGTTCACGTAATGGCCGGTTTGGTAACTCTACTTATGCGGTCCTACAACCCCGCCGTGCAAGCACGACGGTTTGGGCTGTTCCGATTTCGCTCGCCGCTACTCTCGGAATCTCTGTGATTTATTTTCCTCCAGGTACTGAGATGGTTCACTTCCCTGGGTTGGCTCATACCCGCCTATGTATTCAGCGGGCTGTCACCTGAGTTCATCAGGTCGGGTTTCCCCATTCGGAAATCCCCGGATCAAAGCCTGCTTGCGGCTCCCCGGGGCTTATCGCAGCTTGCCACGTCCTTCTTCGCCTTCTGGCGCCAAGGCATCCACCGTACGCCCTTAGTAGCTTAACCATAAAACTTACCCAATCCGTCGTTGCTTCTGGTAGCGGTTTACCCGCCACTGTTCGCTTCAACGCCCCGGTTCCCGCAGCTCCCTACCGCCGCATTCGGATTTCTCCCAACACGGCCTTTCGATTCCGCGTTCCTCGGGCAATTGGACAAGTTCGCCCTTAATCCACAGTTTTGCTCAACTCGAGCAGAACTTGTAATTGTCCACGGCATAATTCCCCCTTGCCTCAATTACAAGGCAGGGAGGCTGTCGCCGCAGACTTGCCAGCCTTTCTGTTGTCAAAGAACCTTCGTCCTGATCCCGTCAAGACGTCCCAATTACCGCTGGGAATTTGCAGTCGGCTTAGCGCTTTCGTGATCCGCAACTCGCTGCTCTTTGCAGAGCCTCTCGCTGCTCGTCACTTGCCGCTAATCCCTTCCACAAATAAAAAACCCGGCGTCGAGCGCCGGGCTAAACCACCCACACCTGGGTGGCTCTGCGCGTTGCTCGACTCTTTTCTATCCTGGACTCGTAGCGAACCTCACTTGGGATCTAGTTGATTTGACTGCCAAGCAGTCCCAACCAAACAACTGTCCGGATCCGACCGTGTATCGCCCCTGGGTTGTCCCACACGTTCGGGACAATTGAAGAGTATACCCGCTTTTCGCCCCCCGTCAACCCCCTCCCCCCTTTTTTTCCTCCCCCTGTGCATCCCTGTGAAAATCGCGACTTCCTATGCTCATTCCGCCCAGCCCCGGCCAGCGAAGTCCCACGCCCCTCCGTCGCACACAACTCCACCGCAAGCTGCCCGGCATTCACTTTGCAGGCTGCAGGTAAACTCCCAAAATAAAGAATGTCACACCGACCGCGGTGGCAAGACCGAACGCCTTCATTCGCTCGATCTCATCCACTTCTTCGAAGACCATCATCAGCACAGCAATTCCTCCCAGTCCCGCCAATGACCCGCCGACGTACGGAATCACGCTCAGCCATTGATACATCTGGCCGAGAAAGAATGCTCGCAGCAGAGCCAGATAGCTTCCCTTCGCCTGAAAGAGCCATCGCGCCAGGAGATGACTCAATCCAATTTGAAAAAGAATCCAGAGAATCGAAACCATCAGAAGGACCACATAGCCGAAGGCGAGGCGAGCCCAGTTCAGAGAAACGCCCACGGAAACGACGCGGACGACCGCCACGAGCATCGGTAATGCGACGCCGATGGCCAAAATCATCACGCCGTAAACGAGGGCATTGTTGTCCCGCGATGCGCGCCGAACCGCCGCATCGTCCCAGCGCAGGATCTTCAAGGCCTCGAGAAAGTAATGGATGGGGGCGAAGCGCAGGGCCGGCGGAGGCGCGACGTCTTCCGGGGCGACAGCGGGCGGAATTCCCGTGCAGGCATGGGTTAAACCATAGTCCTGATCGCAGACAGGGCATCGCATGACCGGCGCATCCTCATCGGAGATCGCGCCGCACTATAACATAACCGGTAAATCTCAAAGAGATTAACCTTCCAAGGAATCCGGCGCCGACCCGCCGAAGTCTCGCTCTCCCCAACAGGCCAAACTACTTTGCCGGCCCTTCACGAAAGAGTTCGCGGTTTGGCGGCCCTGAAACCTCGATGGAACCGATCAGGCTGCGAGCCACTCGGACCAGCGCATGGTCCACGAGTTTGTAGGAGCCAGGGACGAGCGGTTTGAATTCGAAAACCGTCGCACCTCCTGGCGGCACCACCGTGGTCTGCACGAACGTGAGGGGCGGCGAGGTAAAGGAACCCTCGTTGTACACTTGCGTCAAGACTTGGCCGATTACGTGAGGCGAAGAAATCAGGTTTGGTCCGCCGACACCGAAGAAAATCCGTACTGTCTCCCCGACCTTGGCATGCATCGGATGCTGGGCCGTGAGCGCCCCCACGGCGCCATTGAACACGAAGTATTCTGGGCGTTCGTCCATCAACTTGGCCAGACTCATCTTCTGATGCCCGGTCCCGCCGATATCCTCGACGGTGTAAATTTCTCCCTGCATCACGTAGAACTCACGGTCCACGCGAGGCAATCCTTCGGGCGGCTCCACGATGATCAGACCATACATTCCGTTGGCGACGTGCTGGGCGGCGAGATTTGTCCCGCAGTGATAGACGAACACGCCGGGCACAATGGCTTTGAACGTAAACGTCCTGCTTTCGCCTTGCTTGGTTTCCGTCAGATCCATTCCTCCGCCCGGCCCGAGTGCGGCGTGCAGGTCGATGGAATGGGAAACGAGACGCCCTTCGTTTTTCAACGTCACTTCGACGGTGTCCCCTTGCCGAACGCGAATCATTGGCCCAGGCACTTTGCCGTTAAACGTCCAATACTCGTAGGTCCCGCCCAACACCGGGTCCAGTTTCCCTTCCAACTCCTGCGCGACCAGCGGAATTCTTACGATCTGTGCCGCTCGCTTCCCAACGGGCGGCGCGATATCCGCGGGATCGCGAACGATGTCCACTGCCTTCAGAATCGATCCCTGCTCTGCGGTTGGCTCTTGGACCGTGTCGGCAGGCATCGTTGCAGGAGAAGAGTCACGCGGAGATCGTTTCACCAGCCTGGAAGATGAAGATTGTCCAAGCGCGTAGGTCGTGCCGCCCAGTACGACGAGCGTAAAAGCCCACGCCACAAAACTCATTCGAATTCGCTGTTTCGGGTTTGTCATGGCCGCTCCGTCCTTTCACGTTCATTTTGCTGAGTTCGTCTTGTCGAGCGCGTTGCGCAACGTCTTTGCGAGCTTCACCGCGTCGTCGTTCGCCCAGAAATGCATATAGAAGAGCCGTGGCGCGTCATTCAGCGCGTGGCTGTGCAGGGCTACCGCTTGAACACCGTTGTCTTGCAGGACCTGCTTCACGGGTCCCACTTCCTTCCATGTCATGGCGAAGTCCCCGGCGATTGCGGCGCGCCCATTTCCGGTCGGCTGGAAATTGATGACGGTGCCTGCACCCATCGAAGGTGGCGTAGCCATTCCCTCTTCGGTGAGCTTCTCCGCGCGCGCCACGCTGAAATGCAGCACCCCGCCGCTCACTTTCCCGGGGTGGCCCATGATCTTCTCCACCGCGGCCACATCGAATCCGAGATCCGCAGTTTCCTTCGTGCCGCCGCCCTGGGGGAAAGGCGACTTGGTGAGTGCCACGGCTTGCTTGATCGCCCTGGCCAGCTTCACCGGGTCGCCATGTCCGCCCATGTGGATGTACATGATCTTCGGCGATTCGTTAAGCAGGTGGTTATGGAGCGCCGTGACCTCGACCCCGCCGTCCTGCAGGGCCTTCATCACCGCAGCGACCTCGTCCTCCGTGAGAACCAGATCGCCCATGACCATCGCGTCGTTCTTGCCGACATAGTGGAACGCGGCCCACGCCCCGAGTGCCAGACCCGGCTTCACCTCGGTGCCACCGACTGTGACGTGAAGATCCTTGCGCGGCATGTTGAATCGGATCACGCCTCCCGGTAGGTTGTCTCCTGGAAATCCGAAGGCCTCTTCGACGTTCTTCCATTCCGCAGCCACCGTGGGCTTCTGCGCTTTCTTGGTCTGTGCCGGGGAAGCGGCGGAGAACGGTCGAACAAGAAACAGAGCCGCCAGCAACATCGCGAATCGAATGGACCTCATAACGATTCTCCTATCGCAAACTCCCGGGACGTGTTGGAACTGGCTTGCGGCCGTGGTTCAGCAGTGTGCTGCTCTCGCTCTTCGGGCGGTCTTATCACGGACTTCCTTCTTGACCCCGAAAACGGCCAGCATTGTACATCGGTTTCGCCGGCTCGCGGCGCTACGGACTAAATTATGGGCTCGTTGATTCCGCATTCTTGAGAGCTTTTTCGCTAGCCCTGGCCCTGAACTTCGCAGCATTGATGACGAAACGCTCATGCGTTCCTTTGCTGATGACATCAACTCCGTCGTCGGCCTCCACCTCAAAAACCAATCGCCTTCCGTCAACTTCGATCAATTTTACTTTTGCGCAGACCTCGAATCCTGGAGGCGTGGCCGCAGAATGGCTCACATTAATCTGAGTCCCTACCGTCTGTTCTTCCGGCCATTCGAGGTGCGGCTGGATGGCCTGAATACACGCCCACTCGATCAGTCCCACCATGAATCCCGTCGCGAAGACCTGGGGCATAGCCTGGAATTCCGGGGATTCTGGATACAAGGCTGGCACCGTCTTAGCATCCGTCACGCGGAATCGGAACTGATGTTCGATGCCGGGCTTTAACGTTTCTTTCATAATGACTCCTATGAGGTTTTGTCAGCTCCGCTGGTTTCTGCCTCTCCTCGCCGGGGCCGCCAGGCGCCCCGCACTCTTTCCACAGCTTTTCCCAATTCCAGATCCCGGACGCCACCTCGATCGGCAACGGGAATCCGAGCTGATGCGCGAGCATACACACCTGCCCGCGATGGTGGGCTTCGTGAGAAAGCATGTAGCACAGCATTTCCGGGCCAACCGGCCAAGGCCGGGCCCAGCCGTCTCTGCGAAACTTCTCGACGCGGCCTCCACAACCGCCGAGCGCTTCAGCGAGCATCTCCGCGCAGCGAGCGGCGCTCTCGGCCAATCCCGCGCGGGCCTGCCGCGGCGTGCACTGCGCACGGTTGAGCTGTCGTGGAACCTTTAGGTGCGGAGCCGTAAGCCTGACCCACTTGCAGCGGACATTGTGCATGTGCGTGAAGATCGCCGCAATGGAGCGGACCTTGCCGGGCGGTTTGGCTCTCCAGGCGGTAGGGTCAAGATGTTCGATAAGAATCTGGTTCATGCGATCGTTGGCGGCAAAGATCTGGACTGCGGCTCGGCCGAGTTGAGTGTGAACCTTGTGCTGACGCGTGGTCACGGCTCCCTACTCCTTGAGCTATCATACTTCCGGGCCGTCGGCCATCCGGAAGTAATCCACTTCATCCATCACGCGGAACCGCCCGGAGACTGGCGTCTTGGCTTTTTCACGCGGCTGCGTGCCGCACCCTTGCGTTTTTCAAGGGTGCGGGTTTTCTTGTCAGCTCTTCAGTTCCTCCAAGGCCGGTGGCACACACTTCATAAAGGAGCAAGATCGGTGGGCCCATTCTTGAGGAGCAAAAGTGGGGTTCGTCTCTTGCCTAATCACTCTCCCCTCACCGCTTCCACACACCGCATCTCGCTCCCCCCGCTTACTCCTTTCCCCTCAATCCCTTCCCCCCGCGCTGCCTTTCCCCACATCCTTCCCGTTCCAATGCCGCACCGCCTGGAAATGGCATTTACAAATGGCATCTGCCATCATAAAATGGCATTATGACTTCCAAGCTCACGCTCGACAAGGCCGGCCGCGTCGTTCTCCCCAAACCCCTCCGCGACGAATTGCAGCTCCAGCCCGGCGACACCCTCGTCGCGGAAACTGCCGGCGAAGAGATCACCCTGCGCCCTCTCCGCGGCGACGCGCCCCTGCGGAAAAAGCGCGGCATCTGGGTCTTTTCTTCCGGCGAGCCCCTGTCCGAGGAGTCCGTCCAGCAAACCCTTCGCACTGTGCGTGGCGAGCGCGAAAAACAAAATGCCGGCCGGGCCCGTTAGCGCCTCCCGAGGGCTCCGCCCGTGAAAGCGTTCTTTGACACGTCCGTTCTCGTCGCCGTTTTCTTCGAAGACCATGAGCACCACGCCCCCAGCCTCGAAGCCTTCTTGAAGCTGCGCGACAAACAGGGATTCTGCGCCGCGCACACCCTCGCCGAATTTTACGCCACGGTCACGCGTCTACCCGGAAGGCATCGCCTCAGCGGAGAGCAGGTCCTGCTCTTTCTGGGCGAGATCCGGGAGCGGCTCGCCATTGTCGCGCTCACCGCGCAGGAATACTTCTCGGCGCTGCAGGATGCGGCCCGTCTGGGAATCGCCGGAGGCGCAGTTTATGATCTCCTCCTCGCCGACTGCGCCCGAAAAACGAAAGCGGATGTTCTCTTCACCTGGAACGTCAGACATTTTCAGCGCTTTGGCCCGGACATCGCCGCCCTCGTCAAAGCTCCCTGACCTTCGCGAGAGGCCGGGTGCCCCATGCGCCGGTGTTGCGCGTGGGATTACTCAATGGTAGGCGGGTGCGGCCCAGAATCTATCCCGACCTCCTCGACGATTGATTCCCCCGCGCTCGCTCCCGTTCGAATGATTTTTCAGCTGCTGGCCGTCTCTTTCCCATCCCTCTCCTTCGCTTACTCCTTTCCCCTCAATCACTTCCCGCCGCGCCGCCGCTTTTTTCCACACTCTTTCCGTTCGAACGATTTACTAGTTGCATAAATACTTGACACGGTACTCTGTTCGTGCTACCATGCCCCGTGATCGTCGCCGCTCAGCCCGTTCCCCGCACCTCTAACACAATTCCGCTCTCTCCTTTCTGCGTTCCTCCCCGTTTTCCTGCTCCTTTGTTTTCATACTCTTGCGCACTCTTTTTCCCGCATCACCCTTGTTTTCACACTCTTGCAAAAACACCCGGGGTGGCACCCCTCGCCTCCCCTGAAACTGAGGAAAATCATGTCCACTGCTTCCGCTAAGTCCAATCCTGTTTCGCACTTCCCCCGCTGCGGCTACCGCGACGCGGCCCGCCGCCGTTGCCGCTCCTTCGCCGTCCCCAACTCCTCCTCCTGCGCCCACCACCGCCGCCAGGAGCAGGAAGCCGCCGAAGCCGCTGCCGTCGCCGAAACCCTCACCAAGGACCTCACCGAATTCAACTCGGCCGAGGACGTCAACGATTTCCTCGCGCGCCTTCTCCTCCTGCTCGCGCGCGACCAGATCTCGCCCCGCCGCGCCGCCGTCCTCGCCTACGTCTCCAATCTCATCCTCCGCAGTCTCGCCGCCATGGAGGCGGAGTACCGCGCGCAGACTCCCGACTGGGACCGCCCTCAGCTCATCGTTGATATTCCTCGCCCGGTCCGCGATGACCCGCCACCGGCGACGGGTTGCCCGGTCCCACGCGCATGATTTTCCCGCAGCATCCACGGCGGCGCAGCCCGCGTCGAAGCTTGCCCGGCCGCTGCTTCTCGCTCGCCCATTGCCCCGCGGTAACCGCGCGTCAGCCCTTCTTGTGCTTGAAGAACTCCACCTGCCGCAGCCGCTTCTCAGCTTCTTTCTTCGTCTTGTACGGCCCGCCCAGATTTTTCCCCTTACTCGAAACCACCCTGTATCCGCCGGCGACTTTCTTGATCATCATCGCTCCTCCCCGGTGCCATCAGCAAAGCCATCGCGCACGCGAATCAAACCACAGCGCCCGGCCGCTCATCCCGCCCTCATTCCGCAACTCGGACCTACTTAATCTTTGCCAGGCGGCCTTCCGAGGGGAATTTCTGGAATTGCAGGGCGTCGTGGCCGGGGACGACGCGGTCGGGGGAGCCGGCGAGCTGGATCATGCGCGCCTGCGCCGCAATGTTGCCGGTCTGGTCGGCTTCGGTGAATGTGGCGCTGGCCGCGTGCGCGGTCAGGTTGCGGTAGAGATAGCAATTGTCGGACGCCAGGACAAACGGCGGATTGCCCTCTACGCGGATGTATTGCGAAGAATAGGTGTGGCGCGAGCCGGTGTAGGCGCGGATTCCGGGGAGGATTTCGACGTCGTCGCCGTCCACCAACCTCAGGCGGCCTTCCGTGTTGAGCTGGACCAGGACCTTGACGTCTTCCGAGTCGATTCCGCCGTGCTGGCCGCCGGGCTGCCAGGCATCGCCGGTGTAGTAGGCAAACTCCTTCTTCTGGATCCACACCGTGGCTTTCGGAAAGAGGTCCATGCCGCCCATGTGGTCCCAGTGCGCGTGGCTGATAATGATGTCTGTCACCTCTTCCGGCTTCACCCCGGCCAGCTTGACGGCCTCGTCCGGGCGGAGGAAATCCTTCTCGGGGAAAACTTGCAGCCACTTTTCGCGGTAAAAACCGCTGTCGAAGAGGATGGTGCGCCCGCCGCCGCGGATGAGCCAGAAAACCATGGCGATGTCGAGCTTTTCGTCTTTCGGCGCGCCCATCACCAGCCCCGCCACCGGGAATTGCGGAATCGTCGAATAGCGGATCGCCTGGATGGAGTACTCCGGGGCAGGCGCGGCGGGCAGGAGCAGGCCCAGCACCGCCGCAAGGAGAAGACGCTTCATGGGCACCGCCTCTGGGACCAGGTTTCAAATGAAGATGCAGCGAGATTCTAACTGAGGAAGTTCGAAGGGAGGAGGGAAATGCTACGCCGGATTCAGCTACGTCGGGCGGCGGGAGACAAGCACGAAATCGCGCAGCGCGGAGACGTTGGGCCCGTACGCGCCGATACGTCCGGCATCCACGGGAAGCCCCAGGCGCTCGGCCAGATCCAGGTTGATCCCGGCATCGTCCAGCTCAGACAGGCTGAACCCCGCGGCGGGCTGCACGCGGTTGATCCCCGCCGGATAGACGGGCCGCGGCGGCCGCATCCGCTGCCACGGACGGCGGGCCAATTCATAGTATTGGCGCCAGTCGCGTTTTTGCCATTTCGTCATGCTAATTCGCTCGGCGTTGCTGCACTCCGGTTGGATGCGCGAATCCGCCGGAAGGTTCCTTTCGTCTAGCTCTTCGAGTTGTGGACGTCCGCCCATGGCAAGTATCCATATACTCCAGAAGCCGCCCGGCAAGAAGTTTTACTTGCCTGATGTTTCAAACACGTTACGTGGCCGTTAGTTTCGGCCCTTGCGTCCATTCGGTCCTCCTGCCGCGAACAGCCCGGCCGGGCATGTGGCCCCCTGCGCGCGGCTGGTATACTGAATCCGAATCGCCCTCTTCGACACGGAATCGCATGGTTGCCGCGCACATCGTCGTCCATTACCACGAGCTGTGGCTCAAAGGGGGGAACCGCGACTTCTTCCTGAGCAAGATGCGCCAGGCCCTGAAGCGCGCGCTCGAAGGATTGCGTATCGCGCGGATTACCCAGCCCGGCGACCGCTATCTCGTCGAGCTTGCCGATTCCGCCGAACTTCCCGTGGCGCTCGAGCGGCTGCAGCGCGTCTTCGGCATCGCCAATCTCGGCGTTGCCCGCCCCGTGGAGCGCAGTGACTGCAACCCTCTCGTTCCCGTGCAGGAAGCAGCTTGGGAAGAAGTGCGCGGCGAGACCTTCGCCACGTTTGCCGTGCGGGCAAAGCGCAGCGATAAGCGTTTCCCCGTGAACGCGCTGACCATGGAGCGCGAAGTCGGCGGCTATCTGCACGACCAGTTGCTCGCCGCCGGGCGCAGCGTTCGCGTGGATCTTAAGAACCCGGAGCTGACCTGCCGGATTGAGATCACACCGGGGCCCATTCTTGTCTTTGCCCGGCGGATTCCCGGCGCCGGCGGACTGCCGGCGAATACCGCCGGGCGGCTTACCTGTCTTCTCTCCGGCGGTTTCGACTCCGCCGTCGCGGCGTTCAAGCTGATGCGGCGCGGCGCGCACGTCAACTTCCTGCATTTCTGGGGAGGTGGAGCGCGGCCGGGCGAATCGTCCGTGCACGTGGCCCGCGAATTGGTGAAGCGGCTCGTGCCGTGGCAGTTCACGGCAAAGCTGTACCTCGTGCCGTTCGAGCCGCTGCAGCGGGAGATCGTCCGCGGCGCGCCGGAGCAATTTCGCATTCTGCTCTACCGGCGGCTGATGCTGCGGATCGCGGCCCGCGTGGCGCGCGGAGAGCGCTCCAAAGGATTGATTACCGGCGACAGCCTGGGCCAGGTCGCGTCACAGACGCTGCAGAACATGGCCGCCGTCGGCGCCGCCACGCGGCTGCCGGTCTACCGCCCGCTCGTGGGCGACGACAAGCTCGAAATTCTCGCGCTTGCGCGGAAGATCGGCACGCACGACATTTCTGCCGAGCCCTTCCACGATTGCTGTCCGGCGTTTCTGCCGAGGGCGCCGGCGCTCTTTGCCGCGCCGGAAGAGTTGGACACGGCGGAGTCGAGATTCGATCTGGATGAAATGATCAGGAGCGGGCTGCGGACAATGACCATCGAGCGCTATCGCTGCGTGCAGGGACGCGTCGAGCAGGTTGAGTCTTTGCGCAAAGCTACAGCCTGAACGCGGGACACACATGCCCGCGAATCGGAAGGCTCTCAAGAACGCAAGGAAGGATTGCGCTTAGTAGCGATTGCCGCGGTCGCCGCGATCTCCGCCGCGTCCGCGCCCGCCGCCGCCACCGCCATGGCTGCGTCCGCCGCCACCGCCGCCGCCGAAGCCGCGTCCGCCGCCACCGCCGCTGCGCTCCGTCTGCGGCCGCGCTTCGTTGACGACGAGGTTCCGCCCGCCGAGGTTCTGACCATTGAGCGACTGGACGGCGCGGTCAGCTTCCTCATCGCTCGCCACTTCGACGAACGCGAAGCCGCGTGACTGTCCGGTGAACCGGTCGCGGATCAGATTGATTGCCGAGGGATTGCAACCTGCCTGTGTGAACCATTCCTGAAGCTGTTCCTCCGTCGCCGAAAACGGAAGATTCCCAACATAGAGCTTCTTCACCTGCTCACTCCTTTTGCCCGGAACCCTGATGCGAGCCGAGGCACACTGAAGAAACGAAGTTCGGTCGCGGGCAGTCCGGAAAGAGCTAGGCCACCGCAGGCGCGAGACTGTGCTTCAGCGATCAGTTGAATACTCTCGAAAAATTGACCACTTTGCAACCGGAAAGAACCCTGGAACCGCCCTAGCACCGCGGCAAACTTTTGGCGGCCCGTTTGGTGGTAGGATGCGCGGCATTCGCCGCACTTCCTGAGGTTGCCATGCGCGGAACGATGATGGATTTTCCCCTGACGCTCTCCACGATCCTCGAGCGAGCGGGAAAGATATTTTCCGGCGTGGAGATCGCCTCGCGCCTCCCGGACAAGACAATTGTGCGTACCAACTACGGCACCTTCTACCGCCGCGCGCGGCGCCTGGCCTCGGCCCTGACGAAGCTCGGTTTGCAGCGGGGCGACCGCGTCGCCTCCATGATGTGGAACCATTCCGGCCACCATGAGGCATTTTTCGGCGTGCCCTGCGCCGGCGGCATCCTGCACACGCTGAATCTTCGTCTGCACCCTCATGAAATCGCGGGCATCGCGAAGCACGCCGGCGACCGCTTCCTACTCATTGACGATGTGCAGCTTCCCTTCTTCGAGAAGTTCCGCGAAGACGCGCCCTTCGAACGCGTGATCGTCGTGCCCTACGGCGGCGGCAGGGTACCCGAGGGCTTCTTGAACTACGAAGAGTTGCTCGCCGGAGCCGGTGACGATTTCCGCTATCCCGCGCTCGACGAAAACGAGGGCGCCGCGATGTGCTTCACTTCTGGAACCACGGGTAATGCGAAAGGTGTCATCTACTCCCATCGC
>JBGQHF010000098.1:0-12088 GCA_041497835.1 Terriglobia bacterium
CCCCGCGTGCCCTCGAACCAGCATGCTGCCGATATCCTCCTCGGCCTGCGCTTCAAGCTCGACCTCTTTGTGAACGCCAGACCGGTCGAATTGCTGCACGACCGTCTGACGCCCCTGCGCGGCCGCTCGGAGCGCGACATCCGCCTGATCGTCTTCCGCGAAAACACCGAAGGGCTGTATGTCGGCGTCGGCGGCTTCTTCAAGAAGGGCACACCCGATGAAGTGGCCCTTCAGGAAGATGTGAATACGCGGAAGGGAGTGGAACGGATTGTCCGCTACGCATTCGACCACGCCCGGCAGAACGGCTTGAAGCGCGTGTGCATGAGCGACAAGTCCAACGCCCTGACGTTTGCCCACGACCTATGGCAGAGGGTGTTCAAGGAAGTCCGGCTGGAATACACGGAAATCGAATCGCGGCACCTGTACATTGACACGTTGGCCATGGAGATCGTCCGCGACCCCAGCCAGTTTGACGTAATCGTGACTTGCAACCTTTTTGGCGACATCATCAGCGACCTGGGAGCGCAGCTTGCCGGCGGACTGGGTCTCGCGCCTTCCGGGAACATTCACCCCGGCCGGACATCGCTCTTCGAGCCCGTGCACGGCTCCGCGCCGAATATCGCCGGGAAGGGCATCGCCAATCCTCTCGGCTCGGTTCTGACATCGGCGATGATGCTCGATTTCCTGGGCTGGAAACAAGAGGGAGACCTTCTTCGCTCCGCCGTGAAGGCCGCACTCCGCGAGAATCGCGTGACGCCGGATCTCGGCGGAGAATTGAAAACGCCCGCAGTCGGGGACTGGCTCGCGGAGTACGTGGCGAAAAATCCTGCCGGCGATAATTAAAGTGTTACTTTAAGTATGACTTTTGCGGCTGCGCAGAACGAGCGTCAGCAATACACCCATCAAGAACCCTCCAACGTGAGCCCACCAGGCGACTCCGCCTGCCGCGTGCATCCCCACACTACTGAGCCCGCCGAGAAATTGCAGAACAAACCACCAGCCGAGGATGATCACCGCCGGAATCGGAACCAGGAAAATGAAGATGAGCGTGAGAACCCGCGAGCGGGGGTAGAGCACCATATACGCGCCCATGACGCCGGAGATCGCTCCGCTGGCACCGAGCGCGGGGAGGTTCGACTGCAAGTTGGTAAAGGTATGCAGGAGGCCCGCCGCAGTTCCACAGACGAGGTAGAAAAGCAGATAACCCAAGTGGCCAAAAAAGTCCTCGACATTATCGCCGAAGATCCAGAGAAAAAGCATGTTCCCGGCAAGGTGGAGAATCCCGGCGTGGAGGAACATGCTTGTCACCCAGGGCAGGAGCGCAGCCTGCCAGGTGGCGTGTCCGGAAAAGAAGGCGGGCAATCGGATGGGGATGTCGGAGTAGGCCAGCAGAAAGGCTTTTTCCGCCCGCGGAGGAAGCGTGACCTGGTAAACGAATACCGCAACGTTCAGCAGGATCAGGAGGACCGTCAAGACGGGGACGGTGCGCCTAGGGTTCAGATCTTTGAGAGGGATGAACATGGACGGTTGGATTCTTCGATCGCTCTCATCGGTGTGCACGCGTATCCCGAGAGCGGTGCCAAGCCGCCGCGGCGCGCGTGAGCGCACGATCGCTGAAGGCTGCCGGATTTCTTCGCCCCTTCGTTCGCAGGCGCTCAATCTCTCGCAGAGAGCGGATGCCGCCGCGCGCGCCGAGAGCTTCGCAATTGAGTGCGGCAGCGGCGCAACTGAAGTCCAGGAGCCGCTGCCAACTCCAACCCTTCAAGAGCCCGAAAGCAAATGCGGCATGAAAAATATCGCCCGCGCCCGTGGTATCCACGGCGCGCACTCGGTACGACGGGACATACCAGAATCGCTCGCCGTCCCAGAGGAGAGCCCCGTCGTTACCCAGCGTGGTGCACACGGCGCGACACTGGTGGCCATGCTGGATCCTCTTGCATGGCGCGGAAAAGGCCGGGTTCGCCCGTAAACCGTGACGGAAAAGTCCGCGAAGACACGGGGTAATCCAGGTTATCGAGAAGGCTGCGGATCCCGGGATAGGAATGGTCCAAGTCTGCGATGGTAATCGCCCCGGCCGCGCGTGCCCACCGCGCCGCCACGGCGCCGGTGGTTGCGTTGTGGCCGTCCAGATGAACCAGCCTTGCCAATTCGATCCAATCGCGGCGCAGATCTGCTCGCCGGAGGTTCAGGCGGTCATCGCGGCGGAAGAGAATCGTGCGTTCGCCGCTCTTGCGATCTACGAGGATATAGGAAGATTGGCTCATGCACCCCGGTACGACGGTCACGCGAGATTCCACACCGTGGCGGGCCAATTCGCGCCGTTGCAGATCCCCTGCAGAATCATCCCCCACTCTGCCGATGTAGCGGGTGCGCAGTCCCCAGTGGCGGCAAGCGATCACGGCGGTCGCAATCTGGCCGCCGGGCAGCACGCGGGATGAATAAAACTCAACCTCGGAATTGTATGCGGGGAAGTGAGGCAATTCGATGAGGGTATCGGTGGCGTTCTGGCCGATCCCGACGATGTCCACGAAGCGCGCGCGCATGACGGGTCGCGCAGGACTCTAGCGAATCGGCGAGAATTTGGAAAGGGCTTCTTCGGCAACCGGGAAATTAGCTGCGTCTGAGGGGAAAAGGGGCTTGCACGAGGGAGCTGCGCGGGGGTTCGGAATATTTCTCCGTCCGGGAGAGAACGAATGATTGCGCGAGTGGCATGGCTGTGATAAGAAAGTTAGCTCTCGCTTTGATGGCGGAATTCTTTGCACGCGCCGGGGAAGCGCGAGTCGGCGCGCCGACAGCGATATGCCTGCCCAGGAAACGGAAGCCATTATTCTCAAGACATTCCCTCTGGGCGAAGCCGACCGGCTGGTGAGTTTTCTCTCCCGGTCGAACGGCAGGATGCGCGGCGTGGCCGCGGGGGCCCGCAGGCTCAAGAACCGGTTCGGGTCAACGCTGGAGATTCTTTCCCATGTCCAGATGGACTATGTGGAGCGGGAAACGCGCGATCTGGTCCGCATACAGCAGTGCGACCTGCTCGAATCGTTTCACGCCGCCCAGAGCGACTACGCAATGGCCACGGGATTCGCTCTGATCAGCGAAATCTCCGAGCTTGTCCTTCCGGAGCGCGAGGCGGCCGAGGCCATGTTCCGGCTGATTCTTCTGACCGCGCGGGAGATTGACCGCCGCAAGGATTGGAGGATGCCGGCGAGCTACTTTGCATTCTGGGCGGTGAAGCTCGGCGGCTGGCTTCCCCCGCTGGAACGCTGCGGAAACTGTGGGGCCGCCCTCGGGGCGCGTCCGGGCTTCTGTGCGAACTGGAGCCCCATCGTGCATTGCGACAACTGCCGCCGGTCCGAAATGCGCCAGCTGCAGAGTGAGGCAAGGCAGGTTGCGCAGCTTTTCTCCAGGGGGAATCTGGAACGGATCGTTTCGGGCACAGTTCCGGAGACGTCCTTTGCCGAGCTGCGAGAGGCTTCCCTGGATTGGATTGAGTTTCATACAGAACGCAAACTGAAAACCCGGGGGCTTTTGGAGACGGCGTGAAAGTTAAAGGAAAACTAGAGAAAAGAAAAAGCAGCCTGAATTTTCAGGAATTGATCCTCAGGCTTTCTGAGTTCTGGGTCAAGCGCGGGTGCGTGCTGCAACAGCCCTATGACGTGGAAGTCGGCGCGGGCACGATGCACCCGGAAACATTTCTTCGCGTTCTGGGGCCGTCGCCCTATCGCGTCGCCTACGTCCAACCCAGCCGTCGGCCCGCCGACGGTCGCTATGGCGAGAACCCGAACCGTCTTTACAAGCACACGCAGTTTCAGGTCATCCTGAAGCCCTCACCGGCTGACGTGCAGGACATCTATTTGAGGAGCCTGGAGGGGATCGGAATTCGCCTCCACGAACACGACATCCGTTTCGAAGAAGACAACTGGGAATCACCTACCTTGGGAGCCTGGGGCATCGGGTGGCAAGTGCTGCTGGATGGATTGGAAATCACCCAATTCACCTACTTCCAACAATGCGGAGGCGTGGACCTCGATCCGATTTCCGTGGAGCTGACCTACGGGCTCGAGCGCATCGCCGCGTTTTTGCAGGGTGTCGAGAGTGTTTTCGATTTGCGGTGGTCGGAGGAGCGAACCTACGGCGAGATTCGGCTGGACGAGGAGCGGCAATTCTCCGTGTACAGCTTTGATCAGAGCGATGCCAAGGCCATCCGCAGCGAGTTGGAGATTCACGAGAAAGAGGCCAAACACCTTCTGGACGGATTCGAACAGACCAAGGGCAAAGCGCGGGAGCAGTATCCGCTGCTGAGCGCCTACGACATTTGCTTGAAATGCTCCCATCTGTTCAATCAGTTGGATGCGCGCGGAGTTATTTCCACGACGGAGCGCGCGGCACTGATGGCCCGGGTGCGGACGCTGGCCTGCCGCACGGCGCAAAGCTACGTGCAGCAAATGAGCCGAGGGGGCGGGGAAGTCGCGGGCGAGGTGCAGGGATGAAGAAGTCACCGGAGCGCCGCGCGGAATTGCTGCTGGAAATCGGATGTGAAGAGATACCGGCGGGGATGCTGGCGAGGGCCGAAGCGGAGTTGCGTGCCATTCTGGAGAAGCACCTCGCGGCGGAGAATCTCCTGGAAGGCGCCCGCGTCGCTTCTTTTGCCGCGCCACGGCGGCTGGCGGCAGTCGTCGAAGGGATGCGGCTGCGGCAACTGGATGTTGAGAAAGAGGTGACCGGGCCGCCGAAGTCCGTGGCGTACGATTCTGTCGGCGCGCCGACGCGAGCGGCGGTCAGCTTCGCGGAAAAGCAGGGCATCTCGCTCGACAAGATTCAGTTCGTCCATACGCCCAAGGGCGAGTATCTGGCCGCGCGCCAGATTATCCCGGGGCGGGCTTCCGAGAAGATCCTCGAAGAACTCCTGCCCCGCGTGATTCACGATCTTTCGTGGCCGCGCACCATGACGTGGACGGGACTCTCCGGAGCGCGATTCATCCGCCCGGTCCGCTGGATTGTGGCGGTGCTCGGAGGGAAGCAGCTCCGGGTTGTCTATGGCGATGTGGTCAGCGGAAACCGCACGCAAGGGCACCGGTTTCTGGGCAAGCCAAACCTTCGCGTGAAATCTTTCCGCGAGTATGAAGCGAAGTTGCGTGCCAACGGGGTTCTGGTGCGGGCCGAGGTCCGCCGCGCAAAGATCGAGAAGGAAATTGCGGCGCTCGCGAAGAAATCCGGCTTCCGCGTGCACGACGACCCGGAACTTCTGAATCTCGTGACCTACCTGAACGAATGTCCGTCGGTGATCCGCGGCGATTTTGACCCGGCATTCCTGGACCTCCCGGATGAGATCCTGATTACGGTGATGCGGGACCACCAAAAGTACTTCGCATTGGAAAAACGCAACGGGGAGCTGGCGCCGCACTTTCTCGCGGTGATCAATTTGGACAAGGACCCCATAGGCCTGGTGCGGGCGGGGCACGAACGCGTGCTCCGGGCGCGTTTTGCGGACGCGCGCTTCTTCTGGGAGTCGGATCAGAAATGCCGGCTGGCGGAATACTTGCCGAAACTCGAGCGCGTCGTGTACGAGTCGCGGCTCGGGAGTTACCGCGACAAAGTCGAGCGCGTCCGCGCCATTGCCCGATGGCTCGCGGAGCAGTGGTTCAGCCTCGGCATCGCCCAGGCACACGTTCCGGATGCCGATCGCGCCGCGGAGCTGGCCAAGTGCGATCTGGCTACGGAAATGGTCCGCGAGTTCACGGAGCTGCAGGGAATCGTAGGCGGGCTTTACGCCCGGGCCCAGGGCGAACCCTCGGAAGTTGCCGATGCCGTGTACGACCACTACCGTCCCGCCGGCTTGGATGATCCGATTCCGCGAAACCTCACTGGTTGCGCGGTGGCCATTGCCGACAAGCTTGATAGCGTGGTGGGCTGTTTCGCCGTGGGGATCGTGCCCACAGGTTCCAGCGACCCGTATGCGCTGCGGCGAGCCGCGCAGGGAATCGTCAAGATCATTCTGGATCGCAAACTGCCGCTGTCTCTCTCTCAGGCGCTGGGTGCTGCGGCCCGCGCGCTGAACGTCTGCCCGCCGAAATTGAACTTCGCGGCGGGCCGGGAAGCGCAAATTCTGGAGTTCATCCTCGACCGCGCCCGGTTCGTTTTCCGCGAGAAGCTGGGCTTTGCCTACGACGAAGTGAACTCCGTTTTCCGGGCCGGCGCCGACGATCTTGTGGATGCGCGCCACCGGCTGGAAGCTTTGCGTGCCGTCCGCAAGTCACGCAACTTCGAGCCGCTCACCGTGTCTTTCAAGCGCATACGGAAAATCCTGGAGAAAGCCGCTGCCGGAGAAAAAGGCCATGTCGTGCAGCAGGAGCGATTTGAGCTGGAGGCTGAGCAAGAGTTGTATTCGGTCGTTCGCGCCGCCGCCGCGAAAGTGCAGAAGCAGAAGCGGGCCGGGCAATACTACGAAGCCCTGGAAGCGATCGCGGGCATGCGCAAGTCTGTGGATCGATTCTTCGAGGAAGTGATGGTCATGGCGGACCAAGAAGCGGTTCGGAGAAACCGGCTGGCACTATTGGAGGAACTCTTGAGAGAGTTCACCACCATCGCGGATTTTTCTGAGCTTGGCGGGGAAGAGTCCCGCTGATGTCCGATCTAAAGTATTGCTTGAAGTCTGGTTCATGTAGCCACTCTGTTTGAAGTCGGATTGAGTGTCGGCGTGCCGACTTAGCCGGGGGCGGCATCGAGTTTTTGAGTCAATAATTTTAAGTTCGAGAACATTGCTTAATGGAGGCGAGGGGTCCCGTGAAGAAATGGGTTTATTTTTTCGCTGCCGGCAAGGCAGAAGGCAAGGGGGAGTGGAAGGACTTGTTGGGTGGGAAGGGCGCGGGCCTTGCGGAGATGACCCGCATCGGCTTGCCGGTGCCCGCGGGTTTCACCATCTCCACGGAGGCCTGCGATCACTTCTACAAACACGGTCGAAAGTATCCCGCAAGCTTGCGCCCGCAGGTGGTCAGCGCCCTGGCGCGCCTCGAGCGGAGTAGCCGGAAAAAACTCGGCGACCCCAAGAACCCTCTTCTCGTGAGTGTGCGGTCGGGCTCGGCGCGCTCCATGCCGGGGATGATGGAGACCATCCTCAATCTCGGCTTGAATGACCGCTCCGTGGAAGGACTCGCAGCAGTTACGAACAACGAGCGTTTTGCCTTTGATGCCTACCGCCGCTTTGTGCAGATGTATTCCACGGTCGTTACGGGCCTCTCCAAAGAGCACCTGGAAGAGAGGCTGCGCGCGATGAAGCAGCGGCTGGGTGTGAGGGAAGATACGCAGGTCAGCGCCGCCGGATGGAAGGAACTGATCCTCGAGTACAAGGACTATTTCCAGGCAAAGACGGGCACGCCGTTTCCGGAGAATCCTCAGGAACAGTTGTGGGGGGCGATCGGGGCGGTCTTTGGATCCTGGATGGCGAAAAAGGCCGTGGACTACCGCCAGATTGAGAAGATCACGGGCCTGCTCGGCACGGCCGTCAACGTCGTCCAGATGGTATTCGGCAACACGGGCGACAATTCCGGTACTGGCGTTTGCTTCACGCGGGACCCCAACACCGGCGAGAACACCTTCTATGGAGAGTACCTAGTAAATGCCCAAGGGGAGGATGTCGTGGCTGGCATCCGGACGCCGATGCACCTCAGCGAAATGTCACGGCGCACACCTGACTTGTACGCGCAACTCGAAAAGATTCGAGTAAAACTTGAGAAACACTACCGCGATATGCAGGACATGGAGTTCACCGTCGAAGAAAGCACGCTTTACATGTTGCAGACGCGCACCGGTAAGCGCACTCCGAGCGCCGCCTTCCGCATGGCTGTAGATATGTTTACCGAGAAGCTGATCACAAGAGAGGAAGGCATTCTCCGAATCAAGCCCGAAGACATCGAGCGTCTTTTCTATCCGATTATTGACCCAGAGATTGACAGGAAGTCGCTAAGAGCCAAGGTGTTTGCGCAAGGCATCAATGCCGTGCCGGGGGCGGCGGTAGGCAGAATCGTCTTCTCTGCCCAGGATGCCGAAGCTTGGGCCAAACGGAATGAAAAAGTCATCCTAGTTCGACGCGAAACGAGTCCGGAGGACGTGGGCGGCATGGCCGTGGCGCAGGGAATCCTGACCGCAACGGGAGGAAAGACGAGCCACGCGGCCGTGGTGGCCCGCGGATGGGGCAAGTGCTGCATTGTTGGCGCCGAAAAGCTAAATATCGACTACTCATCTAAGTCCATGACGGCTGGTGAAAAAACTCTTAGTGAAGGTGAATGGATTACCTTGGACGGGGGTGAAGGAATCGTCTATGCGGGCCGGGAGCCCCTCGTCGATCCAGAGATCTCGAAGGAATATCTCACTTTCATGAAATGGACTGACGATTTGCGTAGGCTCGGCGTGCGCACCAACGCGGATACGCCGCAGGATGCGCGCAAGGCGCGGGAGATGGGCGCCGAAGGAATCGGTCTCTGCCGCACCGAGCACATGTTTTTCACCGACTTCGAGCAGCCTGAGAAGAGCCACGAGCGACAGCGCGCCATCCAGGAGATGATCCTGGCGGAGACTCGCGAAGACCGCGTCAAAGCCTTGAACAAGCTCCTTCCGTTCCAGCGGCGTGATTTCGTCGGCATCTTCCGCGCCATGGACGGCTATCCGGTTACAATTCGCCTTCTGGACCCGCCCCTGCATGAGTTCCTGCCGCACGAAGCGGCCAAGCAGGAGGAGCTTGCGAAGGAATTGGGGATTTCCGCAGAGCATGTTGCCCGGCGGGTCGAGCAGCTTCACGAAGCCAATCCCATGCTGGGTCATCGCGGTTGCCGGCTATCCATCACCTATCCGGAGATTCTGGAGATGCAGGTGCGCGCGATCATCGAAGCGGCCGTTCAATGCCAGCGAGAGGGAGTTAAAGTTTTACCTGAGATCATGCACCCGCTCACTCTCGATGAGAAAGAGATGCGCATTCTCGAAGTAGCAACACGCCGCGTGGCCGGGGAGATTCTGACCAGAGAGAAGGTGAAGCTCCCCTACCTCGTGGGTACGATGATCGAATTGCCGCGAGCGGCGCTCCTGGCGAGGAGTATCGCGAAGGTGGCCGAGTTCTTCTCCTTCGGCACCAACGATTTGACGCAGACGACGATGGGGCTTTCCCGCGACGACGCGGGCCGCTTCCTGCCGGACTACGTGGATGAGAAAAAGGCGGCCATTTTTGCGGCCGACCCGTTCCAGTCACTCGACACGGAAGGTGTGGGCATGCTGATGCAGTGGGCAGTGAAAGAGGGTCGCGCGTCTCGCCCGAAATTGAAGGTGGGAATCTGCGGCGAGCACGGAGGCGACTCCGACAGCGTGAAGTTTTGCCACCTGCTCGGCCTCGACTACGTGAGCGCTTCGCCGTTCCGCGTGCCGATTGCGCGACTGGCCGCCGCGCAGGCGGTCATTCAGGAGTCCCGGGAAAAAGGAAAGAAGCCGAAGAAAAGGTGAGTTAAGAATACGTGAAGTTTAAGTCTCGCTTGAATACTGAATTTTGCGTTTGAAGCGCTCGACACGGCCTACGTCGGCATCTTCAAAAAGAAGTAGAGCCCCAGAAAAAAGAAAATCATGTCGGGAGACCATCCCGCGAGGAAGGGCGGAAGTTGCCCGACTCCACCCATTGCTTCGAGAAGTGCGGCAACCGCCCAATAGACGATCCCGATCGCGACCCCCAAAGCGACGCCGCCGAGGGCGCCCCGAGCCCCGACCAGCACGGCAAAGGGAATCGCCAAAAGCATCGTGATGGGTGCAATCATGGGGTAGGCGATCTTCTTGTGCCATTGGACGGTGAGGGTGGACACGTTGAAGCCGGCCTGGTGCAAGTCTCCAATGTAGGCGCGAAGCTCTCCCCAGCTCAACTGAATGGCCTGGTGGAATTCCCGGTTGAAGTAGCCGGGGGGCTCCGTAAGTTCCGCCAGCGAGGTGGCTAGGAAGGGCTCGAAGCGGGCGACCGTGCCGTTTGAGAAATCCCGCACCCAGCCGGATTCGAGGATCCATGAATTTTGGGTTTCTTCCCAGTGCGCGCGGGACGCGTACACGCGGCGGCGAACCTGAAACGTCGCTGGGTCCAGCTCCAGGACGTTTAACCCTCCAAAGAAATTGCGGGCGGGGTCGAACAGCTCATAGTTATAGATTTTCGAGTTTTCACCGAAGATCCATTGCCGGCGCGGGTGGAAATAGGTTTGTGGCGGCCTTCCTTTGATCTGGTTGCGCAGCGCGTCCTGCCTCTGGTTGGCGTAGGGAAGATAGGTGTCGTCCAGGACCAGCATCGCGGCGGCGAGGGATAGCCCGGCGGCGAACAGAGGAACCGCCAGGCGATAAAGGCTCATGCCGCTCGCTTTGCAGGCCACAAGCTCATTGTTCTTGGACATGATCCCGAGCGTCACCAGGACGCCGACCAGCGCGGCCAGCGGCGTCAATTGATAGAGAAGATAGGGCGTCAGGTACCGGAAATAGTTCACTACCGTCAGGAAAGGGACGCGATGACGCGCGATATCGTCGAGCAGCTCAAAAAACGTAAACGCTTCAAAGAGAAAGAGGAAGGTGGCCATCAGCGCGGCAAAATAGAAAAAAAACCGACGGAGCATATAGAGATCCATGAGCCGCGGAAAAGTGGAGCCGGACCTTGCAGGGGTCTCGCGCGCAGCGCGGCCCTCGCTTAGGGCGCGAGCTGCCGCGCGGGCCCGGGCCCTCCGCCGAAGCACGCGCATCCGGGCCCCCATGCGATTGAACTGATGCAGGAGCCCACTGTCTCGGCGGAACTGCTCCATGCGCGGAAGCAGAAAAAGACCAAGCAGGGCCAGCAGCACATTTGCGGACCAGATGCCCGAGGCGGGCGTAGCGGTTCCTTGCCTGGCCATGCCCGCGCCGAGGACGAAGAGAAGGTAGTAAGAAGCGATGAGGAGGACCGCCAACAAGAAGCCGGCGGCACGTCCACCGCGTCGGGGCCGCGCTCCGAAGGGGACCGCGACCAGCGCGAAAACCAGGCAGGCCACCGGGAAGGCAAGACGCCGGTGAAATTCGACGCGTGCTTCACGCCAGCCTGCGCCGTTCTCCGCGAGAAGTTCCCTGGCGGTCCGTTCGGCGTTCGTCAGGGGGCGTGGCGTGGCGGGCATCAGGCCGGAGAATTCGAGCGGCCAGTCGCTGTCGCCGAACGCGGTGACGGAGTACCGGTCGGGCTGCTTACTTGTGAATTCATGAGTTGTCCCCCCGCGCAGGTGAAGCTGCAGCTTGCCGCGTTTGGGCTCGGCAATTACAATCGCTTCCTCCGCCAGGGTGAGCCGCGAGCCGTTCTCCCCGCCGGACTCCGCGAGGAACACGCCCCGCCACTGCGTGCCGCTGGGCGAGACATCATTGACGTAGAAGACGAGCCGGGGAAAGCGCTCGTCAAAGACGCGTGGCTGTACCTGGAACGATGCCTGGGAGGCGGCCAGGCTAGCTTCGATGGCGCGGAAGGCGCGCACAGCTCGAGGTCCGACCCATAGGGTCATTCCCAGGGTGACGAGCATCCCCGTCACGGCCAGCACGCCCACGGGCAGGAGTACGCGGCGGCGTCCAATGCCGAGAGCGGTCAGGGCGATCAATTCGCTGTCCGCGGACATGCGGCCCAGGCCGAGGAGAACGCCGATGAGGACTCCTATCGGGATCGTGAAGGTGAGTACGCCCGGAAACGTGCACAGCAGCAGGGTCAGGACCTGGCTGCCCGAACCGGAATGGCGGACGAAGACCTCCATCAGTCGGACGAGTTGCGGCACGAAGAAAACGAACGTGAAGACGACCAGCCCGAGGAGCGCGTGGCGGAAGATTTCTCGGACGATGTAGCGGTCCAGGATGCGCATAACGCGGGACGCACAGTGTAACACGATGCGGGAGAAGTCCTAGGGAGCGCGCACAAGATGAATCGGATCCACCTTGTTCTGCTCTGGCACATGCACCAGCCGCAATACCGCGACCCGGAGAGCGGCGCCTACCTGCTTCCTTGGACGCGGCTGCACGCCCTGAAGGACTACTGGGGAATGGTCGAGGTACTCGGGGAGTTTCCGGGTGTGCATGCCAC
>JBGQHF010000099.1:0-12081 GCA_041497835.1 Terriglobia bacterium
CGGCTGCCGGAAGGCTACGTTGCGCCTAAAGCAAAAAGTTGATCCGCTTCCTAAGACTCCTGCCTGCTCCGTTGGATGGAGAGCTTCCTTCCGAGCTTCTTCCTCAAATTGCGGCCAGCCGTTTGCTCCCTAGCCCTCCGCGCCCAGGACCCGGCTCTTGAGGGGGTGCTCGACCGACAGCCGCTCCGCAAGAGTGAATCCGAGCTTCGCATGGGCCTCCCGAAGCGCCGCTTCTACGTTTTCCGCGGTTTCGCCGCGCGCGAAGAGAAACCCCAGATAGCTGGAACCTTCAGGCCAGGCGGCGATGTAATCCCGCAGCCGAGCGGTAATCTCCAGATCGGTGATCCCCGGCGTCGCGCGTGCCGCTTCTTCCCCTTCGACTTTTTCCAGTACGCCACTCCTGGGGACCGGGATCATCATGACACCCGAGGCAGCGCGCTCGCGCAGCCAGTCTCCTCCCGGCAGGCCGACAGCGTGGCGGAGAAGAAGTTCTTCCAGGAAAACGGGCTCAGCCGTTTCGTCCCGCTGGAACCGCAAAGCGCGCGCACAAAGCCCGCCGATCGGCCGGGGCGCGACCTCCAGCGGCCAGACGCCATCCTCATTCACGCGGAATTCGGCGTGGACTGGACCGTGGGTCAGGCCGAGGGCCCGCGTTGCCTCTTGCGCACAACGCTCGATGGCACGCTGCTGCGATTGCGTGAGGCGCGACGGCGTCACAAATATCGTCTCTTCAAAATAGGGGCCTTCCAACGGCTCCGGCTTGTCAAAAATGGCGAGCGCGCGAAGCGAGCCCTCCGTCAGCAGACCTTCGAGGGAGACTTCCCTTCCCGGGATATAGCCTTCTACCATCAACCGATTCAAATTGGGCTCGCGCGTCGCTTGCATTTCCGGTGATTGCAGCAGCCGGCGGATGCGCTCTGCGGCGGAGAGAAATTCCTCGCGCGAATCGGCGCGGATCACCCCGGTGCTGGCCGATAGGGACAACGGTTTGAGGACGCAAGGAAAGGAAATGCCGGCAAACGCAGGATCGGGAGCCGGAACCAGTGGGATTGGCCGAAACCAGGGCACGCGCAATCCGGCATCCCGGAAAACTTCGCGCATCCGCAGCTTGTTTCTGCAAGCTTCGACCGCCGCCGGATGGTTATGCCATATGCCAAGACCCCGCGCCGTGTACGCCGCGGCGACAGCGGGGCGGTCTCCGAGCACGAGGACACCGTCAACCGGCAGATCGCGCATGGCATGGAGAACGGCCGCTGCGGCGGCTTCCGGCTCTTCAAAATGGACGGGAATGGCCCGATCGCCCCACGGATCCTCGAGCTGGTGGCACCGGTCCGTGACGAAGAGCAGTTCCACCCCGAGTTTCCGCGCGGATTCCCCAAAACTGCGCGTCTGGTAGCCGAGCTTGCTGGCGAAGAGCAGGAGGCGCTTTGGTGTGTCGACTGGAGAAGACATGACAGTTTGTATCAGACGAAAGTTTCGACTCTTCGCAAGGCTTCCTTGGCTTGGGCGATGGGAACCAACTGGTCCCCTGTGGGCTCGGCTCAACAGTACCAGGGCTCGTTGAGATAGGGCACCGCCGCGCGGGTCAAGAGCACAGGTTGAGCAGCCTCAGCCGTTTCCGCGCCCACCGCGCTTTCGGCCGCGCGCAGGATCTTTTCGAAAATCGCTTCCCGGGACCTTTTGAGCTTTTCGCTGGTCATGACAATCCGCTGAATCTCCTCACTCAGCGCATCCACCCGTGCGTCCCCATGACGCCACGGATGGACGAGGGCATGCGGATCGAAGGGCCCAGCGATTTGGCGTAATTCCGGGAGTTCCAGCAACCGCGATCCCGCGGGAATCAGGAGGCGAATGGCGAGCTGAATCGGGGCGACACTTGCCACAAGATCCTGCTCCCGCAGGACGCACAGCAGATCGAGGATGCCTTCGAGTGTGGTCCAGGGTGTGAAAGGGATGAAGGTCGGCTGCAGAGTCAGCCCCAACGTGCGAAAGGTGTCCACCACCTGCAAGAAATCGGCTCGCGTGTGACCTTTGTCGAGCTTTTCGAGGACCGCGTCGTCCAGCGATTCGACCGCGCTGGTGACGAATAAGCAGCCAGTATCGCGCAGCGTGACAAGGTGTCTTTCCTGTTTCAGGAGGTGCTCGATTTTGATGGTCACATCGTAGGTGAGCTGCGGAAACTCGCTGTGCAGGCCTTCCACGATCGCGAGAGCATGGCCAGGGCCATTGAAAAAATCGGGATCGCCAAAGGTGATGTGCTGCGCTCCCGCAGCGACTTGCTGGCGAATATCCGAGAGGACCACTGCGCGATCCACAACTCGAAACACACCGTTATAGACGGGCACAACGGGGCAGTGCCGGCAGACATGCTTGCAGCCGCGACTCGCTTCGGTGTAGCCCGCGATGCGGTGACCGCCCGAAGGGAGGACGACGTGCGCGTAGGTGCGAAGCGCAGGTAAGCCTCCCCGATCCGGCACCTGGAATTCCTGCCGGGCCAGAGAAATGACGGGTTCCCGCTGCTCCTGCGATTCGCACAAACGCCCGCCTCCCTGTCCTGCGAGCCGGTCCGCCAAACGCACCAGGCCTTCTTCGAACTCTCCGCCGAGGATCGTGTGCACACCGAGTCCGCGCAGATAGGTTTCGTTCATGGGGGCGTACAGCCCGTAGAAGCAGAGGTGCGCGGACGGGTTCAGGCGCTGGACCGGCTCGATCAATTGAATCGCCAGCCGCGCTGCCGTGTGCATGGGAACGAAGAACCCAACGAGATCCGCGCTCCGGACGGCCTCCTCGTCAAAGACCTCGCGCGACAGATCCAGACATGTGACTCGATGTCCGCGCTTCCGCAGCCAGGCAGCCGGCGAGGCGAGTCCGAACGGCTGGCGCCCCAGCTCATACGTGGATATCAGGACAATCCTCACGACCACCAATTATACCCGCGCGCTTCCCGGAAACGATTTCGGTTATCATAAAGGGCTGCTCACTCAAGGGAGAGGACACTGCGGATGCCGCTTGCGGGAAACTCGTTCGGGACGCGCGACAAACTCGATGTCGGTGCGCAGACCTTTGAGATCCACCGTCTCGAGGCCCTCGAGAAGAACGGCGTGGCCAACATCTCGCGGATGCCCTTTTCGTTGCGCATCCTGCTTGAGAATGTGTTGCGCATCGAGGACGGCCGCTTCGTGCGTCCGGACGACATCCGCGCGCTGGCCGGTTGGAAGCCCGGAGCTCCTCAAAAAGAGATCGCCTTCATGCCGGCCCGCGTGCTGCTGCAGGACTTCACGGGCGTTCCGGCGGTGGTGGACTTGGCGGCGATGCGCGAAGCCGTTGTGAAAATGGGAGGCACGCCGAGGCGCATCAACCCGCTCTTTCCCGCCGAGCTGGTCATTGACCATTCCGTCCAGGTGGACGTCTCCGGAACCGTCAACGCATTCGGCATGAATGCGCAGCTTGAATTTGAGCGCAACGTGGAGCGCTATGCGTTCTTGCGCTGGGGGCAAAAAGCGTTCGAAAATTTCAGGGTTGTGCCTCCGGATACAGGCATTTGTCACCAGGTCAACCTGGAATATCTGGCCCGCGTTGTCTGCACCATGCCGTCTGGAAACAATGTCGAGGCGTATCCCGACTCGCTCGTCGGCACGGATTCCCACACAACCATGGTGAATAGCCTTGGCGTCTTCGGCTGGGGCGTGGGCGGAATCGAAGCCGAGGCGGCCATGCTCGGGCAGCCCTTCTCGATGTTGATCCCGGAAGTGGTCGGCTTCAAGCTGAACGGACGGTTGCGCGCGGGCGCCACGGCCACGGACCTCGTCCTGACCGTTACGGAAATCTTGCGCAAGAAAGGCGTTGTCGGCAAGTTCGTGGAGTTCTACGGCTCGGGGCTCTCGAATCTGAGTGTGCCGGACCGCGCGACGATCGCGAACATGGCCCCGGAATACGGCGCAACCATGGGGTTCTTCCCCGTGGACCAGGAGACACTCGCGTATCTGCGGTTTACGGCGCGGCCGGTGGAGCGGGTCGCGCTCGTCGAAGCCTACTGCAAGGAGCAGGGCCTCTTCCGCACGGATGCCACCCCGGATCCAGCCTTCAGCGACACGTTGGAACTCGATCTGGCAAGCATCGAGCCGACCCTCGCGGGACCCAAGCGCCCCCAAGACCGCGTCGCGCTGCGCGAGGCAAAAACTTCATTCCAAAAAGTTGTCGAAGGTGCGCCGGCCAAGTCTGTCGCCGTCCAAAACAATGGAGACCGCTTCGATCTCTCGAGTGGAGCAGTCGTCATTGCGGCCATCACAAGTTGCACGAACACGTCGAACCCCTCCCTCATGCTGGGCGCCGGGCTTCTCGCGAAAAAGGCGGTCGAACGCGGCCTGCAGACGAAGCCCTGGGTGAAAGCGAGTCTGGCGCCTGGTTCGAAAGTCGTCACCGACTACCTGGAGGCAGCCGGGCTGACCCCGTATCTCGATAAGCTCAGGTTCCATCTCGTCGGCTATGGGTGTACGACGTGCATCGGCAATAGCGGGCCGCTGTCCGATGCCATCGGCGCGGCCATCAAGGAGAACAATCTGGTCGCCGTGGCCGTGCTGAGCGGAAACCGGAACTTCGAAGGCCGCATTCACCCGCTGGTGCGCGCGAACTATCTCGCTTCGCCGCCACTCGTCGTGGCGTACGCCCTGGCGGGGCGCATGGACATGGACCTCACGTCCGAGCCGCTGGGGAACGACACCGCGGGCAAGCCGGTCTATCTGCGCGACATCTGGCCTTCCCCGCAGGAGATCGAGGCCACGGTGCGGGTAGCGGTTACGACGGAGATGTTTCGGAAGGAATACGGGGAAGTTTTCGAAGGTGACGCTCGCTGGAAGTCCTTGCCGATTCCGGAAGGCGACCTCTACAAGTGGGATGCCAAGTCCACCTACATCAAATTGCCGCCGTACTTCGAAAACTTCTCCAAGACGCCTCCGGTGCTGGCGGATATTCGCGGCGCCCGCGTGCTGGCGATTTTGGGCGACAGCGTGACGACCGATCACATCTCGCCGGCCGGCTCGATCCCCGTGGATTCCCCGGCGGGAAAATATCTCATCGCGAAGGGCGTGAAACCCCACGAGTTCAATTCCTACGGCGCGAGGCGCGGCAATCACGAAGTGATGATGCGCGGCACATTTGGCAACATCCGCTTGCGCAATCAGCTTGCCCCCGGCACGGAAGGCGGCTGGACGCTGCACCTGCCCGGCGGTGAAAAGATGGCCATCTACGATGCCGCGGTGAAATATCGAGAGCAGGGTGTGCGGCTACTCGTACTGGCGGGCAAGGAGTACGGCTCTGGCTCATCGCGCGACTGGGCGGCGAAGGGAACGCTGCTGCTCGGCGTACGCGCAGTCATTGCCGAAAGCTACGAGCGCATCCATCGCAGCAACCTCGTCGGCATGGGTGTCCTGCCGCTGGAGTTCCAGCACGGTGAAAACCGCGAAACGCTGGGCCTAACGGGCCACGAGGTGTTCGAAATCGAAGGTGTCGCTTCCCTCTCCCCGCGCAAGACTCTCACCGTCCGCGCCCGCTCCGCCGGAGGCAAGGAAACCTCCTTCTCCGTCACCGCCCGCGCCGATACGCCCGAAGAAGTCTCCTACTATCGGCACGGCGGCATCCTCCACTACGTCCTCCGCCAGATGCTCTGACGATTCCACGGAGAATCGTCATCCTGAGCGAGTCCGCCGTGGCGGACGAGCCCAAGGATGTCTCTTCACGATTCCACCAAGAATCGTCATCCCTGCCCGATCCGCCCACCGACCACGTCATTCCGAGTCCCGCCAAGCGGGACGAGGAATCTCTCTTCGTTCACCCTGCCCGTCCCTTTCCTCTCTTCATGTAGCGCCGGCGGGTGCGGGTGCCCCAGGTGCCGTTCCCGCACCTGGGCTCTGTGGGTTGCCATGTTCCGACTGTCTCCCCCGCCGCAGCAGGACCGCTTCCTGCACCCGACTCCTTCCGACCCCAAGTTTCCATCCTATAGAAATCCCTTGACTCCTGTTTACTCTCTGTGTATAATACACCATGAATAACGCAGCAAACCCCTCCAGCGCCCGCAACCCCTTTGGATTCCTACTCTTCCCCACCCTTCTGCAACGATATCAAAACACGCCATTTATAACCCCTTTCGTTTCACATCGTTTCGCATTTCGCCTCCCGCAACTCCTTTCTTTTGACATCGTTCCGAAAAACACCCGGGGTAGGGGTAGTCTCATGCTCTCCTCTCGCCACTCGGTTCGCACCACTAAGTCCCGCAGTTTCTGCAGATCCGAAAAATCCGCCTGCAAGTCCTTTGAATTCTGCAGATCCAAATTCATTGCACTTAAAACCCAGCAGAATCAGCAGATGCAGAAAAACAGGGGGGTGTCCCCTCTCCCCCTGCCAGCCCTGAGCGCAGTCGAAGGGTGGAAATCTCTAATCCCTCTCCGTCGCTCGCCACGGGTCACGCGTCACGGCAAGCGTCGAATGTCACTTTTGGCGCCAAGATGTGTTACAAACACGAACCTTGGAGGACTCTCGTGATGCGATTCCGCTACTTCTCGACCCTGCTCGTCGCCCTGGCGATCTGCGCCCTGCCCGCCGCAGCGCAAATCACCGCCATCAAGGCTGGCAAGCTCGTGGACCCCGAATCCGGCAAAACCGCGACGAACCAGATCGTCCTTGTCGAAGGCAAGACGATCAAGGAGGTCGGCGCGAATGTGACGATTCCGCCCGGCGCGAAAATCGTGGATCTTTCGAGCGCCACCGTCCTCCCCGGCCTCTTCGATGCGCACACGCATCTCTGCTTGACCGTCATCCCGAAGCGGGACGCCAGCAACTATTACTTCACCACGCTTCTCGATACGACCGCTTACCGCGCCATCGAAGGCGTTGCCAACGCCCGCGACATGCTCGCCTCCGGCTTCACCTCCGTGCGCGACATCGGCAATGCGGGCAACTATGCGGACAGCGACCTGCGGCGCGCCATCGAAGCGGGCCTGGTTCCGGGGCCGACGATCGTGAATGCGGGGATCATCATCGCGCCCTATGGCGGCCAGTTTCACCTTCAGCCGGAGAAGAAAGACCTGGCCACGCCGGAGTATCTCTTTGCCGATACGCGCGACGAAATGCGCAAGGCCATCCGCCAAAACGTTCATTTCGGCGCAAAGGTGATCAAGATCGTCGTGGACGACCAGGACTACATCTACTCGGTCGACGACATTCGATTCATGATCAATGAAGCGCACGCGGCGGGGTTGAAGCTCGCAGCGCATTGCTGGACGCATCCCGGCGCCCACAACGCGGCCGAAGCAGGGGTGGACTCGATCGAACACGGTTTCCGGATGACCGATGAAGATCTGCAGCTCGCGAAAAAGAACAATGTGACGCTCGTGGGCACCGAATTCACGGAAAAGATGATTCAAGCACTGGGTGGCGGCGTCGGAGAACACAAGACTTGGGTGGATCGCCTGCGCCGCGCCTTTAAGATCGGCGTGAACATGGCGTTCGGCACCGATGTGGACGTCGAAATCCCGGGCGAGACGCGCGGATCACTTTCCATTGGATATATTGACAGTTGGGTGGACGCCGGTGTGCCGCCTGCCGATATTCTGCGGGCGCTCACGGTCAATGCGGCGCGGCTGCTCGGTGTGGACAAGGCCCGGGGGCTGCTCAAGCCGGGGCAGGCTGCGGACATCATCGCTACGCCGGAGAATCCGTTCGACAACATCCAGACGCTGAAGAAAGTTTCGTTTGTGATGAAGGACGGAGCCATCATCAAACAATAGGCATGGAGCTGAGCCTTTTGCATTGCGGTGACGGCGAGGGCGATTATGAGATAAAGCTACCTGCGGCCTTCCTTTTTCTGGGCCACGACGAGTCCTCGGGGCGTCGGCAGGAGCAAAACGGACAGCAGGCCTTCCTCCTCCAGTTTCTTGGCCGCGTCCCGGACAACTTTCATCGCCGAGCTGGCGTCATGCATCACGATCAGGCCGTTCGGGTTGACCTGCGGAAGGAAGCGGCGGACCTCCTCCTCGCGGAGGGGCGTGTCACTGTCGCAAAAAAGAAAATCAATGCGCCCTTCGACATCCATTTCGAGACTCGATTCATTTCGAGCATCAATCCAACGGCCCAGGCCCGAAGCGGCAAAACGCCGGCAGGCCGCGTCGAAGATCTTCCTGTCAGATTCGCAGGTAATCACGCGCCCAAAGCCATTGTCCCGGAGCCCCTCCGCGATGCGGAGCGTGCTCAACCCGGTGAAGGTTCCTGTCTCGACCACCATTTCCGGCTTCAGCGTTCTGACGATACTTTTCAGGAAATCGAGAACTTCTACCTCCGCCGACATCGAATCATACATGTGCCAACGATCGGGGTGCGGGCATTCCGGTGTCGGCTTGTGATACTCGGGCTGGAGCACATCGCCCTTGGCCCGGATGTGATCCGCGATTCGGTGCTCTTTCTTCAACTGGTGGAACTGGCTCTTGATACGCCAAAGCAACACCGCGCCGGCAAGGATGGAAAGAACGCTGGCCGCCTGCGCGTTTGAAAGCCCGTAAACGGAGCGCGGATTGATGCGGATGAATTCGATCAGAAAGCGCGCGGCCCCGGTGAGGACCAGGTAGTTGCAAAAAATCTCGCCGCGGGCCTTCGGACCACGCAGCGCCTTTGCGCCCATGTGCCAGAGGAACGCAGCGATCGCAAGCCACAGGAAAAACTCATAGAGCGGAGTCGGATGTACCCGCTCTAAAGTGGGGACAACTCCGTTCGGAAAACTCATTCCCCACGGCAGTGATGTGGGAACGCCATAATCCCCGTCACCGGACAGGAAACAACCGATGCGGCCAATGGCATAGCCCACCGCGGCCGCCGGTGAGCAAAGATCGAGAAATTCCAGGATCGGCATTTTCAGACGCAGCGCAAGGACGAGGAGTGCGGCAAAACCACCGAGAAATCCGCCGAACCAGGCGAACCCATACCGGCTGAAAAGCAGAGGCACGGGATCGGTGAAAAACTCGCGCGGGGTTTCGAGAACGTGATAGAGACGCGCGCCTGCCAGTCCGGCCAGTCCGGCAATTCCGATAATCAGGAAAGCATCGGCGCTTATCTTCCGGCGTCGGAAGTCCGCCTGGAGAACATAGGCAGCAACGAGCAGGCCGGCCGCAACCATCAGGCCGAAGGTCGGAATCGTGATTGGACCGAGATGAAGAAAAGGAATCATGGAGGAAGAATCTGATTCTGCCCGGTGCAGTATACACGACAGCCACGGGATATCCCGTCGTCCCAAGAAGTGGGAAGTCTTGATAACGCTCGGCGTGATCCCGCGGGCTATCTTGTGGAGGAAAAACCCCAGCCCGAGCCATACGGCAAGAGATACCCACCCCCAACGCGAGAACTGACCCGGGATCGCCGGCCCGCTTTTGGGTGGGCGCTTGGCTCAGGCTTCCGAAAGCCCTCGCCCCCGCTGTCCGATCGTTGCGGGAACGAAGGAAACTTCCGCAGAATAGTCGGACTTGTACTAGACTTCCGGCGACGCACATGAAACACACGGAAATTGCCAAGGAAGCAAAACGCCTCTCCGAGCCCTACCGAATTGACCAGGGGAAAAACTTCCGATTGCGGGATTTTGACCCGGGAGACACGGGAGGACTGAAATCCAAAGCCAGGGCGCAAGAGCAGCTCGCCGGCGGAACTGAGCTCCTCAGTCACCTGCAGGAAAAACTTTACGCGCAGGACCGCTGGGCCGTGCTCCTCATTTTCCAGGCGCTGGACGCCGCCGGGAAAGACGGCGCCATCAAACATGTGATGTCCGGCGTGAATCCGCAGGGTTGCGAGGTCACTTCGTTCAAGGCGCCCAGCAACGAAGAGCTGGATCACGATTACCTGTGGCGAACGCACAAGCACATGCCGGATCGCGGGCGAATCGGCATCTTCAACCGCTCCTACTATGAAGAGGTCCTCGTCGTCCGTGTGCATCCTGAACTGCTCAAAAATCAGAAACTGCCGAAGCATCTCGTCACAAAGAACATTTGGAAAGAACGCTATGCGGACATCAACGCATTCGAGCGCTACCTGGCGCGGAACGGCGTCCTGCTGCGCAAGTTTTTTCTGCACGTATCGAAAAAGGAGCAGAAGGCGCGCTTCCTCGAACGGCTCGAGGATTCGCGCAAGAACTGGAAATTCTCGATGGCCGATGTCAAGGAGCGCTCCTTCTGGAAGGACTATCAGAATGCGTACGAAGAGATGATTCAGAATACAGCCTCGGAAGAAGCTCCATGGTATGTCGTCCCGGCGGACAACAAGTGGTTCACGCGGGTGGTCGTCGCCGGCGCAATCGTGGATGCACTCTGGAAACTCGGCCTCGCCTTCCCCGACGTGGAGAAGTCCAAACGCAAAGAACTGGATGCCGTGCGCGAGTCCCTTCTGCACGGTGAAAAGTAGGCCCGCACGGCTCGGCCATCTCGATATTCCGGCAAACCCCGGCCAGCGCCCACCGGAACTGCGGTATTTTTCATGGACAGCCCGGCGGGCGCCGACTAGACTTTTTAGTTGCGGTGGCGCGCGACTTGCCACAGATTCACGCGGAGGAGAGGCATAGGGAATGAAACTGGTTACTTTTTGCGCGGGAGGCCGCGATGACCGCATCGGAGCGATTACGCCGGAAGGGCAGATCGTAGATTTGAACGCGGCGTATGCGCTCTACCTGCGAAATGTCGAGGAGGAAGGCGCATTCTATGCGCTGGCGGACGCACGCGTCCCGGCAAATATGCGCGGGCTGTTTGAAAACGGCGACCGGGGCCTCGACGCGGCGCGAGCTGCCCTGGAATATGCCCGCAAGGAAGGTCCGGAAACGAAGGGCCCCTCCGGCGAAGCAATCTTTTTCCGCCGTGACGCGGTGAAAAGTAAGGCCCCGATTCAACCGAAAAAATTCTTTCATACCGCCGGCAATTTTCGCGAACACCATGAAGAAGCGCAGAAGGCCGGCTTTTCGCACCCCGTTCTGCCGTGGATCGTTTTTTTTCAGAATGTGGACGCCATCATCGGCCCCGACGAGCCCATCGTCTATCCGGAGCATCTGACGCAGGAGCTTGACTACGAGCTCGAGCTCGCGCTGGTAATGAAGAAGTCCGGGAAGCATTTCGGCGCGGGCGAGGCGCAGAACTTCATCGGCGGTTACGTCATTTTCAACGACGTGACCGCGCGGGACATCCAGCGGCAGGAAATGAAATCCGGCGTGTTCAGTTTCTGCAAAGGAATCGACACGTTTTGCCCGCTGGGTCCCCATATCGTCACGGCGGACGAGATTCCGAGCCCGATCAATCTCTCCATGGAATTGCGCGTGAATGGAAAGATGCGGCAGCAGTCGCATACCAGCAAGATGAGCGTCACGCTGCCGGAAATTATCGCGCACTACTCGCCAATGGGCTACAGCGCGGGTGACGTTCTTTCGACGGGGACGGTTTCCGGTGTGGCGGCCTTCAGCGACGATCCGAAGTCGCTGTACCTGAAACCGGGAGACATCGTCGAGTGCGAGATCGAAAAGATCGGCGTTTTGCGCAACCCGGTGGTCTCCTGGAAACAGGCGCACCCGGAAAAGTCCCGCGCGGCGGCATGACAGGAGAGACATGAGCGGCAACGGGGCCAACACCGGTATGTGGATCAGTGCGCTGAATGAGCGGCCGGAAGTTCGCGCCGATTTCGCGAATACGCGAATCGTGCGCTTCTACGACACGACGCTGCGCGACGGCGAGCAGACTGTCGGCGTCGTCCTGACGCCGGACCAAAAGCTCGAAATCGCGCGCGCGCTCGATGATTTGGGCATTGATCGCATTGAGGCAGGCTTTCCCCGAGTCTCCGCCGACGACGCCGAGGCCTTCCGCAGAATTGCCAATGCCGGGCTGAAAGCCGAAATCTGGGGCTTTGCCCGATCTGTTCGCGCAGACATTGATGAGCTCTTGCGACTAGGCGCGCGCGCAGCGGTTATCGAAACGCCCACCAGCGCCGTCAAATTGAAGGCCTACGGCATCTCCGCCGACGAGGCCAAGCGACGCGCCGCGGACGCCATCGGCTACGCAACGAAAAACGGCGTCA
>JBGQHF010000100.1:0-11854 GCA_041497835.1 Terriglobia bacterium
CTGAGCCTCATCCCCGAGCAGCGTCAGTTGTGGCCACGCATGAGCGTGAAAGAAAACGTGCTCCTGGGAGCGTTTCCGCGGGGCGTGAGGCCGAGGGCCCGCGCGAATCTGGAAAAGTACTACGCCATGTTCCCGCGACTCAAGGAAAGACGCAGGCAGCTTGCCGGCACCCTGTTCGGCGGGGAGCAGCAGATGTGCGCCATCGCACGCGGCCTGATGGCCGAGCCGGCGCTTCTCATGCTGGCCGAGCCTTCGCTCGGCTTGGCCCCGCTGTTCGCGGAAGAAATTTTTCGCTACGTCCGGCAGATCGCGAACCAGGGTGTCACCATCCTTGTCGCGGGGCAGAATGCCTGGTATGGGCTGCAGATCTCCGATTATTGTTATGTAGTGGAGTCGGGACGGATCGCTCTGCACGGGCCCAGCGAGTTGCAGAAGAAGAACGATTACATCCGCCAGGCGTACTTGGGAGCGACCCGCTAACTGCTAGCGGGACAAAAAAGGGGGCCGCGCGATTGGCGGTATTTCGACGCTGGAAGAGTGAGCGCGCCGGGAGGGAAGGGCGCCCCCAAATTCGGTGAAAATCCGCCGCCTAGAAAATCATCCCTTTACCGCTCCCACGGTAAACCCGGCGATGAAGCGGTCGAGGAACAGGTTATAGATGAAGGCAATGGGAAGGCTGGCAATCAGGCAAGCGGCCATCAACGATCCCCAGAAATAGACGTCACCGCGCACCAGGTAGATGGGTATCCCCACCCCGATCATCTGATTCGAATCCGAGGAGATGAAGGTCAGGGCATAGACAAATTCCTGCGTCACCAGCGTGAAGGTGAAAATCACCACGGTCAGAATGCCGGAGACGGAGATGGGAATCACCATCTTGACGAAAGCGCCGAAGCGCGTGAGGCCGTCCACCATGGCGGCGTCTTCCAATTCGCGTGGGATGGACTTGAAAAATCCCATCAGCAGCCAGATGGAAAAGGGAACCGTGAAGCTGGGATAGACCAGCACCAGCGCCCACAGGGTATCTTGCAGTCCGAGAGTGGCCACCACTCGCGAGAGCGGAATGAAGAGCAAAGTGGGCGGAACGAGGTAGGTCAGAAAAATGGCGATGCCCAGGCGCTCTCCCCACCGTCCGGAGAGGCGGGCCAGCGCATAAGCCGCGGGAACCGCCAGGAGCAGCGTGATGGCCACGACGATCATGCCCACCAGCGCGGTATTCCCCATCCAGCGCACAAACCGGGTTTCGTTGAACAGAAATTGCACATGCTCCAGAGTCGGCTTGGCGTTAAAGATGAACGGGTTGTTCTCCATCGTGTAGAGATCGAGATTCTGCTTGAAGCTGGTAATGACCATCCAATAGAAGGGAAACGCCAGCAGAATGGTAAAAACCGCCAGCACGAGCACGCGCACGACCGTGCTCTGGACCCGGTGTGTGACTCCCTTTGCCATCAGGTCACCTCGGCCCGGTGCGCCACGCGCAGCATGAAGTAGGCGATGATCACCAGCAGAGGCACAAGAAAGAGCGAGATCGCGGCGCCCGCGGCCAGGTCGCTGCCCTGAATGCCGGTGGCAAATGCGAGCGACGGCAGGGTCTGCGTGGAGTCAAACGGCCCGCCGGCCGTCAGGATATAGACGACAGTCATGTCGGTGAAGGTGAAGATAATACCGAAAAGAATGGCGACGCTCATGATCGGACGCATCATGGGAAGGATGATCTGAAATTGTGTGCGCCAGAAGCCCGCGCCATCCACCTGGGCCGCTTCCGGAATGTCTTTGGGGATGGCCGTGCGCCCGGCGATCAGGATCACCGTGGAAAACGGCATCAGCCGCCAGCTATGCACCAGCAGGACGGAAGCCATGGCCAGATAGGGTTCGCCGAGCCACATCGGGGCGTTGTAGGGTTTGAAAACGTGGAGCGCCACCAAGACCCAGGTAATCACGCTGTAGATTGAATCCAGGATCCACTTCCAGCCGATGGCGCCCAGCGCGATCGGCGCCACCCACGGAAGCAGGATCAAAAAACGCACCAGACCCCGCCCGCGAAAAGGCTTTTCCAAGGCCAGGGCGAGGATGCTGGAACCCACGATCACGACCAGTTGCGAGCAGAGCGTGAAGATGATGGAATTCCGCACCGAAATTCGAAAGCTGGGGCTTTGCAGGATGCTTCGGAAATTCTCCAGGCCCACGTAATGCATTTCGACGCTGCCAATGCGGGCGTCGCTGAAGGCATAAAAGACGGCCAGGAGAAAAGGTCCGCCAACCAGGGCCAGGATGTAGATCACCGCGGGCCCAAACATGGCCGCGCCCAGGAGCGGGCTTTGGGCCGCTCCGATGGACTTTACCTTGCGCCGGCTCATCGCCACGTCACAGGCCTCGCATCAACCCGTATTTGGCTAGCGCCGTCGAAGAATTTCAGTTCTCGGTGGGGCACGGCGAAATCATACGTCTTGCCCAATTGCAGGTCCTGCGCCGAGCCGAGGCGCGCGATGACTTTCTTGCCCTCGAGACTCCCTCCCACCAGCGTGCCGGACACAATCCACTCCGAACCAAGGTACTCGATGTTCTCAACGTTCAGGCGGAATGGAACTGCGGCGTCCGTCACCCCGGCGGCGGGACGAAAATGTTCCGGGCGGAAGCCGACGATCACATCTCCGTTTTCCACCAGATTCATCGGCGGCGAGCCAAGGAAGGTGGCCACGAAGGTGTCCGCCGGATTGTCATAAACTTCCTTGGGCGTGCCGCTCTGGCGAACGACTCCCTTGTTCAGCACCACCACCCGGTCCCCCATGGCCATGGCTTCCACCTGGTCATGCGTGACATAGATGGTGGTGGTCCCCACGCGGCGGTGAAAACGCTCCAGTTCTTCCCGCGCCGACAACCGCAGTTTGGCGTCGAGGTTGGAGAGGGGTTCGTCGAGCAAGAAGACCGAAGGCTCGCGGACGATGGCGCGGGCCAGTGCGACTCTCTGCCGCTCGCCGCCGGAGAGTTCCCGCGGTTTGCGCTCGAGCAGTGCGCCGATGCCCAGCAGGGACGCCGCCCACTCCACTTTTTCCTTATGAAACTTTTTGTCGACTTTCTGGGCTTTCAGAGGAAAAGCGATGTTCTTGTACACCGAGAGGTGCGGATAGAGCGCGTAACTCTGGAACACCATGGCGATGCGGCGGTCTCTGGGACTTAGATCGTTGACCACGCGCCCGCCGATCAGAATTTCGCCCTCTGTGGGCGTTTCCAGTCCGGCGATCATCCGCAAGAGGGTGGTCTTCCCGGAGCCCGAGGGCCCCAGGAAGACCAGAAACTCTCCTTCGCGGGTTTCCAGGTTTACGTTGTTGACGGCCCCGAGTTCCCCTTCTTTGAATACCTTGGTCAGGTTCCGTGTTTCAACGACCGCCATCGAGCCCCCGTTTTATTTCCATCTTTCAAAGATGCGCTTGTACTCCGCTTCCGCAGCCTTGACCGCGTTTTCGGGGGTTTCATCGCCTCGCGCCACCTTGGCAAACATGGTGGGAATCAACCAAGCTTTGAAAGCCTCGTCAATGCCGGCGCTGGCGTAACCGGGATACCCGATATTGGTGGCCCAATCAAGCACATCGCCCAGCACCTTGTACTTGTCCGGGGGATTGGCCCGGGAATCGTTGGCGATTTCCTTCTTCAAGTCGGGAACCGTGCTCGGGAAGCAGGGAAAGTTGTAGAACTGCCCTGCGATGAAGCCTTCATGGAAAGCGTCAATGTAATCAATCAGGAATTGCTGTGCGCCGTCCTTGTTGTCCGCAAAGTCCCAGATCAGGTAGCAGTCCATCACGTGCTCGGCGGCGACGCGGCGCACCGGCCCCTTCAGCGCCCGGCTGATCATGATCTTGCTTTCGATGGGCAGATGCTCTCGCTCCGCCTGGCGGGTGATGGAGATGGCGTTGGCCACATACGAAACCCGGCCCGCGAGCATGGCCTGGTTGTTCGATGGCGGCGTCCAGGTAAACACTTCGGCCGTTTCTGCTTCCTCGTACAGGGCCTTCATGTACTTCAGGGCTTCGATCGTGTGCTTGGAATTAATGGTCACGTTCCCGGCTTCGTCCTGCTCCGCTCCGCCGAAGGACCACAGAATGGCGCGCATGGCCATGCTGCTGTCCAGTTCCTGCGACAGCCCCAGCCCGCAGGGGTGCCCGGACTTCTCCCGGATGATCTTGGCGCCTTTTCGCAGGTCGTCATACGTATCCGGACCGTTCGGGTAGCCCGCGTCCGTCCACCAATCCTTGTGCCAGTTGCCGGGATCCGGCGCGTAGGAATCTGAAAACGCGAAGTATCTCTTGGTCTTGGGATTGTAGGTGGACTTGTGCGCAAGCTCGATCTTTTTGCCGTGTCTCTTCTCGACTTCCTGGTACACGTGGCTCATGTCAATGGTCTGCTTCTCGTAGGCCGCCGGCGGCGAGAGGAACATGACGAGGTCGTGGCCTTTCTTGGCCGACGCTTCGGAGGCCGCTTTCGCGGGGATGTCGTTCAGGTTGATATGGTCCACGGTTACGTTTGTGTTGTGTTTCTCGCCCCATTGCTTGCAGAAGGTTCCATCGAACCACGTGTCATAGGCGGGAACGAAGTGGCTCCACTGCAGGATCTTGAGCGTCTTCTGCTGCGCGGCCGCCTGCTCCGGAAACAGGAAAAACGGTCCGGACGCGGCGCCCGCGGCAAGCACGCCGGTGCCCGTTAGTTTGACGAACTCTCGACGCGACAGCCCCTCACCCTTCTTTTTCTTTCCCATGGTGCAACCCTCCTTTGCATTCGATCTAAGAATGTTCCACTCTCGGCGCCGGTAATTCTGCCAGCCGGTCTTGCGTCCTCACCGTTGATCGCCGAAACGCTTGCTATCCCCGGGGCCTTCCCGCAACTGTCCGACGGCCCGCCCTTGCACGAGCTGGAGCACCTGCTCGGCGATGCCGGGGTTCGCCCGCGTCGAGATGCTCCCTCTATCCATCCGGTTGGAAATGGCCGCCAGCACGCGGCGCATGATTTTCCCCGAGCGGGTTTTTGGCATGTACGGCACCACGTGGATCCTGTCGGGACGCGCCATCTTCCCGAGGATCGCCTCGATCGGGAAGGTCACCTCCTCGTGGACCTGTTTGTTCGGCAGGATACCCGGCTTCAGCGAGAAGTAAACTTCCGGGACCTGACCTTTCACTTCGTCCACGACGGGCACCACCGCCGTCTCGGCGATTTCCGATACTGTCTGACACGCCTACTCAGACTCAATCAGTTTCGTCCCGAAGCGATGCCGGGCCACGTTAATGACGTCATCCACGCGTCCGAGGATCCAGTAGAATCCGTCCGCCGCCAGCACCGCCTCAAGCGCCGCGTAGTACGGTCATTCTCTGTTCTAGAACGTAATCGTTGTTCCGACCTCACTCCGGAAATCGGGCCACAGACGCGTGGGAGTTCCCCGGTAGAGAGGCAGACCGAACGCAACGCCCGCGGCGTTTGTCCCCCTCAGGGCATACGTCCGGTAGAGCGACTCCTCCACGGAGAACGTCACCCAGTTGTTCAGCTTGTAATTAAGAGTCGCCGCGGCGACATCGCTCTTCCAGCGGCTTCCCGCCGCTGTGCTGGCAAAGCGGCGCACATCTCGCGCCTTGGCGAAGTCCACCGCGTAGTGCAGGTAGAGGGACCACCCCATGTTGCGACCTTGCGGATCGGCGCCGAAGATCCGCGACAGCGGCAATCCGAGATTGACGAATCCGCCCGAGGTACGCACAGGCCGCTGCGGAGCCACAGTGGCGGTAGTGCATGTCGGGTTCGAAAAGGCGAAGAGAACCGTCGCAGAGCCGTCAATCGAGGAGCCACTCGACGCGGGGTTCGTTGATGAAACCGGAAAACACTCCCCCGTCGTCCCCTGGAACAGGCCGTTGGTGTCGTTGAAGTTGGAGAAAAGCTGGCCGACGAAGAAAAACCGCAGATCCGAGCCAGTGTAGTACTTGGCAATCAGCGTGGCATAGCGCGTCGGCAACTGGATTTCGCCGCTTACGCCCTTCCGATCGCTGTCCACCGTCGCCCCCCGCGGGAATGCAGACTTGAACGCCCCGGGGACGGTCGCCGCCGTGACGATCGCGGTCCGCTTCCCATCCACGAAGCTTCCGATAATCTGCGCTGGAGCGACCCCCGGCGCCTTATCGAGCTGGAACTGCGCCACGATCCGGCCTTCGAGTTCCGGACGAGCCGAATCCACGCCCTGCCGCTCTCCGAAGGCGAGCTCATTGTCCACCAGCGAAGGAACGTTGCCATAGGCCGGCAGCACAATCGCGATCTCCGGCTGGATCTTGAACTTCGCCGATCCGCCGAAATCATGATTCCATCCAAAGCGGAACTGCGGGGCCCGTTCGTACAAAGTTCCAAAACCCACCCCGAGTCCCGTCGTTTCGAACAGGCTTGGCAGTGTCGAGGACCCGAACGGGGTCCAGTCCTGCCCGAACAGCGCAAAGACACCGTCTTGGTCGCCAGCCTTGTAGTCCAACCGCATGAACGCCAGCCGGATCGAGGCCATGGACGAACGGATTGTCGAAATGTTGCGGTTATTCACGCGGGTGAAGTTGCCCTCGAAGTCATACTCGAATTTCCCCGTGACCGTCAGCTTGGGCGATGGATCGAGCCATTCGAAGTTCGCTCCCAGACGGAGGCCCCTCGCCTTGATGTGGAATTCCGGACTTCCATCCGGCCCGCTATCGCCGAGGAATCCGGGAAGAGGAAAGTCATTGCCGCCGGGAGAAGAGTGATCGTAGACGGCGCTGGCCTTGATGAAGCCATAAGGCTTCAGGCGCACTGGTCCAAGCTTCAGATCCGGCGCGAAGCCTTCACGCTTTGCCGGGTCCACCGGAAATACGCGAATCGGCGCGAGGGCCGGGATAACGGCCGGCGCGGCCGCCGGCTTGTCCTGAGCACCCGGCAGACTGGCGTCCAACGTGGAGTTCCTCGCTGGTACTGTCGTGCGCAAAACGGCCGGTACCACGCGGGCACTCGACGCGGACGGCTGGCTGACCAGCACCACCGATGCGCCGACGGTCTGGTCATAATCCGCCTGCGAAATCACGCCCTTGCTCAACAGCAATTGAGCGAGCCGCTGGTCGGCCAGGCTCGCCGAGGGCGCCTGGCTGATCTGCGCCACCTCCTCTGCCGTGAGAATTCCCTTGGACTGAAGTACCCGAACCAGCGGGTTCAAGGCCGGCTTGCTGTCATCCTGCTGTTGAGCCAGTGCCAGGCCGCTGAACGAAAATGCGACAAACAGGACACCAAGTATTCGCAGCATAACCCCAAACGATCCCTTACTCATCGTGTTTACCCCCTCGTCGACTCGCGTTTTGGAATGGAGTTGTGTTTACGGACGTGAAATAGAACGCGAATCGAACCGTACATATACGTCTCGGGGACTATTGTCAAGACATCCCTTCCGGCGCATCGGCTTGCGGAGAAGGAGCTTCACGCAGCCGCCCTTTCGCCCTGAATCGTGGCTGTTCCATCGCTTCCCGGACCCTGGGAAACCTGGAGCATCGGCGGCTTTCGTGATAAAAGACAGCCTTGATTCTTCATCAGGCTCTTTTTCTTTTCATCGCCGGTGCGCTCGGCGGCGCCCTGAATGCCGTCGCCGGCGGCGGGAGCTTCATCGCGTTTCCCGCTCTGCTGTTCACGGGCGTCCCACCGATTCCCGCCAACGCCACGAATACGCTCGCGCTATGGGTCGGCGTGACCGCCAGCGGCGGCGCCTATCGCGGCCGGCTGCGCATTACCCGCCGCGTGATGATTCCACTGATTCTCAGCAGCATCGCCGGAGGGCTCGCCGGCGCGCTGCTCCTCATCCACACACCGGCCCGGACTTTTCTTCGCGTTCTTCCCTGGCTCATGCTCGGGGCAACCCTGTTGTTCGCGTTCGGCAAGCGCCTTTCCCGGCGCATCTCTTCCGAGGTCTCTCACGACGCTACCAACGCGGCTGTCGCGGGAGCTACCCTGTTCGAGCTGTTCGTTGCCTTTTACGGAGGCTATTTCGGCGGGGGAACGGGGATCATCAACCTGGCCATGTTCAGCGTGCTTGGAATGAGCGACATCCATGCCATGAACGCGCTCAAGGTCGTCCTCGGGGGCTTCATCAATGGGGTCGCCACGCTCACATTTATCATCGCAGGAGCCATTGTCTGGCCCCAGGCCGTCATTCTGACCCTTGGCGCCGTTCTGGGCGGCTATGGCGGCGCACACTTCGCGCAGAAACTCCCGCAGAAGTGGATTCGCTCCTTTGTCCTTCTTGTGGGCCTCGCGATGACCATCTACTTTTTCACCCGGGCCTATTTCCTGCGCTCGGCCGGTTCCTGAAGATATGAACTTTCGAATGCCCCGGTCCCAGAATGAGGGGCGCAGAGAGCGATGTAGGAGCTTTCCACATCGTCTTGTTGTACGCCGGGCGAATCGTGGCTCGTCCCCGCGACGGGTTCGATCCGTCGTTTCGATGTTCTCGATTGTCGGTGGATGGCGTTCAGATATCTTCGGATGCCGAAAGCCTTTGTCAGGAATTAGCTTGCAAGACCAGACAGCTCCAATGTTGCCGCTAGGCCCATCGCGACTCTGACGAGCGCGAGCCGGGCACTGCGTCCGCACAAAATTTGTATTGCTTGCTTGGTTTCCAAGCATTCACACGCAAAAGTTCTCCGCTCGTAGTAAATTGGACACCTGTCTGCAAGCCGAGCTTGAACCCGTATGCGTCCCGTATAAACTTTAATCCCCTTCTTAGATAACCGGCATACGGTTTCAGGCCGCCCCTTTCGGCCTTTCGAAACTGGTGTCCGGCCTAAAGCCTCAGCTCCTAATGTGGTGCGAAATGAAGATGAAGTTTCTGCTGATGCGGAAGATGCAACTCGCGTTCAGTGCAGCGCTTGCGCTTCTTCTCGTCGTCGGTGTCGTGTCCTACCGCAACAACGGAGACCAGGTGGGGACCGCAGAGTGGGTAGCGCATACACAGGAGGTCCTGGCGGCACTGTCGGGTGTTCTATCGGACGAAACCGAGGCGGAAAGCGCGCGGCGAGGTTACTTCATCACTAGCGACAGCGTGTTCCTGAGGAAATACGAAACCTCCGCTGCCGCGGCATACGCAAACCTAGCCCGCGTGCGGCAACTGACGATAGATAACGCCCCACAGCAGCGGCGTCTTGACGTAGTGAACCCCTTAATCACGCGCCGATTGCGCCTACTTGCCCAACTGATTGATTCGCAGGGCAACAATCCATCAGATGTCGCGGTGCAAGTCAGCAAGACCACAGAAGGCGAAGAAATTCAAGCCAGGGTTCGCGACTTGCTTGCTGAAATGGCAGGTGCGGAGCGTATCCTGCTGCAAAGCCGCATCGCCAAGGCCAGAGCTTCGGCGCGTCTTGCTCTCTTCAACATACTCTTGGCCACGGGTTTAACGCTAGGGTTGTTGGACGCAGTTCATTATCTGCTGCAACGCGAGAAAAGCATCCCTGTTGTCCTCTTGACCAGCTCGGAGGCTGAAGAGGACATCCTGCGGAGTTACCAACTACATGCCAAATGCTACATCACCAAACCTGTGGACCTGGACCAGTTCCTGAGAGTTGTCAAGACTATAGACAATTTCTGGCTGGCCATTGCCAAACTTCCGAGCGTTGCAAACTGATGAGCGAAAAAACCATCAGAATTCTTTTTGTCGAGGACAATGCCGGAGACGCGCGTTTGCTGCGCGAGATGCTCCATGAGCCGAACTCGTATAAGTACGACTTGACGCATCATGAATCCATGGAGAAGGCGGTGACTTATCTTGTCGCGAATGCGGTGGACCTTGTCTTGCTCGACCTGGGATTGCCCGACGCAAGCGGGCTGGGCGCAGTGCGGCAGGCGCACGCCATCGCGGCCGACGTCCCGATCGTCGTGTTGACTGGCTTAGATGACGAACTACTGGCCGCTCAAGCATTGCAGGAAGGGGCCCAAGATTATCTGATCAAAGGTCAGATCGAACCCCATGCGCTTCTTCGATCCCTGCGCCATGCCATTGAGCGCCAGCGTCTGCAGGCGGAGACAGACCATATCAGGAAACTGCAGCTACAGCTTAAAGATGACTTTCTGTCCCATATGTCTCATTCAGCCCAGCACGACTTCCTCACCGGTTTGCCGAATCGGGCGCTCGTGAACGACCGGATTACCCAAGCAATTGCCCTAGCCCGTCGTCACTGCACTAGGTTCGCGGTGCTGTTTTTGGATTTGGACCACTTCAAACACATCAACGATTCCCTGGGGCATGCGATTGGTGACAAATTGCTCCAGTCGGTCGGAAAACGCTTACAGTCCTGTGTGCGCGATTCGGACACCTTAAGCCGCCAGGGTGGCGATGAATTCGTAGTCCTGCTTTCCGAAGTCGCTCAAACAAAGGATGCGGCATTTTGTGCGCAAAAGATGCTCACGATCCTGCAGGCGTCCCACTTCATCGGCCACCACCGTCTTGGAGTCAGCGCAAGCATTGGTATAAGCATCTACCCTGATGACGGCCTGGATCCGGAAACCCTGATCAAGACTGCGGACACCGCCATGTACGAAGCCAAGGAAGGTGGGCGCGATAATTACAAGTTCTTTGAGCAGGAGATGAACCTTCGAGCCGTGGAGCGGCAATCCATCGAAGAGAGCTTGCGCGGCGCTCTAGAGCGCCAGGAGTTCATGCTGCAGTACCAGCCGAAGATAAAGCTTGAGACGGGGGCAATTACCGGCGCCGAGGCGCTGGTACGCTGGCTGCATCCGGAGCGAGGACTGGTTCCTTCTTCGCAGTTCGTGCCCGTCGCCGAAGACAGCGGCCTCATTCTGCCGATTGGCCGGTGGGTGCTACGCGAGGCATGCCGGCAAGCCCGGACCTGGCAGGATGCGGGATTGCCGCCGCTGCCCGTCGCCGTCAACATTTCCGCGGTCGAGTTTCGGGACCAGAACTTTCTCGAAAGCGTTCGCTCGATCCTGAAGGAATCTTGCTTGGAGCCGCGCTGTCTCGAACTCGAACTAACCGAAAGCGTCCTCATGCAGCACCCCGAAGCTACCGCCTCCGTACTACAGGCACTTAAATTCATGGGAGTGCAGCTTGCGGTCGATGACTTCGGCACGGGCTATTCCAGCTTGAGCTATCTGAGGCGGTTTCCGATAGACGCCTTGAAGATTGACCAGTCGTTTGTGCGCGAGATCACCTCCAATCCAGACGATGCCGCAATCGTCAGCGCAGTGATCAACATGGGCAGAAGCCTCAGGCAACGGGTCATTGCGGAGGGCGTGGAAACACGAGAGCAGTTCGCATTCCTTCAGGCCCAGCACTGTGGCGAGGGCCAGGGCTACTTCTTTAGCCGGCCGGTGCTTGCCGGGCAGTTCGCCAAATTGCTTGAAACCGGATTCTCAACAACAGTCGTCAACTGAAGGCTGAGTAAGTGTTCTTCGAGTCGGATCAGCTCAACGTCCAGGAAACTCGTCCAGTTTCCAATTTGGAAGTTGGCTTTGAGCGAAAAGCAGATTCTCCGAATTATTGAAAACAATTGAAAACAGTTGATCCGCGCCCAAATCAGGCGCCCCCGCGCTGCGCTACGCCCCGGCATTCGAATTCCAGCACGCGGCAACGTCCGCAGCTTCTTCGGCGGAAGCCTTCCGCTACTCGTAGCGTAAGGCTTCTACGGGATTGAGGCGGGCGGCGCGAGAAGCCGGAAAGATCCCGGCCGCCAGGCTCACCGCGATGGAAAAGGCGATGGCGCCCGCAACCATCCACCAGGGCACGGAGGAGAGGTCAATCGGCGGCAAATCCTGGCGGCGGAGATAAAGGTTTGCGCCGAAGGTGAGCGCGCGTCCGATGAGCCAGCCGAGC
>JBGQHF010000101.1:0-11764 GCA_041497835.1 Terriglobia bacterium
GAAAAAATCTGCAGCGCGTTGCAGCCAAGCTTGCGCGCCGATTCCAGCGCGTTCCGGTAACTACCCGCGATGGATGTATGAATCCCGATGCGCAGGCTCCCGTCCATCCAGGTGGGCGGGACCGGCTCGGGCTCAGGCTCGGGACGGTATTCGTCTTCGGGGTCAAACGCAGTGTCAAGGGCGTGCTGAGGGTCCGGCATGCGGTCAATCGGCCAGTCTGTCCGGTTATAAACCTTTCATTCTAGCCGACGCGCGCAAAATCACCAAGACGCCGTTTTCGCGCTGGAGACGCCTAGGCTTGTGTTGTGGTTCCCCCACCCCGGTGCCTTCAAAGCTTTCCCCAGCTCCGTCCCGAGAACCCACGGCCCTTTTCTCTCCGCAATCCTGCATTCCCAAATTATTAACTTGACAGAGAGTATTACAGGTGCTATTTACCTTCGCATCCGCCCGGTTTCTCCATCCTTGGAGGTCCCATGCGCTTGGCACAGATCTTCTTTTCTCTTTTCATTTCAACTCATCTCCTCCTTGTGCCTCCTCTTCCGCAGCAAGCCACGAGCACTCCGCCCCCGCAGGCTGCTTCGGACGGTCAGGCGATCCTGCTCGCGCAGCGCGCCCTAACCGCGCTCACGGGCGGCACCACGATTTCGGATGTGACGCTGACTGGAACCGCCCGCCGCATCGCCGGCTCCGACGATGAAACCGGCCCCGTCATCCTCAAGGCCATCGCCGCCGGCGCGAGCCGCCTTGAACTTAATCTCCCCTCCGGCCAGCGCCGCGAATTTCGCAATGCCTCGGGCGGCACACCGGCCGGCGCCCCGGCTGGAGCTTGGTCCGGCCCGGACGGCGTGTCCCACGAAATTGCTTTCCACAATCTCTTGGCCGAGCCTGCGTGGTTCTTCCCCGCGCACGCCATCGGCCGCGGCCTTTCCGCTCCCGGCTACGCCGTCAGCTATATCGGCCATGAAACCAAGGATTCCGCCGCCGTCGAACACTTAGCCATCTTTCAAAAGTCAGCCGGCTCTACGGACGCGGAAATGTTGCTACAGCATCTCAGCCAGGTGGACATCTGGCTCGACTCCTCCACACTCCTCCCGGCCGCCATCACTTTCAACATCCACCCGGACAACAACGCTGCCCTCGACATCCCCATCGAAGTCCGCTTCTCCGGCTATCGCCCTGTCAACGGTGCGCAAATCCCCTTCCGCATCCAGAAATTCATCAACAACGGCTTGGCCCTCGATCTCCAATTCGAGACCGCCGTTCTAAACACTGGCCTCCCAGCCTCCGGATTCAATCTTCAATAAAAATGAAACTGCGTGCGTCATTTCGAGCGAAGCGAGAAATCTCTCCGAGGAGACACCCTATGTCCCGCGCCTTCCGGCTCTTGTGCTTGCTTGTGATCATCGCCTCTGCCCCCCGCCCCACCTCTGCCCAGGTTCCCACAGGCACCCCGCCCTTCGGCTCCTTCGGTGGCGGCCCTGACATCATCAACCTCGCCAATCTGAACTCCCATATCATAGTCCCAGTCCTCCACAAGCCCGGCCGCGGCATGAACTTCTTCTTTGATCTCGGCTACGACAGCTCTGTCTGGTACCCCGTTACCTCTGGGAGCTCACAAAGTTGGCAACGCGTTAGCAACTGGGGTTGGGCCGTTCAGACCGACGCGGCTATGGGCTGGTTGAGCGTTAAAGTAATAAACGGGAGATGCGGGGGCGGCCGAACCTTGAGTGACCGAACTACTTACTCGGGTTGGACTTATCACGATGCATTTGGAACTGCACATCCCACGGGTCTGACAACATGGATCGGCTCGCAGCCCGGGTGCCCCGGCACCTTCAGCGGAAGCGCCGTACTTACGGACGGGTCCGGTTATACGATTTATGCAACGGGAGGAAGCGCGTATGTCGTTTCTCGCTCAGGGGCCATACTCCACGTGCCTCTCTCTCAATCGGGAACTGGCTACACAACTGACCGGAACGGGAACCAAATCACGAGCACAGCGCAGACGCAGTTCGTGGATACGCTGGGAACAACCGCCCTCACGATCACCGGCGGACCGGCTCCAACTCCTTTCACTTACACTTTTTCCGCCCCCTCAGGCACTTCCGCCAGCTTCACGGTTAGTTACGTGATGTACACGATCAAAACGAGTTTTGGATGTGCTGGCATTTCTGATTATGGCCCAACGAGTAACTCTCTCATTGACAGAGTCACTCTGCCGGATGGCTCCTTCTATCAATTCAACTACGAAGCCACACCGGGCTTCCCTGGCGACTTCACCGGCAGGCTGGCATCCGTCACCCTCCCCACCGGCGGTACGATTTCATACACCTATACAGGCGGCAGCAACGGCATGACCTGTGCCGACGGCAGCGCCGCTGGCCTCACTCGCACAACCCCGGACGGAACCTGGACCTACGCCCGCACGATCGGCGCCGGCGCCGCCTCCACGACCACCATCACCGACCCCCTCAACAACCAAACCGTCATCCAGTTCCAGGGAATCTACGAAACGCAGCGCCAGACCTATCAAGGCTCGAGCGGCACAGGCGCCCTGCTCCAGACAATAAATACCTGCTACAACGCCAGCGCCTCGCCTTGCACTTCGACTGCAATCACACTGCCTATCACCCGGCGCACGGTAATCACCCAGTTGCCCGGCGCGAGCAACTTCACCTCCCAATGCGTATACTTCTACAACGCAAACGGCGCGCTTACCGAGCGTGATGACTACGATTATGGCCCGGGAGCGCCCGGTGCCCTGCTGAAAAAGACAACCATAACTCTGGCGCTTCTCGGGAACATCACCGCTTTCCAACAACAAGTCACAGTGTCGGATGGAATGGCTGTTGTTTCGCAAACTAACTTTAACTATGACGAAACCGCCGTCGTCGCCACCAGCGGCACTCCCCAACACACTGCTGTCTCTGGCTCCCGAGGCAATCTGACCAGCGTTAATTCCTTCACGAACGGCACGACCTCGCTGATAAGCAGGTCCACCTACTTTGACACCGGCACTGTGCAAAGCGTCACGGACGTGAACAGCGCCCAAACCACGTACATTTACGACGCCACTACTTCGTGCGGCAATTCCTTTCCTACGAGCGTCACGGAGCCGCTCACTCTCTCGAAATCCATGACCTGGAGCTGCACCGGCGGCGTGCCGACCTCAATCACCGATGAGAATGGAAAAATAAGTTCCGCCGCCTATACAGACCCCTATTTTTGGCGCCCAGCCTCCACCACCGATCCGACAAACGCAGTAACCAATCTCACGTACAACGGCCAGACCTCCGTCGAATTCTCTCTCAACTTCAATGCCGGCGCATCCTCAGTGGATGTACTGCAAACCTTGGATGGCCTTGGCCGGCAACTGCTGCAACAGCAGAGGCAAGCGCCCGGCTCCTCAAATTTCGACTCTGTGGAATCCGACTACGACAGCCTTGGCAGACCCCGGCGCGCAACCCTGCCCTACGTCCAAACCGCTGGACAAACCAACCCCACCGCGCCCGCAACCACTGCCACCTATGACGCCCTCGGCCGTGTCCTCTCGGTCGCGGACGCGGGCGGCGGCAGCACTTCTTACACGTACACGCAGAACGATATTCTCGTAACCGTTGGTCCTGCCCCCACGGGAGAAAATACAAAGCGCCGCCAGTTGGAATATGACGCTCTCGGAAGAATCACGTCCGTTTGCGAAATCACCAGCGCTGCTGGCAGCGGCACGTGCGGCCAAACATCTGCGACCACCGGCTACTGGACGAAATACTCTTACGACGCGCAGGGCAATCTGACGAGTGTCACCCAGAACGCCCAGGCTGTCACGTCTCAGCAGCAGACACGCGCTTATACCTACGATTTCCTCGGCCGCCTCACCTTGGAAACAAACCCCGAGACCGGCACAATTAGCTACACCTTCGACACGGATACCACTTGCAGCAGCACCTCTTCCGGCAATCTCGTCAAACGCGTAGACGCCGTGGGAAACACCGCATGTCTCGCTTATGACACCCTTCACCGAATTACGAGCAAGACCTACTTGGGTCCGTATGCAGCCAGCACTCCCGGCAAATTCTTCGTCTACGATTCCGCCACCGTGAACAGCCTCGCCATGGCCAATGCAAAGACCCGTTTGGCTGAGGCCTACACGTGCGTTTCACCCTGCACCACGAAAATCACCGATTTGGGCTTCAGCTACTCCGCTCGCGGCGAAGTGACCGACGTTTACGAATCGACGCCGCACTCGACCGGCTACAATCATACGAGTGCGCAGTTCTGGGCAAACGGAGTTCTCAGCCAGCTCACCGGCCCCGGTCTTCCCACACTGACTTTTGTCCCCGATGGCGAAGGACGTGTAAACACGATCTCCGCGAGCACCGGCGCCAATCCTGTCACAGCCACGGCCTACAACAGCGCCGGCCTCCCCACGGCCGTAACCTTGGGCTCCGCCGATTCCGACGCTTTCCAATACGACCCGAACACGCTTCGCCTGACGCAGTACAAGTTCAACGTCGGCGCGCAAGCCGTCACCGGCAATCTGGCCTGGAATTCCAACGGCGCTCTTGGCACCCTGGCCATCACCGATGCCTTCAACGCGGCAAATACTCAAACCTGTTCCTACCTGGCCGACGACGTCAGCCGCATCAGCAGCGCCAATTGCGGCGCCGTGTGGGGCCAATCGTTTGCCTACGATTCCTTCGGCAATATCACCAAGAGCGTGCTTTCGGGCAGCGCGGGAACCTCGTTTCAACCCACCTATCAGATGTCACCGTCCATCACCAATCGCATCGCAACCTTGCCCGGTGGCTTCGCCCCCACGTATGACGCCAACGGAAACTCCACCGATGACAACTTTCACCAGTATACGTGGGACGCCGAAAACCGCCCCGTTAGCGTCACCAGCGCTTCCGGCACGGTCAATCTTACGTACGACGCTTTCGGCCGCATGGTGGAACAAAACCGCAGCGGGAGCTATACTCAGATCGTTTACAGTCCGCTCGGCTCTAAGCTAGCCACGATGATCGGCTCAACGCTCCAAAAAGGCTTCGTGCCACTCACCAGCGGGGGAACCGTCGTCTACAGCTCGAGCGGTATCGCCTACTACCGCCACACCGACCATCTCGGCAGCTCCCGGCTCGCCTCCACTCCCACGCAAACGATGTACTCGGACACCGCCTATTCGCCCTTTGGCGAGCCTTACGCCCAATCTGGGACCAGCGACTCTTCCTTCACCGGCCAGGACCAGGACACCGTCCCGGGCGTTTACGACTTCCTCTATCGTAAGTACGACCCCGGACAGTCTCGTTGGGTCTCTCCCGACCCCGCCGGCCTCGCGGCTGTGTCCTTGGACAATCCCCAATCTTGGAACCGCTACGCCTATGTACTCAATAACCCACTCGCCTTGATTGATCCCTTTGGGCTCGACTTCTGCCAATGGGATGATGGGTCGAGAGATGACACTTTTGCAGATGGAGGTGAGGACGAGAGCGGATGCATAAGCGGAGGTGGAACCTGGGTTACCGATTCTGGTGCCAATAGTGGCTGCACTTGGGACGGAATCAGGCTCAACTGTCCGGGTCCACCCGATCCGTGCGCTCTGCCAGGTTCTTGCGGAGGCGGGATCGGCGGAGAACCCATTGGACCTGGCGTCGGTGGCGACGGCGGTGGTTTTACTCTGGGTATCAGAGCCCCCGGCCAAACATACAAGCAGTGCCTGGCGCAAAATGTCGGCAACTACAGTGCCGGGGGTTTGACTGGCAGCAATAATTTCTTACTTGGCAATGACGTCGGAAATATTCTGTTCGGCAATTCAAGCGAAGGAACGGCGGGCTTTCTCGTCTCCGAAGGCGGTTCGAAGGCGTTCACTGCAGGGGTCGGGACGGTTTTGACCGCCGGCAGAAGAACTGCGTCAATTACGTCGCTGAATCTTCAAGGAGTAACAGGGCCAGCTCCCAGGATATTGGCGAAGGCCGGTGCTGGAAAGATCGCAGGCGTGCTCTCGGGGATTGCGGAGGCTAAGCTCGTACTTGATCTCGCCCTCACAGGCGCAGAGGTAGTCGGCTGTTTGGTTCCTCGATAGGAAAACTCTGGCGGACGCTACAATGGGACGAACAGTCAAGGAACAGATCAAGAGCGGAGTCCATCTGGGTATTGGTTTCGGTTCGTTCCTGATCGCAGCAATGCTTCTCGGTGCGGGTATGAGCAGGGTAGTATGGTCGACGGGAGCACCGCACCACGTCGTCTGGTGGGAGCCGATTGGATGGGCTGAGCTTCTTGCTGCCGCACTGATTCTAGTGCTGACGGCAGACATCTGGTGGCAACTGCTTGCAGGATACATGTTCATAGGATGCTTCAAAGGCGTCGTGATATTCATAACGGGAAGAGACCTATTTGCTCCTCATGACCCGTTTCCGCGTCTAGAGTCGGCTGAACTAACGATCTTTGCTGCGGCAACAGTTGCGTTGCTTGTAAGATTTGCCGACGTTCGACCGACAATTGTAGATCGGATTGCCTTGACTCTCTTTGTATTCTGCTTTGTGTGGAGCACGGCTACTGCGAGGTTTTCAGCCGCCAATCCCTCGCTCGCAGCTGCATTGATCGTACTGCTGATTTCCTGGGCCGTGTCTTGGTTGAGGAAGAATAATCGCAAGAACGTTCATCCCCCCTGACCTGCCCCCCAAATCCGCAGGGTGGATCATACGACATTCGCATCCTGTGAGGGGCCTCGCCCACCGCTTCTCACTCCCCCAACCCCTGCCACTGGGCCGACTTCCCCGCCCGCCGTTCGAATACTCTTCAGTACTATTCTTCTCTTGACTATCCTCCCGCTCTCTGCTACCATGCCCCATGATTCGTCGCCGCACCTCCCTTCCCACCCCCTCTGCCAGCCCTGAACCCTCTCGACTCCACCCCTTTACCGAGCGAAACAACACGTTACTTCTACTTTTCAATCTCTTGCGCACTCCTGCGCTGAACCGCGCAAAATCGCCCCTTTGTTTTCATATTCTTACGCACTCTTTTGCGCAACGAGCGCTAGGCAAGTCTTTTGGAATCAGCCAGATCCGCACTCTTTGCAAAAACAACGGGGGGAGGGGGGTACCCCCCCCCTGTGGAAATCTCTCCCCCATCTTCATCACTCTTCACGAGCTTGCCCCGAGCGGAGTCGATCGAGGATTCCGCTCCCGGCGGAAGGGGCTACTTCATTACTTCGTTGCCTCGTTCTCTCCCTGCCCCGTTACTTACCTGCTTCTTTGTCTTATCCGTTTGCAGTACACTTTTCCCTTTCCTCTCAGCCCTAGGGAGCCGCCGATGCTGGTCGTGATGCAGTCTCATGCCACCGAGGAGCAAATCCGCAATGTCTGCAAGCGGATCGAGAGCCTCGGCCTGAAAGCGCATCCGATTCCCGGCTCAATCCGTACGGCCATCGGCATTACCGGCAACAAAGGCGCCGTGGATCTCGGCGTCCTGGAATCGCTCCCGGGCGTCGTCGAATGCATCCCTGTCAGCAAGCCCTACAAGCTCGTCAGCCGCGACGCCAAGGAAGAAGATACCGTCCTCCGTATCCCCACTCCTGCGGGGGAGGTCGTCATTGGCGGCGAGCACATCGCGCTTATCGCCGGGCCGTGCGCCATCGAGAACGAAGCGCAGGTGATGGCCATCGCGGAGCACATCGCCAAAGCGGGTGTGCGGCTCTTCCGCGGGGGCGCCTACAAGCCGCGCACTTCCCCGTACAGCTTCCAGGGCCTCGGCGAGCCAGGCCTGAAACTTTTGGCCAAAGTGCGCGAGCGTTTCGGACTCGGCATCATTACGGAAGCCATCGACCATGAGAGTCTGGACCTCGTCGAAAAATACGCCGACGTGATCCAGATCGGCGCGCGCAACATGCAGAATTTCTCGCTCCTGAAGCGCGCCGGCCGCGCCCGGAAGCCCGTTCTCCTCAAGCGCGGCATGTCCGCCACGCTTGACGAATTCCTGATGGCCGCGGAGTACATCCTTTCCGAGGGCAACTACAACGTTATGCTGTGTGAGCGGGGCGTGCGCACCTTCGCCGACCACTCGCGGAACACGCTCGATCTGACTGTCGTGCCCGCCGTGAAAAAGCGCAGCCACCTCCCTATCCTCGTGGACCCCAGCCACGGCACCGGGCGCCGCCACAAAGTTCTCCCGCTGTCCCGCGCTGCCGTCGCGGTCGGCGCCGATGGTCTTCTTGTCGAAGTCCATCACGAGCCCGACAAAGCGCTCTCCGACGGCATGCAGTCCATCCTGCCGGACGAATTCGTGAAGCTCGTGGAAGAGGTCCGCCAGATTGCCGCGGTTCTGCATCGCAGCATCAACTGACAGCCGCCGAGCCCGCCAGCGGCTACGCGATCGCACATGAGAAATCGTCCTCGCAATTTCCGTTTCGCTTTCCTTCTCCTGGCCCTGCTTGTCGCAGGGTCCATCGAGATTGCCCGCGAGCACCGGCCATCCTTTCTCACGCCGGGGCTGCGTCTGTGCGCCTACGTCTCGACGGACGACGGCAACGTCACGGTTGTGGACCTCATCCGCCTCGCCGTGACCGCGCGGGTAGCTGTCGGCCCATCACCGTCCGGCGTGGTGGAGCACCCCACGCGGCCTGAAATCTGGGGCGTCAGTACGGCTGGCGGATACGTGTGGATTCTGGATGCGCGAACGAACCAGGTGGCGGCGCGCCTCTCCGTGGGAGCCGCACCCTTTGCCGTTTCCTTCTCGCCGGATGGCCGGCGCGCTTACGTCACGGCTTCCAAAGGAGAGTCGCTGGCTGTCATTGACTGCGCTTCCCGGCAAATCATCGCCCGCACCCGCATCGCGGGCGAGCCCGTCCTCGTCCGCGTCACGCCCGACGGAAAGACGCTGCTCGTCCTCAACCACCGCGACGCCACGCTCGCCTTCTACGACGCTGCATCGCTTGCTCTTCGCGAAACCATCTTCGTCACCGCAAGCCCGGATGAGGTCGCGGTTCTGCCGGATAGTTCCGTCGCTTTCGTCCTGAGCCGCGAGAACCGTTTGCTTTCCGTCGTCGATCTGAGGCGGGGTCTTCTCCTCACCCATCTGGAACTAGCCGGGACGCCATCGGACATGCTCCTCAAGCCCGATGGCGGCGAATTGTATGTCCTCACCCCCGGCGCGCATGGTCTGCAGGCCATCAACACGGGGACCCATGAGGTCGGAGACTACCTACTTCTGGGTTCCACCCCGTCTCGCGGCGTCCTCAGCCGCGATGCCACCTTGCTCTACATCTCGGACACGGCTGCGGGGCGCGTCACGCCCGTCGACACTTTCAATCGAAAGGTCAGCCGGCCCGCCCAGGCGGGCCAGAATCCCGGGGCGAGCCGCTTTGATCCCGATGAGAGGCTCTTGCTGGTGGCCAACGAAGGCTCCGGCGACCTGGCGGTCGTCCGCGTTTCAACGAACAGCTTGCTCACGATGATCCCCGTGGGCGACCACCCCCGCGAACTCGCCGTCAAGCTCTTCTCGCAACGCTGACCCGCCCGCCGGTTCCAAGAGACTTACGCCCCCTGCCCCTTCCATGCCTACCCCGGGGGCATCGTTCTTCGACCACCGCTACGCCGCAGGCTCAGTTGGCCATGAGGAGTTCTCTTCGCCCAGGCTGACCTCGAGAAATCCCTCCGCGGGAAGCACGTCGACCGGCAATCCGCCGTGCCAGAGCGCGATTCCGAGTTTCAAGCGTGTCTCGCCCGCGAGATCGAAGAGTTCCTTCTGTACGGAAATTTCCAAGATGCGGTCGAATGCCGCAGCGGCCACGGTCTTGGGATTGAGGAGGCACACGCGGTCCTTCTCTACAGCGAATTCCGCGAGTCGCCCGCGATTCAGCCTCGCCACCACCGTGACTTCCTTTCCCGCCTCGATGGTGATGCGGAATTCAGGATCCTCCAATTGCTCCAGCGATTCGCGGAAGGGGTCGACGCGCACATACAGGGAGTCTTCACTGAAACCGTAGCGCAGCTCGTGAAGATAAAACGTCCGGCCGTGCATGGCGCCGCCTCGCCGCTCGGGGGAGTACAAGCCTGCGCCGAGCCATTCAAAATAGGAGGTATCCCGGCCATCCACCGCCACACGCAGGTACCCGGCCGGCGCGAGCTGCACGGCGTGTTCGGGCTTGCGCTTGATCGGTTTGGCCAGGTCTTCCGGCGCCGTCTGACCCAGTGCCAGATAGATGCTCGTCACGTGCTTCCGAAAGAGGGCGTCAAATTCGGCGTCGTTTGCCGTGCTGTGCTCCGGCCCGAACCACCAGCACCAGTCGCTGCCCTCTGCAACCAGCAGGGATTCCAGCGCCATCGCCAGCGCAGTCTCGGTCGGCGCGCCGTCCAGGTTTTGCTCGCGCGTCTCTACGGCGCGTGCGTAGGCTTCGCGCGCGTCCCACAGCAGCTCCCACGCGGCTACGTCTTCTGCGTGGCCTATCCACACGTCGAAATTTGCATTGATCCACGACGCCGGAAATATTCCCCGCGAAACAGAGAGTTCGCCGCCCGCGGCGATGGCTTCGGAGCCGGTCAAGCAACGAACGTCGGCATCATCCTGCATGCGGCGGTAGAATTCGCGCAGAAACTCGCGCCCGTTCCCCGGGTAATACTCCCAGGCGTTTTCTCCATCAAGAAACACGCAGACCGTCAGCGGCAGGCCCGTATGAACGCTCTCGCCGAGGTGGCGCAGCCGGTTGTGCAGGTCCTCTGCGGCTGCTTTCGCATCCATCCGGCTATAGACGAATCCAATCAGATCTGAAATATGGTGGTCGCGGAAGAGCCCGGAAATCTCGCGCCCGCCGAGTTGGAACTTCCAGGGCTGGTAGAGGCGTTCCGCATTGGCCGGCAGCCCCGTCGCATCGCGGAAGAATCCAATATTCAGCGTGCGCCCGAGGACGCCTTCGTCGGTGCCGAACCAGCGGAAGCCTTCTTCCGCGGCAATCGCGAGTGCTTGATCGGAAACGGAACCTTCGGAAGGCCACAACCCGGCAGGCTTCGTGCCAAATACGCGCTCGTGATACTCGATGGCGCGCCGCAACTGCTCCCGCGCGTCCTCCGGCCTCCGGAAAGCCCGCCGCGGCAGCGGCGTCCCGGGATTGGCCACTCGCGCAATGTCCGAATCGCACAGCAGCGGGAGAATCGGATGATAGAAAGGCGTTGTCGTCAACTCGATCTGTCCCCGCGCCTCAGCCTCTCGATAGGCCGGAAGCACCTGGCAGAGCAGATCGAGCTGTTTTTCGCGCAAATCGCCTTTGTCTTTCTCCGAAAAATCTTTGCCCTTCGTCGCCAGCCGGCTCACAACGGGATCTTTCTCGAGCCAGAATTCGTCCATCCAGGCGAGCTGCGAGAGGACCTGCAGGTCGCGCCAGTCTCTCGGGGAAAATGTAATCAGCGCCTGCGCGCCCCCCGCGGCCCGCGACCATTCGTAGAGTTCGACGAAGCGCGGCCAGCGCAACATCAGGCGTTCGTGGTTTACCTGGAAGGCCCGCGCGAGGATCTCGCGTTTGTCTTCCCCGTTCAGTGCCTCCGGGGGAAGATGCGCCAGGTCAAACCACGGCTCGCTGAATTCCCCGCTGGCGTACTCTTCGAGCTGTCTCCCGAGGGACGGGACGACGTTGAAAGTGGCATGCACACCCGGAAACTCCCCGAGTACCTCGACCATTCCCCAGTAGTCCTTCAGGGCGTGCAGCCGCGTCCAAGGAAGCAGGTAGGCGCCGCTCTCCGGGTCGCGGTATTGCGGCTGGTGCATGTGCCAGAGCAGA
>JBGQHF010000102.1:0-11647 GCA_041497835.1 Terriglobia bacterium
CCCCCCGACGCGCCCGAGCTTGATGTTGATGATCTTGCACGCACCGAGGGCCAGCGCGGCCCGGGCATGCTCTTCGCTGTGGATGCACTCATCCAGACACAGGGGCGTCTCGAGCTTTTTCTGGAGTTCGGCGTGCCCGTAGATGTCGTCCCAGCCGAGCGGCTGCTCGATCATCATCAGGTAGAAGCCTTCGAGCTGCTTCAACAACGGCCAGTCGGCCAACCGGTAAGCGGAATTGGCATCCACCATCAGGCGCATGCGCGGGAAATCCTGGCGCAAACGCTGCACCGGCGCCAGATCCCATCCCGGCTTGATCTTGATTTTGACCCGCTGATAACCGGCGGCCAGTTCCTTGCGGACCGCGGCCACAAGCTCATCCAGGGATTCCTTGATCCCGATAGAAACACCACACGCGATCTCCTCGTGCGTCCCGCCAAGGAGACTGGCCAGCGGCACGCCTTTCTGTCTTGCCTCGGCGTCCCAGATCGCCGCCTCGAGGCCGCCCTTGGCCATATTGTGTCCGCGCACCCGGCCGAGAAGGTCCCACACGTCGGCTGCCGACCGGAATTCCCTGCCCTTCAAGAGTGGCCATAGAAAATCGCGCAGGATGTGCCAAGCGGTTTCCACCGTCTCGGGACTGTAGGATGGCGTTTCTCCCGCGACACACTCGCCCCAGCCGGTCGCGCCGTCCACGTCGGCCTCGATGAGCAGGATGCGGCGCACCACGGTGCGCTCCATACTCGTTTCGAAGGGAGTGATCAGCTTCATCGGCACTTCGCGCAGGGTGAGTTCGCAAACCTTCATCTTTCCTCTCGCGGTCCTGTTCCAGAATCCCTTTCTCCAACTGAGCGGTCTGTCCTTCGGAGCGAGCGTAGTGTCGGTTCGCCCCAGGATGACGGACCGAAAAAGGTTAGAAATCGCTCCACGGCGACAAGAGATACGACGTGCCCGCAGGTGTCGTCCGAATCGCGATCGCGGCATAGCCGCGCGCAAACCACATCTGAAACTCCCCGCGGATGCGCGACTGCACCGTGGCGACTTCCCCGGAACCGCTTTTCCTCCACGTTTCGAACTCGGCTGGAAAAAAAACCGTTGCGGGAGCATCTTCCGGCTCCGGCAGCTTCCCGGTGAGAATCCTGGCAACCCGCGGCGAATCCAGATGCCATTCCGCCATCAGCCGGTCGGTCGGCAACCCGCGATGGAGCGGGCTGCTCGTGACGCCATACAGATTCGGCACGTAGCTCCGGCAGATGGCCCCCAAGCGGTTGAGATTGAAGTGCGCGTTGCCCAGTTCGAGCGGGTCGAAGGTCCATTCAACCACACGAATGCCGCGGCCGAGCGCCTCATCCCGCTGGAAGAGTTTGAGCTGCCGGCCCACCCCGCGGCCGCGGTACTCCCCGAGAACCCCCGTCATGTGCGAATGAAGGAAGGCCCTGCCTTCCCTGATCCCCGGCAAAGCCAGCGTGTAGCCCACCATGCGGCCGGCGTCAAACGCTCCAAGCACTTGCCCTCCCACGCGCGAAGCAACCACAAACAAAGTGATCGGCTCGACTTCCAGGTCCGCCTCGCCCCAGATCTCTCGCTGCAATTCGACGCAGCGCTCGAACTCCGCGAGCGATTCACACTTTCGGATGAGGATTTCGCCGGTCATGACCCCGTCAATTTCCTCGGTGCAGCCTGCGCCGCCGCTTTCCCGCGCCCAGCCCCGGCCCGTTTGGCGGCTTCCCAGAGACGCTCCAGATCTTGACGGGGCATATCGGCCAGCGGCGTCCGTCGCTTCGCGGCGATTCGCTCCATGGCGCGAAATCGCGCCGAAAACTTCCGATTGGCCTTCTTGAGCGCAAGCTCAGGATCCACTTGGAGAAACCGCGCGAGGTTCACCGCAACGAACAAGAGATCGCCGATCTCTTCTTCGATTTGCTCCGCATTCTTCATCTGCAGCGCGTGCCCCAGTTCGGCCGATTCCTCGCGCCACTTGTCGAGAATTCCCGCGGCGTCCTCCCAATCGAATCCGATGCGGGCGGCGCGGCGCGTCAGTTGAAACGCTTCGAGGATTGCCGGGGCGTTTTTCGGAACCCCGTCGAGCAAAGAGGCGGGCTGGCCATCGGTTTCCTCGTCCTCCCCTTTCGTCGCCTTGCGTTCCTCGGCTTTGAGCTGCTCCCAGTTTCGCAACACTTCTTTGGCACTGCCTGCCTTCACTTCGCCGAAGACGTGCGGATGCCGCCGCACCATCTTGTCGTGCACCTCGCGGATCACGTCCGCGACCGTAAACCGCTCCTCCTCCTGCGCAATCTGCGAATGAAAAACGATCTGCAGCAGGAGGTCGCCCATCTCCTCCGCAAACTTGGCGTCGTTCCCGCTTTCAAGCGCCTCCAGCACCTCATAGGCTTCCTCGAGAAGATACGTGCGCAAGCTTACGTGGGTCTGCTCGCGGTCCCAGGGACAGCCGTTTGGCGCGCGGAGACGCGCTTGCAGGGCCACCAGTTTTTCGAACCACTCCCCCGCAGCCCGTCGCTGCTTTTCCAGTCGCGGGCTTTCCGCCGCGCGTATCGCTTTCCCGGCCGGACGGGGCCGTTTGTGCCGTGCTGTTTTTCGGTTTCGGGGGCTCATCTGCATGATCCAGGGCATGGAAACAAGTGTTCCACTTTACGGCGCAGGTCCAGGTTTGACAAGCGGAGGGAATCCGCGGAGTTTGCGCCGCTCCTACACAAACCGCAGTCCCGATGCTAAACTGATAACGGTTGAGATTGCAGAGGGTTCTATCTTGTCTGAACACAAGCCAGAAGATACATTCCGCGTCATTGACCGGCGGCCCTTCACGGCGGAAGGCGAACTGCGCCACGACGTCGTCGAGCAGGAGGAGCGCGAGGCCGCGAAGGCTGCCCGTGCCGAAGCTCTGAAGCCTCAGTCCGCCGACGCATCACCTGCGGCTCCCGCGCAGAAGGAGACGCCCAAGCGCTCCACCGCCTTCGAGAATCTGGTCCGCATGATAGGCAGCAACGCCGCCATGGTCCTTGGTGCCTACGCCGATCCTCAAACGGGCCAGCCGATCGTGGATCCGGATGCGGCCCGGGAATTGATCGACATGCTCGATGCGCTGCACGAAAAAACGCTGGGAAATCTCGCGCCGGAAGAGGACAGCCTTTTGTCTGATCTTCTCGGCAAGTTGAAGATGACGTATCTCGAGATTTCGCAGGAGGCGGCGCCGCCGGTCCAGGCGCGCGCGAAAACGCGCGGCTGATGCCGCGGCGGGCCCGCAATCGGAAGCATCGCTGCCGCGCGGAACTGTAGTTCGCAGATGACCGCTGCTCCCCTCCGCCTGACGGTTCTCGGCTCCGGCACCTCGATGGGCGTGCCGTCGCTTGGGTGCGCGTGCCGCGTCTGCCGCTCCGATGACCCCCGCGACAAACGCCTCCGGCCCTCGGTGCTTCTATCCCGCGGCGGCCGCCACGCCGTCGTGGACACCACTCCGGATTTCCGTCAGCAGGCGCTGCGCCTGGACCTGCAGCGGCTCGATGCCATTCTCCTCACACACGGCCACGCCGACCATATCCTCGGATTTGACGATATTCGCCCCTTTAACATCCGTCAGAAATCGGCGCTCCCGGTCTATGGCTCCGAGGAAACGTTTCGCATCATCCGCCGGACGTTTGCCTACGTCTTCGACGATGGCCCGACGCTGAGCACGGTGCCTCGCGTCTTGCTGCGCGCCGTGGACGGCCCCTTCGAGGTGCTCGGCACTCGGGTTGTCCCTGTACCCGCGCTCCACGGCGACTTCGGAGTGCTGGGCTACCGCTTCGGCGGCGCGGCGTACCTCACCGATTTCAGCGAATTGCCCGAGGAGTCGAAGCCGCTTCTCGCTGGCCTGGACGATCTCATCGTTGACGCCCTGCGCGATATTCCCCACCCCATGCACCAGACCGTCGATCAGGCCCTGGCCCTGGTGCAGGAGGTTCGGCCGCGCCGCGCGTGGTTCACGCACATCGCGCACGACCTTGCACACGGAGAGACCAACGAGCGCCTGCGCCGGCTGGGCTTCCCCCACGTTCAGCTCGCCTATGACGGACTGTGCTTCGAGGTCGCCGCGCCATGAGCCTCGCTGTTTTCTCTTCCTCTGCCGAGTGGGCCGCTCACTACCTCGAGAGCGGCCGCGGAAGCATCCTGGCCATCGGCAATTTCGACGGCATCCATCTCGGACACCAGGCCATCCTGCGCGGCGTCATCGAGCGCGCCCGCGCCTCAGGCGATGTATCGACTGCGCTGACCTTCGAGCCGCCACCGCTGAAGGTTTTGCGGCCGGAAAAGGCCCCGTTGCGCCTGTCAACCAACGAGCAGCGCCTGACGTGGTTTTCCGCGGGAGGCCTCGAAGCCGCCGTCGTCCTGCCCTTCACGCTGGAACTGTCCCGCCTCTCGGCCGAAGCTTTTGTGGAAGAGATCCTCGTGCGTGATTTGCAGTTGCGCGCGATCCTCCTCGGCGAAAATTTCCGCTTCGGGCACAAACAGGCGGGGGATGTGCCTCTACTTCGGAAGCTCGGGCTACAGCGCGGTTTCGAAGTGCTCATAGTGCCGCCGGTCACCTTCCGCGGCGAAATCGTCTCCAGCACGGTGATTCGCCGGGAAATTGCCACCGGCAAAGTCAGCCATGCGGGGAGGCTGCTGGGCCGACCTTTTGTTCTGACGGGGCCGGTAGTCGCCGGAACGGGAACGGGCCGCCGCTTCACGTTTCCCACGCTCAATCTCGTCCCGGAGCAGGAGCTTCTCCCGGCCATCGGCGTTTATGTCACACAAACGAAGATCGGCGACGTGAGCTATGACTCCGTGACGAATGTCGGCAACCGTCCGACGTTCAACGGCGCCTCCCTCAGCGTGGAGACCCACCTTCTTGGATTCTCCGGAGACATCCATCCATCGCGAATGAAGATTCGATTCTGGAAACGCCTGCGGGCGGAGAAAAAGTTCGCCGGTCCGGAGGAGCTGCGCGCGCAAATCGCCCGCGACATCGCGAATGCCGGCCGCTTTTTCGCCCGCCTCGGGCGCTACCGCTCTCTCCGCCAGCCGAGCTGACACGATTTGCTCATGCAGGAATGGGGCTAATTCCGGACGTTGGGGGTATGCCTGTGGAACTAAGCGGAAACCTTGGCCAGGCATTCGGCGCAATATCCGCCCACTTCCGTTCGTGAAATTGTCACCTTCATGCTGAAGTCGCGCTCGATCTGCTGCTTCAAGAGCTCGTAGAGGCGGCTCTCGAATTCGCGCACTTTGCCGCAGCGCAGGCAGGCGACATGGATATGGTCGCGCGGCCCGTGGCTCTCGTAGTAGTGCTGGTCTCCGCGGAGATGCAGCAGGTCGAGTTCGTCAATCAGTCCGTGCTTCTTCAGCAGTTCGATGGTGCGGTACACGGTCACGCGGTGCACGCCGGAATCAATCTTTTGCGCGCGCTCCAGGATGCTTCCCGCGTCGAGGTGCCGCTCGGCGTTGTCCATCACCTGCAGGATGACACGCCGCTGCTGCGTCAGGCGGATGCCGCGCGATCGCAGCGCCTGCTCGAGTCTTCCCGTCGTTTCCGATGTATTGATGCGCTCCCCGATGGATGCCCGGTGAGCGGGTGAGGCTGCCATACCTTGCTCCGAAGAATGCATCGCCGGTCAGTGTACCGGCAAACTCCGTACCACGTCGTTATACATCACGATGGCAAAGACCACCAAAAGAAAGACCAGTCCTACCTGAACGAAGCGCTCTTTGAACGCCAAGCTGAGGTCGCGGCGGCGCAGGCCCTCGATCGTCAACAGCAGGATGTGCCCGCCATCCAAAATCGGAATCGGCAGCAGGTTCAAAATTCCCAGATTCAGGCTGATGAAGGCCATCAGTTGGAGGACCGAGGAAGGCCCTCTCTTGACGGCCTCGCCGGACACGCGGGCGATCCCTACGACGCCCTGCAGTTGCTTGATGGACAGGCGTCCGGAGAATATCTTCCCGATAACCCCAAGAAGCTGTCTGGTCTGCGCGACGGTCACAATCACCGCGGACTTCGCCGACTCCAAAGTGCTAACCCGCCGGTAGCGAGTATCCTCGTGCGGCTGAACGCCTACCTGCCAAACCGTTTCGCCGCGCTCGCTCACGCCCTGCTGCGGCGTCAGAGTAATCTGGCGCTTCTCTCCCTTGCGTTCAATCCCCAACTCCAGCTTCTGCCCGTTCGACTGCCGCACCCCGTCCACAAACTGCGGCCAGGTTTCGAGGGCCTGGCCGTTCAGCGCGATGAGCTTGTCATCCGGGCGAAGGTCCGCTCGATACGCGGGGCTACCGGGCAAGACCTGGTCCACGATGGGCGGGATCGGAGGATAGCCAAATAGAGTTTGGAGTTGATCCAGATCTTTCACCTGCACGGACACCGCGCGACGTGCGCCGCCATTCTCTGCTTCAATCTGCAGGATGCTGCCCGGCGCCGCTTCGCTCAAGAGATTCAGCGCCTTCTCCCACGACGGATTCGGTACGCCATTCAGCGAGACAATCTTGTCGCCCACGCGCAACGGACTTGCCTGCGCGCTCTTGCCGGAAGGCAACACGGTGACCTCCAGCGGACGATCGAGGAAAGCCGCGTACGGCAGGCCGGACACGATGAAGAAACCGGCGAGGAGAAGAGGAGGAAGGGCCAGATTGACGAGAGGCCCGCCAAAAGAGATGATCGCGCGCTGCCAGCGCGGCTTGCTCAGGAGTTCGTCGGGTGCTCCCGTCGGCTTCTGATCTCCGGAGTCCACGTCGAAGATATCCTGCCCCGCCATGCGCACATATCCGCCCAGCGGCAGAGCGCTCACGCGATAGTCCGTGGCCCCGCGCTTCCAGCCAAACAGCCGCGGACCGAAACCGATCGAGAAGACGTCCACGCGCACGCCAAACAGGCGAGCCATCACAAAATGTCCCCACTCGTGCACCAGGATCATGATGCCGAGGACCAGAACTACGCCAACAAGTACATTCATCGCGTCGTGCGTCCCTTCTCGCCCAGTCTCCGTCCGCCTGCTTCGGCCGCAGCTTCAAAAACCCTCACCGGGCCGCAGCCGCCGTCGCCGTCAATCGCCCCACCTCTTCCCTTGCCATTCGGCGCGCTTCCGCGTCAGCCGCGAGCACGTCGTCCATTTTCTCAAAGCGAAGGCGCGGCGTCCGGCTGAGCACCCTCTCGATCAATTCGGAGATTCCCAGGAACGGCAGTCTGCCTTCCAGAAATGCGGCCACGGCGACTTCATCCGCCGCGTTCAACGCACAGGGCATCGCGCCGCCCTTTCGCAGTGCTTCTCGCGCGAGCCGCAAACAGGGAAACCGCCGCGTGGAGACCCGCTCGAAATCCAGCCTCTTCAGCTTTGTCCAATCCAGCGCCACCTGATTGGATGCCACCCGCTCTGGGTAGGTTAGCGCATATTGAATGGGCATGCGCATGTCCGTCGGGCCAAGTTGTGCGAGAACAGAACCGTCCACAAATTCGACCATGGAATGAATCGTGGATTGCGGATGGATCACCACATCAATCTGGTCGGGCTTCAGGCCGAAAAGCCACCGCGCCTCGATCACCTCAAAGCCTTTATTCATCATCGTCGCCGAATCAATGGTGATGCGGTTGCCCATCCTCCAGTTCGGATGCGCCAGCGCCTGCTCGGGTGTGGCAGCAGCTAGATCCTTAAGCGGCGTCTTCCGAAATGGCCCGCCCGAAGCTGTGAGCACCAGCCGCCGCACTTCGTTGTGTGCGCCGCCGCGCAGGCATTGGTGAATGGCGTTGTGTTCGCTGTCCACGGGCAGCAATTCGCGGCCGGACTTCTGCGCGGCCGCCATCACCAGCTCTCCCGCCGCCACCAGCACTTCCTTGTTCGACAGTGCCACCTGCTTGCCGAGCCGGACCGCTTCGTAGGTCGCTTCGAGGCCCACCACGCCGACCGCCGCGGAAACGACGATGTCGGCCTGCGGGTGTGTGCCCACGACGCGCATGCCCTCACGTCCGTGATGAATCTCCGGCAGTTTGAGTCCCTTCTCGCGAAGCCGGCTGGCGAGATCGTCCGCGCGCGCCGCATCGGCTACGGAGACGAGTGAGGGTTCGTGCCGCGCGATTTGCCCGATCAGCTCCTCGAGGTTTGCGCCGGCCGCGAGCGCGGCCACGCGAAACCGCTCCGGCAAGGCCTCCACGACCGCGAGGCATTGCCGCCCGATCGAGCCGGTCGAGCCTAGGATGGCGAGCTGTTTCACTGAAGAATCGTCTCTGTCCGTGCGCAGCGTCCTAATTCCCGGGCGACACGCACAGAATCCAATAATACCAGACAACCGGAACGGCCAGGATGAGCGCATCGATCCGGTCCAGCATCCCCCCGTGTCCAGGCAGAATGCTGCCGGAATCCTTCGCTCCGGCGCTGCGCTTGTAGGCGGATTCCAGCAGGTCGCCCACCTGCCCGGCCACGTTTCCCACTGCCGCCATCGCGTACAGGTGGACCGGCCGGACGTGGATCCAGCGCTCAAACACGTACGCAACGAGAAGCGACCCGGCCAGGCTGGCGATCGTACCTTCCCACGTTTTCTTCGGACTGAGGTGCGGAGCAAGCGGGAGCCGCCCAATGGATCGTCCAACAAAATAGGCAGCTGTATCGCCAACCCAGATGATGACGAGGGCAAAGAGCAGCAGCCAGCGGCCCTCAGGATGCACCCCGTGCAGGCGCACCGCGTAGCTCAGCGGAAATGCCACCAGCAACAGACCGCTTGCGCTGATTCCCGCCGCGGGCAATACTTCCACAAGCGGCCGTCGGGTGAACAACGTTATGCCCGCAACTCCCGCGGCAAACAGAAAAAACGCATCCGGAACAGCGAGCAGGCCGCTGAAAAATCGCCCGACCGTGTTCTGGAGCCTAAGACCGCCGGAGAGTTCATAGCTCGGCGCCATCGCGGCAAGCCATTGCAGGTAGATCAGCACGAGAGCGCAGGTGCCTGTCCAAAAGCGGTGCGCGCGATGTCCGATCGCGTCGCCGAGGGCAAAATATTCGAACAGCGCCAGCAGCGTTACCAGCGCTATCCCGATCGCCACGGCCCCGGTCGAGCCCCAAAGCACCAGCCCCACGACCAGAGGGATCAAGACGACGGCGGTGAGCACCCTTTTCCAGGTCATGTGACGCGCGTCTCCGGTACAGATACCGCCCAAATCCAATCACATGCGGGGAAAGAAATCACGGAAGAAGTTTCGGGAGGCAGACCGCTACCGGACCACGACGCGCGCCGGCTCGACCGGTTCGGACTCTTCGTTCTCGCCGATGCCGCCGTAGCGCCGTTCGCGCCTCTGGTATTCGAGGAACGCCTCGATCAGCCGCGCGCGATTGAAATCGGGCCAGAGCGTCTCGGTCACGTGAATTTCGGCGTAAGCAATCTGCCAGAGCAGAAAATTACTGACGCGCATCTCGCCGCTCGTGCGCACCAGCAGATCCGGGTCCGGCAGCCCGGCCGTATACAGATGCCGCGCCAATTGCTCTTCCGTCACTGGCTCAACCGAAGGCCCGCCGCGACGCCCTTCCAGGACTGCGTTCACCGCGTCCACAATCTCCGCGCGCCCGCCATAGTTGAGCGCGACCGCCAGGGTCATTCCGGAATTCCCCGCCGTCACCTCCATGGCATCGAGGACGTCCTGCCGCACACCGGCGGGCAGCTCGTCCATGCGGCCGAGAATGCGCAGCCGGATATTGTTTTTGTGAATGACCGGCAACTCACGCCGCAGATAGTCCCGCAGGAGCTGCATCAGGAAATCAATCTCGGTCTTCGGACGCCGCCAATTCTCCACCGAGAAGGCGTAGAGCGTCAGCGCTTGCAGCTTGAGGCGCGCGCAGGTCTCGATCGCCATCCGCGCAGACTGCACCCCCGCGCGGTGCCCGGCCACCCGGGGAAGGTGCCGCTGTTTCGCCCAGCGGCCATTGCCGTCCATAATAATGGCGACGTGGCGCGGCAAACGGGCTACGTCGAGTTTCTCCAGCAGACGCGCTTCCTCCGCAGATACGGTCCCGAGAAGCGCCGACGCGGCGACTTGCAGGGTGCGATGGTGTTTGGTGTACGGCACGGCTCGAAAAGGGCAATTCCTCTTTACGCCGCAAAGTTAACACACCGCTCCCCCGCGGCGCAATGCTTGTACCCGGCAGCATTCTTCCAAACAGTTACGTAGGAGGGAAGATCCCCGCCGATTCAGGGTGCGCGACCGCGGTATAGACGAGGACCAGCGTCAGCAGGATCATGGCGACAGTCGTGGTCCAGGCGACCCAGTTGAAGCCCTTGCTGTTGACTTGGTCCCCCATCAGGTCCCGCCGGTTCACCAGCAGGAGGATGAAGACCAGAACGAGCGGCAGCAGGAAACCGTTGGCCACCTGCGAAAGGACCGCGATGCGCACCAGCGGAGCGCGCGGGATCAGGATCAGCGCCGCGCCGATGACGATGAGCGCAGTGTAAAGCGAATAGAAAATCTTCGCTTCACCGAATTTCCGGTCGATTCCCGATTCGAATCCCAGCGCCTCACAGATCACGTACGAAGTGGAAAGCGGCAGGATGGAAGCCGCGAACAGCGAGGCGTTCAGCAGGCCCAGAGCAAACAGCAGTTTGGCGAAGCGCCCCGCGAGCGGCTCCAGGGCCAGCGCCGCGGACTTTGCATCCGGCACGTCGTGGTGACCGTGGAGATGGAGCGTCGCCGCGGTGCACACGATGATGAAGAATACGATCACCATGCAACTGATGCTGCCGACGAGAACGTCATTCCTCGTATGAGCATACTGGCGCGGCCCGACGCGCTTTTCGACCACCGCGGCTTGCAGGTAGAAATGCTGCCAGGGTGCGATCGTGGTCCCCACGAGGGCGGCGAGGATCAGGAGGTAACTCGCCGAAACGGGCGGCGCTTCTACGAACTGCTTGACGGTCGGCACGATTTTCATGAGGTGCGGCGGCAGTAGATGCAACAGGGCGACCAGCCATTCCGGCTTCGCCAGCACCGCCGAAAACACATACGCGATATATACGGTACAGACCGCCAGAAAAATCTTTTCCACTCTCGCCGCGGACCCCCCAACGACCAGCACCCAGACCAGCAACGCGGCAATCGGGACGGAGACGTACTTGCTCACACCGAAGATCTCCATCGCCGAGGCTACGCCGGCAAATTCGGCCAAGACATTTCCGAGATTGACGACAAGGACCGCCACCATCACGAAAAACGTCACGCGAAATCCAAACTCTTCCCGGATGAGATCGGAGAGACCCTTGCCGGTGACAGCACCCATGCGGGAACACATCTCGAGTGACACGTAGAGCGCGAAGGTCATCGGGATCAGCGACCACAGCACTCCATAGCCGAATTGCGCGCCGGACTGCGAATACACATAGATCCCCCCGGCGTCGTTGTCCACGTTTGAAACGATCAGCCCCGGACCAACGATTGCCAGGAACAGCGCGATGCGCCTGCGGCTGGCGCGCAGCGCCTTGGTCAGCCGCGACGCACGGCCGCGCCAACCTGCCCCCACTTCTGCGATTTCCGCCCGCTCCGGGTTCATGCTGTGTTCCCGCCCCGCTCCCTCTGCGCCTATTTCAAAAGCCGCGACACCACGTCGTCTACCGTGATGGTTCCAATGGGACGATTGTTTTCATCCACCAC
>JBGQHF010000103.1:0-11645 GCA_041497835.1 Terriglobia bacterium
ATAAATTGCTCCTCTATTCCCTCAATAACTGAATTATAGCGCACGGTTGCATCGCGACCCGGCGCTAGCCTACAACTGCACTTTGTAAGTGCGCTCGAACCAACGGCGATGCATCTGGTTCAGAAACCCAGGGGAAAGCGGAAAGCCAGAAGCAGAACCGATTACCGAATCGATGCCGCAACGGGGACATAGGGCTGTCGTTTCGTCATCGGTCCATTCCTCGATTTCCGCGGGCGCAAACGTCTCCAAACAATAAAAACAACCGCAGCGCTCGCTCCTCTCAAGCTCACTGCGATGCCGCGAAGAGTGCGCGTGGGCACGGATGTGACCCGGCCCAACGACCTTGAGCAGTCGTGTGACAAGAAACTGGAGCCTGATGTGAAGAGGCCAATCGCTCACAACGCTACCCCTCAATACCGCGCCAACTCGCGCGCAGCGGCAAACACCTTCTGCGCGTTCGGCAAGAAGTATTCTTCGAGCGTCGGCGCGTAGGGCACGGGCGTGTCGAGCGACGTCACCCGCACGAGCGGCCCGTCCAGATCGCCGAAGGCCTTTTCGCAGAGAAGGGCGGCGATTTCGCCCGCGATGCCGCCGGTTTTCGTGTCCTCGTGGACGACGAGGACCTTGTTGGTCTTCTTCACCGATTGCAATATCGTCTCTTCATCGAGCGGAAGCAGGGTGCGCAAATCAATGACTTCCGCCTCGATGCCCTCCTTGGCCAGCGCGTCCGCGGCTTCGAGCGAAGTATGCATCATCGCGGCGTAGGAGAGAATCGTGAGGTGCTTTCCCTCGCGGCGGATGACGGCCTTGCCGATGGGCACGGTGTGGTCCCCGCCGGGGAGCTCTGCTTTGATGCGGCGGTAAAGGAATTTGTGCTCGAAGAAGAGCACCGGATTGTTGTCGCGGACGGCGGCTTTGAGAAGACCCTTGGCGTCCGAGGGGGTCGAAGGATAGATGACCTTCAATCCCGGCGTGTGCACGAAATACATCTCCGGATTCGCGGAGTGGAACGGGCCGCCGTGCACGCCGCCGCCGGATGGCCCGCGCACGACCATGGGCGCCGGCGCGCCCCACAGATAATGCCCCTTGGCGACGAAATTGGTGAGCTGGTTGAAACAGCAGGCAATGAAGTCGATGAACTGCATCTCGACGATGGGGCGCAGGCCGAGATAGCTCATCCCGCAGGCCGCGCCGATGATGGCGCTCTCGCTGATGGGCGTGTCGATGACGCGCTCCCAGCCGAAGCGCTGCAGCAATCCCTCGCTGGTCTTGAAGGCGCCGCCATAGACGCCGACATCTTCGCCGAGAAGGACGACCGACGGGTCGCGCTCCATTTCTTCAAACATGGCCTGCTTGATGGCCTCCAGAAAAGTCACCGGCGCCATGGTTACCTCCGTGCCTTTCGGGAAGCGCTCGCGGTTTTCGCCGGTTTCTTGGCCGAGTGTTTCGGCGCGGCCTTGGCGGCTGCCTTAGTTCCGCTCACGGGCTTTTCTTCCGCCGGCGGCGCGGCCGGCGTGTCCCCAAAATGAATGGGAGCCGCCCCGCTGCCCGCACCCTTTCCCCGGCCGAAGCCTTCCACGGTCCACGCGCCATCCACGCTGGACCGGGGCGGCGTCACTTCCTGGATGGGACGCTCCCACCGGGGGGTGGGTGTGTGGCACCCCTCGCAATAGACGCCTTGAGCGGCCAGTTCCGGCGGCGGCATGGGCGAATTTTCCGCGAAGTCGCGGTCGGCGGCGAGCAGCGTCTCGATTTTTTTCTCGATGCCGGCCTTGCCGCTGGCGTCCAGGAGTTTCTCGGCCACCAGAAAGTTTTCGTAGTTCTCGATGGGATCGCGGCGCTTCCAGTACTCAAACATTTCCTTGGGCACATATTCCGCCGCGTCGTGCTGGGCGTGGCCGCGCATGCGCATGGTCTTCGCTTCGATCAGGACCGGCCCGTCTCCCGCCCGGCAGCGCTCCACCGCTTCCTTGGCCGTCGTGTACACCGCAATGACGTCATTGCCGTCCACGATGTAGCTGGCGATGCCGTAAGCCTTGGCGCGGTCGGCGAGATTCACGATGGGCACCTGCCGCCGCACGGGCGTCGAATAGGCCCACTGGTTGTTCTCCAGCACGAGAACGAGCGGCGCCTTTTGCACCGCGGCGAAATTGAGTCCTTCGTGAAACACGCCCGTGGAGCTCCCGCCGTCGCCGATCCACGTCATGGCCACAATCTTCTGGCCGAGATAGCGGCCCGCCATCCCCACCCCGGCCATCACGGGGATCAGATCGCCCAGCATGGAGATCGGCGAAACGATATGCAGGTTTTCGAGGTCGCCGAAGTGGCTGGTGCCGTCCTTGCCGAGCGTCGGCGAGGTGTACTTGGCCATGTGCTGGGTGAAGATGTCGCGCGGCGGAACACCCTTCACGAGCAGCGCGCCGATATTCCGGATCATCGGCGCCAGCCAGTCTTTTTTCTCCAGCGCATACGCGCTGCCGACCGAAATCCCCTCCTGGCCCAGGCTCGAATAGAGGCCGCCGACGATCTTGTTCTGGCGGAAGAGCTTGTCCATGGTGTCTTCGACGGAGCGGTTCAGCCGCATGTAGTAGTAGAGATCGAGGTGCTGCTGCCGCGTAATCTCGCTCTTCATTCGTTGCTCCGAATCCTACGCCGAAAGCGCGACGCCCTGTTCGGCTGCTTCGAGTTTCTCCAGCAATTCTTCGCGCGCCGCTTTGCGCATTTCCAGACCAAACACTTCGCCCAAGTGCCGCGTAATCCGCGGCGCCACTTCGGCGCAAACCACGCTTCGGCCGAGCAGTTTTTCGAGCGAAGTCGGCCTGCGGTCCGAAATTCCGCAGGGAACGATGAGATCGAAATACCGCAGATCGGCCGAAACGTTATAGGCGAACCCGTGGGAAGTCACCCAGCGGCTGATGTGCACGCCGATCGCGGCGACCTTTTCGGCCGCACCGTGCGCCGTCTTCACCCAAACGCCGGTCTTGCCCGCTTCGCGCCCGGCGGGAATGCCGAATTCCGCGGTTGCGCGGATCATGGCTTCTTCGAGTTGCCGCACATACCAGACCACATCGCGCCGGATTTCGTTCAGGTTGAAAATTGGATAGCCGACAATCTGTCCCGGCCCATGATAGGTGATGTCGCCGCCGCGGCTGGTCTCGAAAAACTCCACACCCCGGGCCCGCAAAACCTCATCCGTCACGAGGAGATGTTCGCGCTTTCCGTTGCGCCCCTGGGTGATGACGTGGGGGTGCTCACAGAGAAGCAGGACGTCGGCGATCGCGCCGGCCTTGCGCGCCGCGACGATGCGCTTTTGCAGCGCGCAGGCTCCGGCGTAGGGGAGCAGCCCGAGATCGATTGTGAGGCAGGTCTTCACGTCAGCCTAAACATTGATTTGCAAACCGCGCACGGACGCGAATGCGTCGCCCATCGCTTCCCACACCGTGGGGTGCGCATGGATCATGGCCATCATGTCGTCCACCGTTCCCTCCAGCTGCAGCACGGTCACGGCCTCCGCAAGAATTTCCGTGGCCAGCGGTCCGATGATGTGCACGCCGAGAATTTCGCCGTATTTCTCTCCGGAGACGACTTTGATGAAGCCGCCATGGCTGCCGAGAATTGTGGCCTTGCTGTTCCCGGCGAAGGGAAACTTCCCGACCTTCACCGTGTGGCCGGTCTCGCGCGCCTGCTTTTCCGTCAGGCCGACCGAGCCAATCTGCGGTTCGCAATACGTGGCGTTGGGGATGCGCGTTTTCACGATGGGCGGCGCCGGCTTGCCGGCAATGTGCGTCACTGCGGCGATGCCCTCCATCATGGCGGCGTGGGCCAACTGCGGCAGGCCTGCCACGATGTCGCCGATGGCGTACAGACCCTTCTCCGCCGTCTCCATGAACGGGCCGGCGTGCACGAAACCCCGCTCCACCTTGGCTTTCGAATTCTCGAGGCCGCAGTTGTCGGTCAGCGGCTTGCGGCCCACGGCGAGCAGAAGCTTTTCCGCCTGCAACGTCTGCGCCTTGCCGTCTTTGTCCTTGAAGGTGACCGTGACGCCCTTGGCGTCCTTCTTCACCGTTTCCACCTTGCTCTCTGTGAAAATCTGGATGCCTTTTTTGCGGAAGGTCTTGTCGAGCTCGGCGGAGATCTCTTCGTCCTCGACAGGCACGACGCGCGGCAGCATTTCGAGGATCGTCACCTGCGTGCCGAAGGACTGGAAGATGGACGCAAACTCGACGCCGACGGCGCCCGCGCCGACGACGATCATGGATTTCGGGATTTCCGGAAGCTGCAGGATTTCGCGGTTCGTCAGGATGGTCTTGCCGTCGGGCTCGACTCCCGGCAATGACCGCGCCTCGGAGCCGGTGACGAGGAGGATGTTGGCGGCTTCGATCTGGGTTTTCTTGCCGTCCTTCTCGACGCTCACGCGGCCCGGCCCCGCGTAGCGGCCCCAGCCCTGCACCGACTCGACCTTGTTCTTCTTGAACAGGAATTCGATGCCCTTGGCGTGCTTTTTGACGATTTTATCCTTGCGCGCAATGACGTTGGCCCAGTTGATTTTCAGCCCGCTGACCTCGAAGCCGTATTCGGCGGCGTTCTTGAAATGGTCGTAGATTTCGGCATGGTGGAGGAGAACTTTCGTGGGGATGCATCCGACATGCAGGCAGGTGCCGCCGAGAAAGGCGTCCTTTTCAACGACTACCGTCTTCAACCCGAGCTGGCCCGCGCGGATCGCCGCGACATACCCTCCGGGGCCGCTCCCGATGATTGCCACATCGTACTTTGCCACGAGCTCTCTCCCTTCCGTAGAGGCCGGCGCTGCCAGTGCTGGATGAGAATTCCGCGGGGGCTTGGCTCTTCCGGGACGCGCGTGCCTCGCCCGGCCACGAAAGACCCTGTCGCAGGACATTTGTCCAAACGGGGAAAGCGGCCTGCGCCATCGGCGCGGAGCGCCTCAACCCGGCAAACTGTGAATTTTAGCAGCCGCTACCCCCTGCCGCAACCTGGCCCGCTGCAAAAAATGGAACGGAGTTCCGCAGGTTTGCGGGGCACATCGGGCAGACGATATTCACATTCGAATAATGAGCTATTCTCTCCGTATGGGTAAAGGAGGGAGAAAAGCGGAGCCTCCGGAGGAGGAGGCACGCGCTGGCCTTTGCGCAGATTGCTCCTACGCCCGGATGATCGAATCCGAGCGCGGATCGCGGTTCGTCCTCTGCGAGCGCTCGGCCACCGACACAAACTACCCGAAATACCCGCGCATCCCCGTGATCACTTGCGCAGGCTACACACAAAAGCGGTAGCGCCGTGCTCGCGGACGAGCAGCAACTGCGTGCAGGAGCAAAATTTTCGGCGGCCCTCGTCCTGCCGGCTAGGGCCGCGCAGGAGGAGCAGGGGCGGTGCTCGCCGGCTTGGCAAATTTAGCGGAGTCCACAGGCGCGTTGTACTGAATCGTTTGGTAGCGGGTGGTGTTCGACTCGCGCGGCTCCGCATGACGCACCGCGAAGGGCACCTTCACACCTCCTGTGTCGCGGTAGTCGCTGAAGTCGGTCTGCTCGACGTTTGTGCCGAGGGGCGAATCGGTGAACCGTATGAGGCGCAAAAGGAGTCCGCTGTCCGCCGCGAAGTACAGGCGCTCGGTAGCCTGGCCGTCGGCAGGCTCTGCGTTCACCACATAGGCCGCCTGTCTGCTAATCTCGGCCTTCTTCTCGACGGTCATTTTGCCATAGGCCTTTTTCAGATCGAACATGCGAAGAAAATCGCCCGCCTGACGCGCCTGCGCTGGGTTTCGGTCGCCGACGCGTCCCGCCGGGTCCTGCTGCCATGCCGTCGTGCCGTCGAAACCCTGCGTAAAATTGCCGTTCGGCGTGTGGATCACCGTGAGAGAGCGGCTCGGGGCCTCGAAAATCTCTTCCGTTTCGCCGCGAAAATCTTCGCTCTCGAACAACCCTTTTGCCACGCGCGTCTTCAGCTTGCCGAGAGCCTCCGCACCACCGATAGCCCGCGTATACTTTTCGACGAGTTGTTCCGCGGTGGGAAGCGCCTCCGCCTGCTTCGCCGCGGGAGCTCCCGCTGCTCCCACTGCCGGCGCTGGCTGGGTCGCCCGGGCGACCGTTTCCGCGCCCGGCTCGGGAATCACGGGCAAACCAACGGGCTTCGGCGCGCCGCGGTGGCAGGTGTAGCAGGTCACATCGCGCTTTCCTTCGAAGCTCCCTTTGTTCAGGTTCATCATCATCGTGATCATCTGCCGCGCGGTGGCTTTTTCTTTCTTTTCATCCTTTTCGAAAGGGCGCACGTGGCAGTGGTTGCAGCGCACGCCGAGCGATGACGCGATGAAGTCCATCGATGGAAGCAGTTGATCCGCGGGAATGTCCTTCAGCACCTGCACGTTCTTGAATCTTTCGCCGGCCGTCTGCTTGGCTCCAGCCGGTACGCCTTGTGTTTGCGCGCAAGCTGCTGTAGCGAACAGGCTCGCCAGAAACACGATGGCTAGCAGCACAACCGCGATCTTGGTCAGTCCCGGAACGAACGAGGCCGAATGTTTCACTGTCTTTCGCATCATCCCCACACCCCTCGGTCGAAGAATTGTCAGCCACTGGATACCCCTTTTGACGTGACGGCCCTCTCAGCCGGTTTCAAGAGAGTGCGCACTTCAGAGTGCCGGCCTGGGAAGAGGCTTTGCGCCCGGTACGAACTTCAGGCCCGGGGGATCGCGGAGAAGTAACGCTCTTCGAAGAGGCGTGTGTGATGCAGGACGTGGCCGGCAATCGTGTAGGCCAGCGCGCGCACGGAGACTTCATTGTTGTTGGCGGTGCCGCGGCGCAGCCACGCTTCTTCGTCAAGAGCCCGGAAGAGCGCGAGGGTGGCGCGGCGCACGTGCTTGAATTCATCCACCAGATCGGCCAGGCGGCAGCGGGAAAACGGGCCGTAGCGGACGTAGTCGTCCTGCTCAAAGCCTTCGATGGGCGTCTTATCGTTCCGCGCGATGCGCAGCGCGCGGTAGGCGAAGACGCGCTCGGCGTCATTGATGTGGCCGAGGACTTCCTTCACGCTCCATTTGCCCGGCGCGTAGCGGAAACCGCCGTCGCGTTCGCCGCGGCCGGCGAAAAGGATGGGGAACTGCACAAGCTGTTCTTCGAGGACGCGCAGGATGTCGTTTCCCGCCACGAGCGAAATGTACGCCTCGTAATACGGCGCATATTCTCCGGGCTGCGGCCTGGAAGGACTCATTTTCGCGCTCCTTTCCTGAAAGTATAGCGTGATCGGACCCGCCGCGCGCACGCCTGTCCGTAGAGGCAGTCAGCGCGACTGTTCGCTCGGTCAGGTGACTCCGCTCGCACAAAATTCACTTCGCAGTCATCTCAGACTTGCCCTCGCCGACAATGGACGCAAGGACGAAGAGAGAGCTCTCCGTTCTAAGGTGCGATCATGAGCAAGCCACGCTGCGCAATAACTCTCCTATTGATTCTTTTCTTCCTGCCGGTTTTCTCCTCCGCTCAATCTCCTGCGGCTCGCGATGCGCGCAGTTCGATTTCCGGCAGAGTTCTATTCGCGGGAAACGATCAGGGTGTCTCACAAGCTCGCGTGGAATTGAAGTTCCTGACCGGCGGCTGGGCGGGCGCGGTTGTCACAGATCGCAGCGGCCGGTTCAGTATTGAGGGGCTCGGTTTCGGCGCGTACATCGTGACGGTGAGCGCGCAAGACTGCGCGACGGCCGAAGAGCGCGTACAGTTCGACTACAGCTCGGCACCCCTGCTCGTCCGCGTGTACAAAACGAACACGCCTCCCTCCGGCGCGGCAGGAGGTCTCGTGTCCGTGCGGGATCTGCGCATCCCGGCCAAGGCGCGCAAAGCATTTGATAAGGGGACGCAGCGACTCTCCGGGAAAGATGCCACAGCGAGCGTGGGCGAATTCGAGCGGGCGATCAAGGAATTCCCCGGCTATTTTGAGGCCTACTATGAGATGGGCGTGGCCGAGGTCAACCTGGGTCACGCGGTGGAAGCAGTGCAGGCTTTCCAGAAATCCATCGACCTCAGTGGCGGGCACTTCGCGCCGCCTCACTTCGCGCTGGGCCTGATTTTCTGCTACCAGAACGAATTCAACGCGGCGGAAACAGTGGTCCAACGCGGCCTTGCTCTCGATCCTAGTTCCGCGAACGGAGAATATGCCCTGGCTTGGGCCCAATTCGGACTAAACCGCCAGGTGGAAGCTGAAAAAAGCGCGCGGGCAGCGCTTCTTCGGAAGGCAAGTTTTCCGGAAGCATTTCTGCTGCTTGCGGAGATCCACCGGAAACAGAACAATATGGCGGCGCTTGTGGAAGATCTGGACGCATACATCAAATTAGACCCCTCCAGCCCGGCGAATGCCAATGCCCGCACGCTTCGCGAAATGGCGCAGCGCGCTCTCGCGCAGGGGGATAAGACCTCAATCGTTGCCAGGGCGAATCCCTAATCTCCGCTGTTTGCAATCTTAGTTTTCAGGATAGCCCGGCGAGCTTGCCGAGGCCCTTCATCTTGCCGCGCGCGGCCATGGCGCCGTACTGTTTCATCACCTGGCGCATCCGCATGTACTGTTTGAGGACCTGATTGACTTCCTGCACGGAAGTGCCGCTGCCGCGGGCGATGCGTTTGCGGCGCTTGCCGTCAATGACGGAGTGGTCGTTGCGCTCCTCGTTGGTCATCGAGTTGATGATGGCCTCAACCTGCTTGAGTTTTTTCTCGTCCACTTGCGCGTCACGCGGCAGATTCTGGAACGGGCCGACTTTTGGGAGCATGTCCACAATTTGTTCGAGCGGGCCCATCTTGCGGATCTGCCGCAACTGGTCGCGGAAATCCTGGAGCGTGAATTCGTTGTGGCGCATCTTGCGCTCGAGCTCGATAGCCGCCTTCTTGTCCACGGACTGCTCGGCGCGCTCGATGAGCGAGAGGATGTCGCCCATGCCGAGGACGCGCGAGACGATGCGCTCAGGATAAAACCCTTCGATGGCGTCGTATTTTTCCCCGAGGCCCACGAACTTGACCGGCGCGCCCGTCACCTTGCCGATGGAAAGCGCCGCGCCGCCGCGCGCGTCGCCGTCGAGCTTGGTCAGGATGACGCCGGTGAGGCCGAGCCGTTTGTGGAATTCGCCGGCGGAGCGCACCGCGTCCTGGCCGAGCATGGAGTCGGCAATGAAGAGAATCTCACTCGGTGTCAGCTCGCGCTTGAGCGTTGAAAGCTCGTTCATCAGCTCATCGTCGATGTGCAGGCGGCCGGCGGTATCCACGAGAATCACGTCGCAGGCGGAGAGCTTGGCTTCCTTGATCGCGCCGCGGACTATCTCGACCGGCTTGTCCGTGCCCGTGCCGGGCCAGAGGGGTTGGCCGATGGCCTTGGCGACCTGTGCGAGTTGCTCGCGCGCGGCGGGGCGATACACGTCTGTCGAAACGACCAGCGGCCGGTGGCCGTGTAGGGCGAGCCATTTGGCCAGTTTACCGGTGGTCGTCGTCTTCCCGGAGCCCTGCAGGCCGACGATCATCCAGACCGAAGGAGGGCGCGAGGCGAAAAGCGGCTTGGCGTGCTTGCCGAGGAGCGCCAACAACTCGTCGCGGACGATTTTGACGACTTGCTGGTCGGGCGAAAGCTGCAGCATGACTTCACTGCCGAGCGACTTGGTACGAATGTTGGCGAGCAGTTCGTCGGCCACGCCAACGTTGACGTCGCCCTCGAGCAGCGCTTCACGGATTTCACCGAGCGCCGCCTCGATGTGCTCTTCGCTCAGCGTGCCCTGACCGCGCAGGTTCTTGAACGCGCGCTGGAGCTTTTCCGTAAGATTCTCGAACATGATTGCTGACCGGTGACTCGTGATCCGTGAATATGACCGGGACACGCTCCCCCGGGAGCGTGTCTTTCTTTGCAGTTTTTTATCTTAGGCGATGCGCCGAAGCTGGTCAAACGGAGCAGAGGAACTATTTCAAGTGCGTAAGGAACCGGTGCGCGGGCGCGCAGGTACCATAATCTGCTCAGTGCCGGGGGCAAGCGTTACTCCTCAATCGCGGGTTGTTGGTGGGAGGTGGGCCGGGTAGAATCGCGCCATCCTGATCGGATGGAGGTCACCATGCTGGACCGCCGCGGATTTCTCACCTCGGTCGCAGGCATTGCAGGAGCACTCAGCTTTCCTCCTCCCATCCTCGCTCGTCTCGATCAAGCGCCCGCCAAGTTGCCCGATTCCTCTCTTTTCGACACGAACGAGGACGCTTACTGGGCCGAACTTCGCAAACAGTTTCTGATTCCCGAGGACGAGGTGTATCTGAACAATGGCACCGTGGGTTCCTCGCCCGCGCCGGTGCTGCGCGCCATCTTCGACGGCTACAACGAGACGGAGAAAATGGCGCAGAGCGACCCGGAGGACTATCCCATCTGGGGTTACGCGGCGTGGAATGAGTTCCGCGACCCCCTGGCGTCGTTTATCGGCTGCACGCGCGATGAGCTCGCGCTGCTGCGCAACGCCACCGAAGCCAACAGCTACATCGCCAACGGGCTCGACCTGCAACCCGGCGACGAAGTTCTGATGACCGATCAGGAGCACCCCGGCGGCGAACAGCCGTGGCAGCTTCGCGCGAAGCGCTACGGCATCGCGGTGAAAAAAGTGAAGCTGCCGAAGCCGGTGCCGAATGCCGCGGACGTGCTGAACCGCTTCAACGACGCCATGACGCCGCGGACGCGGGTGCTGTTCTTCAGCCACATCACCACGGTGACGGGTGTCGTGCTGCCGGCGAAGGAGTTGTGCGCGCTGGCTCGCTCGAAGGGCCTGCTTTCCGCCGTGGACGGCGCGCACGTTTGCGGAATGATGCGCCTGAATGTACACGAACTGGGCTGCGATTTGTATTCCTCGAGCCCGCACAAATGGCTGCAAGCGCCGAAAGGATCGGGCTTCCTCTTCGTGCGCGACGAAGTGATTGACCGCGTGTGGAACACTATCGCCACCGAAGGCTGGGACGAAACGAAGCTGCGGGCCGAGCGTTTTCAGCGCATTGGCAGCTCCAACGTGCCGGCGCTGTGGGGTCTGCGCGCGGCAGTCCAGTTGGCGAATCAGATCGGGATGGAGCGCATCGAGCGGCGCCACCGCATGATGGCCGACTACATCCTCAAAGAGATGATGCAGCGCGGTGCGGAGTCCTGGACCTCGCCCGATCCGGCACTGCACTGCGCCATTGCTACCGTCAATGTGCCGCCCGTCCGGCGGATGGATCTCGAACTATGGATGTGGAAGACGAAGAAAATCCGCATCCGCGGCGGCGAGCCTTCGAAGCTGCGCCTCTCGACGCCTTACTACTTGCTGAAAAAGGATGTGGACCGCTTCCTCGCTGCCTTCGACGAGTACCGCAGCCGAACCAATCTCAGCGGGTAAGCTTGGTCAACTATCTGATTTGAGCAGCCTCGCCAACTTGAAATGACAAGCTTAGGGAAAACGAGGATTACTTTGTAACGAACATGGAACCGCCTCGTGAGCGGCGTAGCGCCTTCCTTGACCGCTCTGCGAGCCTCGACTAAACTCATTGTTTCGATTCTGGCCGGAATGCGGCCCGGGCGACCGCTCTGGGCGTCGCGCAGGACGAAGGGGGATTGCTTTGCCAAAGCGTACGTTTCAGCCACGGGTGCGCCGCCGGAGCAAGACGCAC
>JBGQHF010000104.1:0-11443 GCA_041497835.1 Terriglobia bacterium
CGCCGCGCCGAGGACTCCTTGTTTTCGACGACGGGCATGGCGTCGTCGAGGGAGTCGGTGAGGCGGTCGCGCTTGGTGCGGCGGTAGTGGTCGATCAAGAGGTTTCGCGTCACGCTGGTCATCCAGGTGGCAAAGCCGCCGTGGGCCGACCGGTAACTGGCGAGCGTGCGGTAAATCCTCAAGAAGACCTCCTGCGACAAATCTTCGGCCTGGCTGCCATTGCCGGTGAATCGGTAACAGAGGCTGTACACGCGCCGCGTATGACGGTGCACAAGCTCCTCCCAGGCCGAGCCGTCGCCCTGGAGGCACTGCTGGACCAGATGGGCATCCTGCTCCAACGTCGCATCAGCCTCGAATCCTGCATCTCTCTCGGCGTGACCGCCAAGCGGTCAACTCTCGGCCTGCTGACTATGGAACGCAAACTGCTGTCAGAAAGTTCCCTGAAAAAGGGGCCGGGTACCGACCGCGAACGGATGGCATATTACTCACCTCGGGCCTCCAGGCACAAGAGTGCGTGCGGCAACTCGGCGGCGGCACCCTCACCGTCTAAAGCCTCACGGATTGGGTGGCGTTCGGGGGACGGCTCCCGACCCGGGCGGGACAAGTGCCGCAGCGCCATGACACAAAAAGGTAGTCGTCACGCAGAGTCACAAGCCCGCCGCCAAGTCTCTGCGTACAGGGCGATTACCGCGCTCCGGGGAGTGGAAGCTCGCTTGACCTGCCGGTCGTGGGCCAGTAGGCTGGCGTTCCATGTTTCGGGGCTTTCGCAAGCTCATTTTCATCGGAATCAGTGTGCTGCTTCTAGGGGTGATCCTGTATCACTCGCGGGGCTCGCTGCATCATGCCGAACTGAATGGCGGGGAATTGTGGCGGGCGATGCGTGGGGCGCGGCTGTCCCTGTTACTGCTGTCGCTAGTGGCGATCTATGTCTGCTACGGGCTGCGGGCGCTGCGCTGGATGCGATTTTCGCGGCACCTGGGACCGGCTTCCTTCTGGAACATCTATTCGTTGACCCTTGTTGGATTCTCCATCGTGTTTTTGCTGGGCCGAGCGGGGGATCCGATTCGACCGCTGCTGCTGGCGAGGAAAGAGCGGCAACCGGTGGCGGACACGTTTGGGATCTATGCGCTGGAACGATTGTTTGACGCGGCGAGCACGGCGGTGATTGCTGGAATCGGACTCTTCCTGCTGCCAGCCCATGCCGGCGGCGTAGCGACCGCGGGGGCGCTGGAGCATGCGGCGCGAACGGCGGGCTCGGTGCTTCTTGCAGGCGTTTTCGGGGTCGTGGTGATCCTGGTTTATCTCCGGCTGCATGGCACGGCGCTGCTGGAGCGGCGGCTGGAGGGATGGCATGCGACGCACGGGTGGCGCGGGACGCTTTCGCGGATTGTTCTGGGATTCGTGCGAGGGATTCAGACGATTCGGAGCTGGGGCGATCTGGCGGCGGCGGTACTCTATTCGGCGGCGCACTGGATGCTGATCGCGCTGATCTATTACTGGATCACGCGGAGTTTTGGAGGGAGCCTGGGGGAGATTACGTTCAGCGGTGCGACGCTGGTCATGGCGTTCACGCTCGTGGGCTCGACCGTGCAGCTCCCCACGGTGGGGGGCGGGTCGCAAGTGGGATCGATTGTTGCGTACACGGCAATCTTTGGAGTAGAAAGAGAGCCGGCTGTGGTGGCGGCGATGGTGTTGTGGCTGATCACGTTCGCCGCGTGCAGCCTGGCGGGAGTGCCGCTGCTGATCCGAGAAGGGTTGTCGCTCGGGGAACTGTGGCGGATGGCCAAGCAAGAAAAAGAGGAAGCCGCCTAGGCGGGAAGGGCGGCGAGGAGAAACTGCCGAGTGAAGTGCCCCTTTTGCGCGCACGTTGACGACAAGGTGATTGATTCCCGCGAAGGCCGCACCGGCGATACGATTCGCCGGCGCCGCGAATGCCTGAAATGCGGCCGCCGCTTCACGACCTACGAGCGGATAGACGAAATTCCCTACATGGTGATCAAGAAGGACGGGCGGCGGGAGCGCTTCGAGCGGCAGAAGATCCTGCAGGGGCTGCTGAAGGCGTGCGAGAAACGGCCCGTGCCAACGCCGAAGCTGGAAGCGATCGTGGACGAGATCGAAGGAGTGGTACACGAAGCCACGGAGCGCGAACTGACCACGAGCGAGATCGGCGAGATGATCATGCACCGGCTGAAGAAGCTGGATAAGGTGGCGTACGTGCGGTTCGCGTCGGTGTACATGGATTTCAAGGATGTGAAGGAGTTCATGTCCGAGCTGAAAGGATTGCTGAAAGAACGGTCGAAGAAATAGACGGAAATCGCCAACGGCATACCTGGCAACTCCTTCCCTACCGGCGCGTCAGGGCGAGGGCCAAAAGAGGGAGCAATCGAGAGAGGCGAGAGACGGACGGCCGCAGAGGGCCATCACCGAACGCAATTCATTCAGCAGAATCCGGATGACGTGCTCGACGCCGGATTCCCCGTTTACCGCGAGACCCCACAGATACGGCCTGCCGATGAAGACAGCCTTCGCGCCGAGCGCGAGGGCTTTGAGCACATCCGTGCCGCGGCGGATGCCCCCGTCGAGCAGCACGGGGAAGCGGCCGTCAACGGCGGCAACGACGTGTGGAAGGGCTTCAATGGTGGAGGGAGTTGTATCGAGATTTCGCGCGCCGTGATTGGAAACGATGATTCCCGCGGCGCCGTGTTGGGCGGCAAGAATGGCATCCTCGGGCGCGAGAATTCCCTTGAGAATCACGGGCAAGCGGGTGAGGGAGCGCACCCATTCGACGTCTTTCCAGGTGACGGAGGCATCCAGCGCGGCTACCATTGCGCCGGTTTCGTCAAAGTGCGCGGCGCTGGCGAGGGCAGCGCCGTAGCGGCGAAGGTTTTCGCGGTGCACGCCGCGGGGGAGGCCGAAGCCGCTGCGCATTTCGCGATTGCGGATGCCGAGGACGGGAGTGTCCACGGTCATGCAGATGGCGCAATAGCCGGCCGCTTCCGCTCGCTGGACGAGGTCTTTGGGGATGGCGCGGTCGGGCGGCATATAGAGCTGAAACCACTTGGGCGCCGGAGTGGAACGAGCAATGTCTTCGAGCGAAGTGGTGGCGAAGGAGCTGACGGTGAGAACGGCGGCGGCTTTTGCAGCGCCGCGGGCGGAGCCGATTTCGCCCTGTTTGTGAAATAGCTTGTGGTACGCGGCAGGAGCAAGAAGAACGGGATGCTCGAGGCGTTGGCCGAAGAGTTCGAGGGCGGTGTCGAGGCGGCTGACGTCGCGTAGGACACGGGGCTTGAGGAGCAGATCATCGAAGGCGGCGCGATTGCGGCGCAGAGAGAACTCGTCGGCTGCGCCGCTGTTGAGATATTCGCGGGCAGTTAGGGTGAGCTTTTTCTGCGCGGCGAGTTCGTAGTCGGGGATGCAGACAAGAGGCGGTGTCTTGGGCCGTTTCGCCATGGGGCCCGTTGTATCGTCGGCGGCGCGTGGGGTCAAGAGGGGAATTGAGCTGCGGGCGAGTGCGAGGGGTTTTCCTTTGACAGCGGGCGACGCGGTGACGAGACTAGGCAGCCGTGACGAGCGGCGTTTGACCGGTCCGAGGAGCGGCGGCGACCGGCAATTCTGAGGGGACAAGGATAGAGGACACTTGACACTAACCCTTTCCGATTGGGCCGCGATTGCGGGCTATCTCCTCATCACCCTGCTACTCGGCTTGTATTTTCGACGGCGGTCGAGCCGGAGCACGGAGGATTACTTCGTCTCGGGACGGCAGGTGAGCTGGTGGCTGGCGGGGACGTCCATGGTGGCCACGACGTTTGCGGCGGACACGCCGCTGGCGGTGAGTGGGCTGGTCTACATGCAGGGCGTGGCGGGGAACTGGCTGTGGTGGAGCTCACTGCCGGCGGGGATGATGACGGTTTTTCTGTTTGCAAGATTGTGGAGGCGGTCGGGGCTGCTGACGGATGTGGAGTTCGCGGAGTTCCGCTATCACGGCAAGCCCGCGGCGTTTCTGCGGGGATTTCGCGCGGTGTATCTCGGGCTGCTGATGAATTGCCTGATCCTCGGATGGGTCACCAAGGCGATGGTCAATATTATCAGCACGGCCCTGGGGGTGAGCGACGCGAAGGCGCTGGCGCTGTGCGTGTTTTTTCTGATGCCGTTCACGGGATTGTATGTGTCGCTCGGCGGTTTGTGGGGCGTGCTGTGGACGGACCTGTTTCAGTTTGTGCTGAAGATGGGGATCGTGATCGCCGTGGCGTGGTATGGCGTTCACGCGGTGGGCGGAATGCCGCAGCTTCTGGCGCGGCTGGCGGAAAGGCGCGCGGCGGCGGGGGCGGGAGCGAGCGACATCACGGCGATGCTCCCGGATTTTTCGCGCGGGCTGACCGGGGAAGCGCTCTGGACGCTGCCGGTGCTGACGTTCCTCGTGCACCTGGCGGTGCAGTGGTGGGCGTTCTGGTATCCGGGCGCGGAGCCGGGCGGCGGCGGGTACGTGGCGCAGCGAATTTTCAGCGCGCGGGATGAACGCCACGGGCTGCTCTCGGTGCTGTGGTTCAACATGGCGCACTACGCGCTGCGGCCGTGGCCGTGGATCCTGACGGCGCTGGCGGCGGTGGTGTTGTATCCGGGACTCGCGCAGCCGGAGAAAGGCTACATGCTCGTGGCCACGCGGCAGACGCCGCACGCGCTGCTGGGAATTCTGCTTGCGGGATTCATGGCCGCGTTCATGTCCACGGTGGCGACACAGTTGAATTGGGGCAGCTCGTATCTGGTTTCGGATTTATACCGGCGGTTTTTGCGGCGCAGCGCGAGCGAAACACACTACGTACGGGTCTCGCGAGTGGTGACCCTGTTGCTCGTCGTTGCGGCTGCGTGGGTGTCGGCGCAGCTTGGTTCGGTGGCCGAAGGGTGGAAGATTGTCCTGGAAATCGGCGCGGGAACGGGAGGCGTGTACCTGCTGCGGTGGTATTGGTGGCGGGTGAATGCCTGGAGCGAGATATCGGCGATGATCGCGGCGCTGGGGTCGACGCTGCTGCTGCGGTGGCAGGCGATGTGGATGGCGCTGGCTGGACGGCCGGAGGCTTTCCACGGATCGGAACCAGTCGTTTTTGCGAAAACGACGCTTGTGACCACCGGCGTGACGACGCTGGTGTGGGTCGCGGTGACACTGCTAACGCCACCTGAGCCCGGCGATACGCTGGTGCGTTTCTACCGGCGCGTCCGGCCGCAGATTACGGGGTGGCGGCCGATTGCGAAGGTTTCCGGCGATGAGGGGGTGACACGGGATCTCGGGAAGAATCTAGCGAGCTGGCTCTTGGGCTGCGTGCTCGTGTACGCGACGCTGTTCTGCATTGGCGAGTGGTGTTTCGGGAGGGTTCGCGAAGGAGTGCTCCTCGGGTTCGTAGCGATTGTCAGCGGCGGGGCTCTAGCGCGACTGATGCCGAAGTCCACAGAATGGCGAGTGAATTGAGATGGCGGGGAGAACATCGCCAAAGCGCATGGGCGCGGGCCATGCGGTGATGGCCGCGTTTCTAGGATGGACGCTGGATGCGTTCGATTTTTTCGTGGTTATTTTCCTGCTGGATACACTCGCGCGGCAGTTTGGGGTCAGCAAGAAAGATATCGTTCTGACGACGACCGCGACGCTGGCCATGCGTCCGGCCGGGGCGCTGCTGTTTGGGCTGCTGGCGGACCGGTTTGGGCGGCGGGTTCCGCTGATGGCCAACGTGATTTATTTTTCGCTGGTCGAGGTGATGTGCGGGTTTTCACCGAATTACACGTTTTTTCTGGTGATGCGCGCGCTGTTTGGGATTGGCATGGGCGGCGAGTGGGGAGTGGGCGCGTCGCTGGCGATGGAAGCGGCCCCGGTGCGCTGGCGTGGAGTGCTGAGCGGCATTTTACAGAGCGGATACGCGATCGGATATTTGCTTGCGGCCGTGGCGGCGCGATACCTGCTCCCGGCGTGGGGATGGCGAGCGATGTTCTGGATTGGGGCGCTGCCCGCGCTGCTGGCGCTGTACATTCGCGCGAAGGTGCCGGAGTCCGAGGCGTGGGCGCAGCATAGGGCGGAAAGCACGGGAAAAGTGCTGCGCGTGGTTGCGGCGCAGTGGAAACGGTTTGCTTACCTCGTGGTGCTGATGACGTTCATGGTTTTTCTCTCGCACGGCGCGCAGGATCTGTATCCGGATTTTTTGCAGGAAGTGCATCGCGTGTCGCAAGCGATGCGCGCGAATATGGCGATTCTGTACAACGTGGGAGCCGTCGTCGGCGCCATCGTATTCGGATACCTTTCCGAGGTGGCGGGCCGGCGGAAGAGCATGACGGCGGCACTGGCGCTTTGTCTGCTGGTGATCCCGGTATGGGCGTTTGGCGGCAGCCTGATCGTTTTGGCGACCGGTGCGTTCGTCATGCAGATGGGAGTGCAAGGCGCGTGGGGCATCATTCCGGTGCATTTGAACGAACTGGCGGCGGACGCGGCGCGCGGGCTGATGCCGGGGCTGGCCTATCAACTGGGGATTCTGTTCGCTGCGCCGACGAACACAATTCAGTACGCGCTGCGGAACCACGTGGGTTACCAGTGGGCCCTCGCGGGGTTCGAAATCGTAACCATCGCTTCGTTGGGGATACTCTTATTCATCGGGACGGAGGCAAAGGGGCGAAGCTTCTTGCGATTGCCGGCGGAGACCGAGAAAGGCTCGCCTGGTTGAGGCCGCGATTGCCGAGGAATCGGGGCGGGTGGAAGCGGGGCAGTGGCTGTGCTAGAATTTTTTGTGCGCGCCCGTAGCTCAGCTGGATAGAGCGTCTGGCTACGAACCAGAAGGTCGGGAGTTCGAGTCTCTCCGGGCGCGCCACTGTGTTTTGATGTTCTTCGTTTACATTCTCCGCAGTAAATCCGACGGGCGACACTACACCGGCCATGCCGCCGATATGACTCAACGGCTGGGTCAGCTCAACGCTGGCATCACAAAATCGACGAAGAGCCAAGGTCCCTGGGAGCTCGTGTATCACGAGGAATTCGCGACGCGGGCGGAGGCGATGGGGCGCGAAAAGTTTCTGAAGTCGGGTCAGGGCCGAGAAGAGGTTCAGAGGCTCCTCCGTAACGCCCATAGCTCAGCTGGATAGAGTCCGCCTGCGGCGGAAACCAGAAGGTCGGGAGTTCCCCGCCGCGGCGGGTCTCCGGGCGCGCCATGTTTTCTTATCCTCGAGGACGCATCAACTCAGCGCAAGCGGCCACTGTAATCATTCTTGTAACTAGCCTGCCGCGAGAGCAGCCCTTTATACTAGGCGGGGAAAAAGTGCTGAGCAGTCCATCGATTGGCTGAAGCCTATGCGGAAAAATTGGCAGCAAGCCAGCGCAATAGCGTTCAATTTGTTTTTACTTGGCGGGGTTCTGGCTTGTCGCGCGCCTGCGGCCAAACCTCAACAAAGTCCCTTGCGCAGAGTGGATATTGACGGTCATGCGCTTCAACTCCGCGTACTCGGCCGGGGAGGACCGCTCGTTGTACTGGAGTCCGGTCTGGGCGACGCAATGGAGCCATGGGAGAAGGTTCAACCCAAGGTGGCAGAGTTCACACAGGTTGTTGCCTATGACCGGGCGGGTTTAGGCCAGTCTGAGTCCGGGCCGAAGCCCCGCACAGCATTACAAATTACCAAGGAATTGCACGCAGCACTGCAGGGTGCTCATCTGAGCCCACCCTATGTCCTCGTGGCCCACTCAGCCGCTGGTTTCTACATTCGCGTTTTTGCCAAGACGTATCCTACCGAGGTCGCTGGTATGGTCTTTGTTGACCCCACACCTGAAGGGTTTTTTGATCGGCTAGCAGCGATTCAATCGCCCAAGGAGCGCAGAGACTTCGCTCAGCAGATTGAGCAGTATTTGTCGCGAGCTTCTGAAGGACGAAAAGCGGAATGGGCAGCACTTCCGGAACAGGCGGAAGAGGCTCACGCGGCATGGCCATTGCCTGATGTTCCCGTCATTCTCATTACGGGAATGAAAAATGAGCCGGACAAATCGCCTGAGGCAAAACAACTCTGGTTGCGAATGCAGAACGAATGGCTGAAACGTGTTCCTAACGCCAAACACATTGTCACCCAGAAGAGCGGCCATTACGTCCAGCTTGAAGAACCGGAATTGGTCGTTAAAGCGATCAAGGAGGTTGCAAAGGCCGCGATGAAGGAGTCTCTCAGGCAATAATGCGCTACTCCTTGTAGGGCCTTCCGCTCTTGCCCAGCCCAAAACTTAGGGAAACGTCGCCCCGGGCTCCAGGAAGGCCAAAGTTCTGTAATCGTCCGCCACGGCGCGCAACTGCTTATTTCTCACCTGAGATTCCCATGCATATTTGACGCCAGCTTCGGGCATGGCCTACAATCCGCCTCTCCATTTTCAAAACCTGATTCGACGGTGGCCGATTCGAGGAGAAATCATGACCACGGAATTGAGCGGCAAAGTTGGGATTGTGACCGGCGGGACGTCGGGGATTGGCCGTGATGCCGCCGTGCTTTTTGCGAAGGCGGGAGCCAAAGTGGTGGTCGCCGGCCGGCGCGAAGTGGAAGGAAATGAAACCATCGACCTGGTCCGCGCCGCCGGGGGCGATGGCCTGTTCGTGAAGACCGACGTATCGCGAGCCGCTGAAGTTCAGGCGCTCGTCCACAAAACGGTAGAGAAGTTTGGCCGCCTGGATGTGGCGTTCAATAATGCCGGGATCGAGGGGAGCTGGATCCCCATCGCGGAACAATCCGAAGAAGACTGGGACCGCACCATGGACATCAATCTCAAAGGCACCTGGCTATGCCTGAAGTACGAAATTCAGCAGATGCTCAAGCAGGGCGGTGGCGGAGCAATCGTCAACATGGCGTCCGTCGCGGGCCTGATAGGTTCCGCCGGAGCAGCCACGTATTGCGCGAGCAAACACGGCGTGATGGCACTGACGAAGTCCGCCGCGCTCGAAACCGCGCGAAGCGGCATTCGCGTGAACGTCGTATGTCCTGCGGTGATCGAAACACCCATGGGTGAGCGTCTTTTCGGCGCGCCGGAGTTCAGGAAGTACGCGCTCGGCCTTCATCCCATCGGCCGTTTTGGAACGCCGATGGAAGTCGCGGAAGCCGTGGTGTGGATGTGCTCGGACCGCGCTTCCTTCATGACTGGCCAATCCATTGTCCTCGACGGCGGGATGCTGGCGGGGCCCAATCCTCCCGGCTAGCCGCGCGAGCGCCCGAACGGGAACAGCGCAAGGCAAGACGGCGCGGAGAGAATCGTGGTAATTGGATTCGCTTTTGGGATCGTCAATGGTCTTGGGCCCGTCGGCCCTTCGGATCGTTGCAGGGAGACGCTGTCTAACACCACCTTCTCCTTGTAACAATCCTGTTTCAGAAATCGGCGCTCCGGGGCTGGCAAGGCCAATAGTTCTAAAATCGTCCGAGAGGGCGCGCCACTATTCTTGTACTTGCAGGTGGCCGCGAGAGCGGCTTGACACTCCGCGCGCTCTGGCGTAGTTTTAGCGCCGTTCAACAAGCACCGTGGTCCAATCTCAAACGTACAGGAGGCCCCATGCGACGTGTACTTCTGTTTGCGGCTCTGCTCTGCCTGGCGGCTCTGCCGCTGGCCGCGCAAGATCCGGTCAAAGTTGATGCGAAACACTACAAGGTGGAGTTCGAGAACGCAAAAGTGCGCGTGCTGCACTTCCACTACGGACCGCACGAGAAGTCCGTCATGCACTCCCACCCCAACCTCGTCGTCATCCCGCAGAGCGACGCGAAGACGCGCTTCGTGCTGCCGGGCGGGAAAACCGAAGAGCGCGAAATGAAGGCCAACCAACCGGCCTGGTCCGAGGCCACGATCCACAACCCGGAAAACCTGACCGACAAGCCGATGGATGGGTTCCTGATCGAGATGAAGACCAAGGCTGCGCCGCGTCCGCGGAAGAAGTAATCAACGGCGTAACTCCGCCCAAATTGCGGGTTCACAGCAATCCAGGGGGACTGACTCGGGCGCCAGCCATCCCTTTTTTCTTGCTCCGCAACCGAGAGAAGGCCGACTCCAAGTTAGTGTGCGTGCGTGGCTCGGCATCGTGGCTTACGCCTTGCTAAATTATGCTAGTCGGTGTCAACTGACCGGCCCCCTTTTTTGGCTGGACAAAAATGTAGGAGTCATGGCCAGAGTTCTAGAATCGTCCCCCAGGGCGCGTCACTTGATCTTGGAAAATCTATTCGTTGGCGAAGCGACCTTTGCCGTACTCTTGCATTCGTCCGCGTTCTTGGGAACAGTTGCTCGCCGAACAGGTTCACAGCTTCTCCCTGCGCAATCACACTCGGGTACGTGTAGATTTCGAGAGTCGTCGCCATGTGCGAATGCTTGAGTCTTGCCTGCGCGACTTTCAACGGCGTACGCTGGACGTACAACAACGCGCCGGGCGTGTGACGGAGGGCATGCCAGTTTATCCGAGACAGCTCTGCGCGTTGGTATGCAGACCGTACTCACCTTTTCCGCCAAATCCATCTTCACAACCCATGGTTGTGACGTAGACTCTCCGCTTGAAACCGGCACAAGAACTCGGTCTGGTCAGCACCTTGATTCGCCTTTGCCGTCGCATTTGGGATTATTTCTACCTGATGCGTCTCCCCACGAGTACAAGCGGCGGGGCATTTGTGTTTTGGCTTGCGCGCTACCATGGCTCTGCCAGTTTGAAAACGTCTGCTTATGCCGGAGCGGCAACTTTCTGCGCGATTGGGGCGGGGTTTTCGCTGAATGATGCAACGGATTACCGCGAGGATGTGATTAACAACCCGTCGCGTCCCATTGCCCGGGGCTCACTGCGTGTAGCCTCTGGAGTATCTTCCTATTTGTGCTTCGCTGGATTATCCATGTTTTTCGGGGCGCTAACGAAGTTTCCCGATACATTCTTAGTTGCCTTCTCCATGTTAGCGGCAGTCTCGTTATATTCCCTCGTCCTCAAACGCGTTTGGTTTCTTAAGAACATCTTTGTGGCGCTGACGATCGCTATGGTTCCCCTCATGGCAAGTTCAAGCGCCCGCGTCCCATTTGCGGGAACGAATTGGCTTCTGGTCCTCGCACTCGTGCTGTGGTCATTGGAAAAGGAAATTATGATGGACGTTCGAGATGTGGAGGGCGATCAAAGAGTTGGATTAGTGACTGTACCCATATTTCTCGGACGCAAACCGACAGGGGTAATACTCACAGTAGTTAATCTCGCTGTGTGGGCGTCAGTGCTTTGGTTAATGGTTGTTGGCCGTCTGTTCCTAAATCTCGGCTGGCCGGCATTCCTCGCAATCATCCACACGGGGCTTATCTTCTATTTGGGCGCGATGGCCCCGGTACTCTGGATAAAGATGTATCTACGATTGCAGATAGCCCTTGTTGTCACTGTCCTTGGGTCTCTCATCTTCTAACCGGAGGTTCTTCTATCGAGTTGTCGGCGAAGCTGGCATTTGCCGC
>JBGQHF010000105.1:0-11398 GCA_041497835.1 Terriglobia bacterium
ACGCGCTGCGCGTGGTGCAGTCCGAGGTGTCACTGTATGCCTCGGCCGAAGGTCATTATCCCGAATCGCTGGAGCAGCTCGGCGCGCAGGCGAAGGCTGCGGCGCAAGCGGCTCAGCGCGGCGGGTACACACTGCAATACGCGCCCAACGCCCCGGGGAGCGATGGAACTTCACACGCGTATGTGCTGACAGCGCGGCCGGGGCGATATGGGCTTTTGAATTTCTACACGGACCAGACGAGCGTGATTCACAGAACGCGGGAAAATCGTGCGGCGTCGCCGCAAGATCCCGTGCTGTGAAGGGCTTTGTGGCACAGCCATTGGTCATGCCGCGTGCGCGGCAGGGCGAGATGCCGCACCCGGGCGATTCATTCCACAGCTCACCGCGGACGCGGGTTTCAGTGATATACTTTGCGGGTCTGGCGGAAAAAATCGCCGCCAGGCACGCTGCGGAGAGGTGGCCGAGAGGCTGAAGGCGGCGGTTTGCTAAACCGTTGTAGGGGCTAAAACTCCTACCGGGGGTTCGAATCCCCCCCTCTCCGCCAGAGTTTCCTCAACGCTTCGATCGTGTGACACCGGAGCGGGCGGGCAGATGGTTTTCCGCAAAGACACAGATAAGGTTGAAATCGGAAATTCCGGCTTGGTTGTTGCCAGGGGTGTACATCGTGGTGAGCCATTCGCCTGGTCCAACCCAAGCAATTGACCAAGGGTAAAGCAAGAGTTTCACCCGCACGGCCAGCAACGACTCGGCGAACCAGGACGTTCGGAGAGGGAGAAAAGCGATCAAGGAGCTGATTTCAAAATGGCAAAGAAAAGCAGAGGCGGTAGAATGACTGCAGCGAAAAAGCGCGCCGCGAAGAAATCTGGTGGACGCGGGCCTGTTAAGAAACGCGCAACCGGTCGAAACATCATGAAGACCTAGGAGCGCATCGCCGTGAAATCATGGGTGGCGATTGGGGCATGCGGGTCCCGCTCCAAGCAGTAAGACCAAAGTAGCCCTCGGCCAGACGCTCCCGATCGAGGGGCGAAGCGGGATGGATGGTGAAGAGAGATACCTCTACTCAGCGGGCACAATGCCGGCACTACACGTCCTTTGATAGTCAAAAGATAAGTTAGAATTTGCTAGCGGTGCAACATTGCCATTCGTAAAAAGCTTGGCCTCGTCGTTTCCCATTTCGCGACCGCTTTTGATACTTCCGGCTCTGTTCATCCTCCTTTGCACCGCGGCGCCGGGAATCGTCGTCAGCCAAAATGCTCCGAATAACGATAAGCAGGAGGGCACGGTCCAGACGCAGATGCGCAACGTTACGTTTCGCTTTTCGGACACCGTGGCGGTGGAAATAAAATCACTGAACGGTGTGCTCGTGCCCCTCGGCAAAAATGAATTTCCCGTCTTCGACGACAAAGACTCGTTTAACCTGCGCATAAGCACGGCTGAGATCGCCATTAATTCGTCAGACCTGGCGAACGTTCTCAATTCTTATGTTTTTGCGCGTCCGCATTCCCCCTTAACAGAGCTATCCGTCAGGGTAGAGAAGGGGCACCTGAAAGTGAAGGGAAAGCTCCATGACAAGGGGGACATCCCGTTCGAGACGGAGGGAATTCTGACTCCCACCGCTGACGGAAAACTTCGGCTGCACAGCGAGAAAATCAAGGCCATGCATGTCCCGGTAAAAGGTTTGATGGGTCTCTTCGGTATCGATTTAGGCGGGGTAATCAAGGAGGGCAAAGTTCCGGGAGTGCAGGCTCAAGAGGACGATCTGATCCTTGATCTTGAACAGATCCTGCCGCCTCCCCATATTGAAGGCAAGGTGGTCTCCGTACGAATTGAAGGTGAAAAAATTATTCAGATTTTTGGCGGTTCGGAAGTCAAGCCGGTGAAAAATATCCGCGCCGGAAATTACATGGCCTACAAAAACAATCGTTTCCGCTTCGGCAAGCTGGTCATGAACGATGCGGATTTGATCCTCATCGACATGGATCCAAATGACCCACTCGATTTCTATCTGGAACATTACAAAGAACAGGTTTCGGCGGGATATGCAAGAATTACTCCGGCCTCCGGCTTGCGCGTGTATATAAAAGACTACAACAAGCTTCATCCCGCAAAAGCGTCTCCCGGCAACGACAAAACGAATTGAAGCTGACGAGCGCAGCGGCGCGTTTCGCATTGCCGGATTTTAGGACGGAAATGCTTCAAAAGGCCGGGTTGCGGGGGATGAGCCTCTGACAATCATGCCATCGTGTAGGTTCAAGAAGCTTGAGAGCACGCAGCACCGGCAGGCTACAAAATAAATCTGAGAATGACAGCGAGACAAACCCTGCGAAATCAGAATTCCGGTAAGGGCAGAGCATCTGGGCTTCCACGACGATTCTTTGCGAGATTGGGACCCGGGCTGATCACCGGAGCGGCTGACGACGATCCGTCGGGAATCTCGACATATTCCGTTGCTGGTGCAGCCTACGGATATGTCCCCCTGTGGACCGCGCTCGTCACATTTCCGCTGATGGCTGCGGTCCAGCTGATGTGCGCGCGGCTGGGAATGGTTACGGGGCGTGGGCTGGCGGCTGCAGTGCGAATTCATTACCCTCGCTGGGTGCTCTGGGGAGCGTGCTCGATTCTCGTCATCGCAAACGTCATCAACATCGGCGCTGACCTCGGTGGAATGGCGGAGGCAACGCAGCTCGTTACAGGAATTCGGTCACTCATCTGGATTCCAGTCTATGCGTTCGTCATCATCGGGCTGTTGATCTGGACTTCCTACAGGCTGATCGCGAAGATTTTCAAGTGGATGACGCTCGTTTTGTTCGCCTATGTGTTCGCATCGTTTTATGCGCATGTCGACTGGAGGCACGCTCTGGCGGTGACGTTTGTGCCCCACCTGGAGTGGTCACGCGGATTCCTGGCGGTGCTGGTGGCCATTCTGGGCACCACGATTTCTCCTTATCTCTTCTTTTGGCAGGCCGCCGAGGAGGTCGAAGAAGAACGGGCCAAGGGCCGAACCCTCGCCCAGAAAAAGGGCGCGACCACTGGGGAGTTAAGAACTGCACGCGCCGACACGATCGCCGGAATGTTCTTTTCGAATTTGATCATGTATTTCATCATTCTAACCACTGCCGCCACTTTACATGCACACGGGCAGACCGACATCGCAACTGCTCGGCAGGCCGCCGAGGCCCTACGCCCGCTCGCCGGCAATGCGGCCTACCTGCTCTACACGCTGGGCCTGATCGGCGCTGGAATGTTGGGTGTGCCGGTCCTCGTGGGATCGTGCGCTTATGCGGTGGCGGAAGGAGCAGCGTGGCGTGGCTCAATGACCGACAAGCCCAGAAGAGGGCGCAAGTTCTACGCAGTGATGGCCGTTGCGATGGCGTTGGGCCTCGCGCTGGATTACTTGGGTTTCAACGCGGTGAAAATGCTGTTCTGGTCGGCGGTCATCAACGGTTTGCTGGCACCGCCCCTGATCTTGCTCGTCATCCTCCTAACCAGTAGCCACAAAGTAATGGCTAAGCGCGTGAACCCGCCGCTACTCCGGTATTTAGGCTGGGCTACCTTCGGTGTGATGACTGCGGCAGCGGTGGGGATGATCATTACATCTTGAAATATTCATGTGCGACTGAAGCGGAACTATGGAGTCTTTGGAACGGGGCGGAGCGCTTGCAAGGCAGGTGTACTCATAGTCAGTGGAGACTCCAGCTGTCATAACAATGTCATACTAATCGTGGCGAATAGCAGCAAATTGCGGACAAAAGGTGAAAAGAGAAAGAGAAAACGACTCGCTCCGTATCCTACATAGACCCATATAGACGAGTAATAGGCACAGCCTTTCTTCCCACATCGTGAAGCCCGTGGCCCGGCCCATCTGCAATGGCGGGTGACAGATTCGCCCACTCCCGGAATTACATTCCGCGATTGTTGGTTTGAGCTGCTTTAGCGCGTGCGCGATGGCGTTTCCATCCATTTCGATCGCGAACTGCGATTCAAGGACTTGCGGCAGCGGGTACGAATTCCACGGACGGATTAAGACGCGGCGCTAGGATCCTCCAATCTAGTCGCGGAAGCCGATGCCGCGGAGGAGCTGCTGGAAACGCGGGTCGCTGCGCAGCGACTTGAAGTTAGGACTCACTCTCAGCCCGACGAGCAGCGGATCGTGCTCGGTGAATGCTCGTTCAAGCTCAGAGAGCGCTCGCTCCCTGTCACCCAAGGCAAGGTAGAGTTCGGCGGGAACGTGAGGCTGGCGGCCTCCAGCCGGATTGCGCGTAAAGTTCTGCAGGATTTTCCGCGCGTCTTCGGTGCGCCCCAGATGGGCGTAAATCAAGCTTAAGTTGTCCTCGATCCAATAAGCGTCACCCAGGGCCTTTGCGGCGAGGCACTCCTGCAGCGCCTCCTGGTACATTCCCTTGGCGTCAAGTATCACGGCCAGATGGCCGTGGGCAGAGGCAAAATAAGGGTCAAGGTCGATGGTGCGGCGAAGCTGGGCGATTGCCCGATCGTACTCTCCCAGGTAGTAGTACGGCATCGCTGCTTCGACGTTGATGATGGGCGAGAGGGGATCGATCTCCAGGGCGCGGTTGGACTCCGCGATGGCCTCCTGCTGGCGATTCACGAACCGCAGGAATTCTCCGTACCACTGGTGTGCGGTCGCGTACCGGGGAGTTAACCGGATGCTGTTCTGAAATTCGGCTTCCGCTTTTTGAAAATCCCAGTCATATAAATAGGAATAGGCCAGGGTGGCGTGGGCTTCGCCAAGACTCGGATCGAGCTCGAGTGCGCGCTGGGCCTCCGCGCGCGCCTGCCGGAGCGCGTCGGCTCCGGAAGCCTGGCTATAGATGAAACGGATTACGAAGCAATCCGCGAGGGCGGCATGCGCCCGCGCATAACCGGGATCGCGCGCAATCGCCTGCTGGAGCAGATCAATCGCCTTCTCAAGGGTCTCGGGAGTGCGGCGACTCCAGAAGTGCCGCGCCTTCAGGTAGTTCTCATAGGCTTGCGGGTCCAGGGAACGGGGTTCCTCGAGGCGAGCCGTAGCTTCCGGGCTTAGCCGCAACGCAATCTGGGAGGCGACGGAGCGGGCGACGTCACTTTCCAGGACGAGGATGTTGCGTAATTCGCGATCGTAGTTCGCAGCCCAAAGGTTGCTCTGGTCGCTGACGCGAGTCAATTGTGTGGACACCCGGATGCGGCTGCCTTCGCGCCGGACGCTTCCTCCGAGGAGAAAATCCACACTGAGCTCCCGGCCGATCTCGTGCGCATCCTTCGACGTATTGCGGTAGATCATCGCGGAGGTGCGCGCAATCACAGAGAGCCGGTCGGGGTTGAGCGAGCCGAGCTGCGTGATCAACTCCTCGGTCAGGCCATCGCTGAAATATTCCTGGGCCGGGTTACCGCCCAGATTTGTGAATGGCAAAACCGCCAGCCGCACACGGGCTTCGGCCGGCTTCGGCTGAGGCCGTTCTCGATGCCGCAGGGCGAAGAACGCTGCTCCGGCAAGAATTGCGAACGCACCAACGCCGGCGAGGACCCTCCGACCCCATTTGGCGTTCGTGGTCGCCTGCCCAACCGGCGGCGTCGCAGGAGCGGCGTTTGCTTCCTCGCCGGCGCTCTCCGCCGCGGCCTCAAACCGGTAACCGCGCTTCGGCACTGTCCGAATGTAATCCTCGCCACTCGATTGTTTCCCTAGGGTTTTTCGGAGCGTCAGGATGTTCTGCGCCAGAGTGGATTCCTCGACAAACGTGTCCGGCCACACGCGGGAAAGAAGGTCGTCCTTTTCAACGACGTGGCCGGCGCTTTCCAGCAGGACGAGGAGGGTCTCCGCGGCCTTCAACGTCAAGGGCAACTCGACGCCGTCACGCCGGAGCACGCGATCTCCCGCGTCGAACCGGAACGGGCCAAACGAATACACAGTCCGGGCTGAACCCTGGGCTCCCACAAACTCCTCGGAAGGCAAATCGCGGGGAATGTCAGGCTGATTTGAACAGAATTTCAGGCTCGTTTCAAGACTCCCCTGAAGCGATCCACTAGTCTGGCCGCCGTCACCAAGGCTGCGCGGCTTTGAGGGTGAGTCCGCCAGCGAGCCCAGTACCGAAAAGGAAGCCGCTCCGATGGAAGGATTCTTGGCGAGAAAAGGGGTTCAGCCGCTTACCAAAGCGGTGCTGCGGGGAGTACCTGCGATGAGCGCCCTTCTGCTTGTCCTCTTTTGTCTTGCGGCGGGAATCCCCGTCACCGGCGGCGACGGCGCCAGGGCGACGCAGCAGGCGGGAGACTGGAAGGCACTCGAGCAGCGATGGAGTGCCCTCATCGCGCAGCGCCGCCAGCCGGACAATGTGAAGTGGACCTCCCTCGAGACCGATCTCCGTGCGTTTGCGAAGAAGTATGACCTGCACCTGGAAGAGCACGCGAAGAAAGCGAAGCCAAGTCCGTCCGGTGCGCCTTTGGAGGCCGCCTTCGCCGAGTGCCCCGCGCGGGATGACGTGCCGGGGTACCGCGGTTATCTCTTCCCGGGTCCGAAAGGCGTTTGCCGGTATGTCCGCGTGCCCAACGAGAAGAAGTGATCGGCTCGGACGCGCGGGAGGCATTGCAGCAAGGGTTCCGAAGGGATTTCGGCGGGAGATGGATATTGAAAGCAACAAGGAGGACAGCATGGCGTTCGTAAGGAAAGCGCGCACAGCGTTGCGCTGGTTTGCCCCCGTGTTCGCGGGAACGCTGCTCGTGGTGAGCGCGAGCGCCGCTCCGCAGCGCACCCCCCCGAAAACCGGTCCGCGTGAGAAGCCGGCGCCCATCACTGCCGCGGCGGGGGCAGCGACGCAACAGTCACAGGTCAAGTACAAGGGCATCTGGGAGCCGGTCAGCTATCCGGAGGACGTGAAGTGGCTGGACGCTTTCTTCGCGACGGGGGAGGAAGGCTGGGTCGGCGGCGGCACGACGGAGATGGCCGGCGGGATGATCATCCATACCAGGGACAGCGGGGATCACTGGGAGGTGCAATACGGCGATCCGCAGTCGAGCGAACGCGCCATCAGCCAATTCCGGTTTCTTGATGCGACGCACGGCTGGGCAGTGCAGCACACGGGGAGCGCCGGCCGGCTGCTGCACACGCGCGACGGCAAGAACTGGATCCTGAGCGGTACGATTGCCGAACACGCCAAAGACTACATGTTTACCTCGGAGATTAACGGCGTCGCCGTCGATGGCGGGCGGCTACTGCTAACCACCGACGGCGGGCGGCGATGGACACAGGTCAACCAATGCGAGGTCAGCGTCCAGGTGGAAGGGCTCGCGCGAAGAGTTAACTGTACCTGGATGCGGGTGCAGTTTGTGACCCCCTCACTTGGCTACGCGACTGGTTTTAGCGTGGCGCGAGGTGGCAGTGGCCCAGTGGTGCGCATCGTGGTTCTTGGAAAGACCACAGATGGAGGGGCTACATGGGCCCTCACTTCCAATGAAGTCACGAATGACACGCAAGACGCCTTCTTCATTGACGAGAATACCGGCTACGTGCGTGTCGGCGCCCCGGACACCGGGCAGCTCTTCAAGACCACGGACGGAGGCCAAACGTGGACAGGGATGGCAGCATCGCCGGGCGACCGCTTGCAATTTGCCGATCCCGAAGTCGGCTGGTCACTTCACTATAACAAGGTCAGCTTCACCACCGACGGCGGCAACCGGTGGAATTCCCGCGAATACCCGTTTCCCGCACACGTCGAGACGTTCAGCCTGCCGCGCCGCGACCGTGGCTACATCGTTGGCGATCACGGAATGATCTACCGCTACAGGATCGTTACTCAAGACTACGCCGCGAAGGGAATGATTCCCGCCCCACTCCTTTCCGGGATTGATTCGCCTCTCGATATCTACGTCCAGAAGCTCGTGGCGCAGGTGAACAAGATCTCCGCGGAAGCGGGGCTCCCTCCGATCAACACGGCGGCGCCCGATGCGACCGCCACACCAAGTGGAGCCGCGGGAGGAGGGTTTACCCAGAACACAGCCGCGAGTCCGGCCGGCAGCGGGTCTCCGCAGAGCACCGACTCGAACGCCTCGACTGCAACGACAGACGCCTCTGCCGGCGGATCGGCACAGAACGCCAATCCCAGCGCGGCGGCAGCGAGCGGCGCGAGCGGATTTTCACAGGATGTGGGGCAGGCACAGACGACGCTGAGTTCCGTCACGGCGGAGGTGCCGAAGTTCGCGACAAAGTACCGCAACCTGAACCTCCTGCTCGCAGGCTTCCAGATGGCCACGCAGATGCCGGCGCAGGTTCAGGGCCTGCAGCAGTCCTTCCTCGCTCTCAAAAACGTCAAGGATCCGCAATCGGCGACGGCAGCGATGGTGGACGTACAAACGAAAGTAACAAGCCTCGTGCAGATGGTGCGGATGGCATTTCAAAGGCCGAAATAATGCCGCGATGGTTCGCTGAATCCGGGCGAAGCGGCCGTACTGAGTGCCCGCGATGCATCGGACAGGAGACACTGTGATCGGACAATGCAACCTGAGAGTCTTGCCCGCTGCAGCGGCAGTTCTGCTCCTGCCCCCGGTATTTGCCGCGCCGCCTGCTTCGCTCGATTATCCGCTGACATGGAAAACGCGCTGGACCTATCACATGCGCCAGGAGCTTGGTGCAGGAGTTCACTTCGGCGAGGAAGACGCCAAGCTTGCGCATGGCAGCGTGCTCGACACGAAGATGGTCTCCGAGGCGTTGGGTTCCGACCAGATTGGGGGCGTTTCGTATGTGCGAGTTGAGTCGCGACGATCGGGGCGGCTCTGGCTGACGGAGTGGCTGCGAGTTGCGCCGGAGGGTTTGCTTCTGCGCAAGACGATCGATTCCGAACAAAGCCAGGAAGTGCTCATGAGCCCGCCGCAGAAGCTACTGAGTGCCACTCTGCGTCCCGGCGAAAGCTGGGATTGGAAACAGTCCACGGCTCCGGTGAGTTCGCGAACGACCGTGGGCGCCACGCAGGAAGTAATCGCTCCGGCGGGCACTTACAAGGCAGTGCCCGTGGAGATTGAAACCACCTTTGTGACCGAGGGCGAGCCGCTGAAGGTCCGGCAGACGCGATGGTTCGCGCCGGGTGTCGGCTTCGTCAAGCAGGACACGACTGCTTCGGTCGCAGGACACATGCTGTCGCACACCGTGCTCACCCTGGAGAAGTTTGAGCCCGCGACCGGGCACTGATCGCCGCCGCGCGGAAAGAGTTAGTCGGGTGGCATTTTTGTGAGCCGAGAAATTCTTATCCGTTTCTTGGAGGTACAAAGTGATGAAAAACGCAAAGTATGTGCTCGTGTTCGGAGTTGCCCTCGTGATCCTTGCGGTGCTGGCACCAAGGGCGAGAGGCCAGCAGCCAGCTTGCTGTTCAATCACGGCGATTGGCGCGCGCACGGCCACGGTGACGGCCAAGGTCAATGCCACGGGAAAGACGTTTGAATTTCGCGTCAACGATTCGAAGTTGGTTCCTTCCCTCAAGGTTGGCCAACTCGTTTACGCCAACTTCACGACACAACAGGTTTCGCTGGACGGCAAGACCATCGCAGGGACGATCGTACGTCCGGTCACCGCTCCCACGCTGCCCGGTGCGATCGGCCGGCCTACGGGCGCGACCACCTCTTCACAATCGCCGCCCGCGAATAAGAAGGCGATCGTTATCGTCGTGGAGGAAGACCAGGCGCAAACCTACAGCGCAAAGCGCGCGGACTTTTTCAAAGCGACAAAAGCGGTACTTGATCTCGGCTTAGATGACCTCGGACTCAACGTTCCCTCGGAACTAAAAACCATCGCCAAGGAGGTCAAGGAAGTACGCGACGATCTACTGAAAGCCATACGGAATGGTTTCAAAGCGATGTTGAGTGACGCCGTCAAGGCGGAACAAGCCACCATCGGTGGCGGCTCGGCCCACACCTGCCTCACGGACGCGTTGAGCGTCTTATCCCAGAGTCTCGTTTCCGGGCCGCAGCCGGGACAGGTGTTCCTCGACCGCTACGGCGAGCCGGCCTACGCCGCCTGCTTTCGGGACATGGCCGCTCCCTACTACGAAAGAGTCGTGGTGCTGACGGACCGGACGGCGACCTACGACAATTTCAAGAGCACCCTAGAAGCGTTGAACCAGCAGGGCTTCACGATTGACGTCTTGCTGGACGTCCACGGATGTGGGGATAGCAGTGCAACCGACCCTGCACTGAACAACGCACCTTGCTCCGATGACGCGCTGATTTTCGCCAAGAATACGCCGAACAATTGGGTCACAAAGCAGCTGCTCGGACAGATCAATAATGGCAAAGCGATGAATCTGAACACAGTTTACATGGTCAGTTGCTGGGGCTCTCAATTCAATCAGACCTGGTCTGGTTTAGGCGCGAAGGCGTCCAATGGTTCCAAGGAATTGAACTACTACGTGCTGCTCAGTCCCCTGGTATTCATGCATTACTGGACCAGAGGAAACTTGCCTCTCCCCCAAGCGGCGAGCCGAGGCTACGACTTCGAACACATCTTGTTCCATGGCAAGGCGTGGGAAATCAAGTTTGAATGGAAAGATCCGATTACCGGTCAGAAGCACACCGTGGAGAAGATCTCCATCGGGGTGGAATGGGGCGGACTTCTGAACAAAGCACTGGCTAGTCAGTACGGCAACGACAAGAAGAAGCCGATCCATACGGAGGCTTCCAGCGCACGCGTCGCGGCGGGAAACCCAAACATCCGCCGATGAATTCGTGCCGTCCATTTCGAGGTGATTGATGAAACGCTGCGTGCTTGCGGCCGCTAGCATACTGACGGCGCTACTGCTGGCTCCGGTCGCTCGGACTCAGCAGGGACCCTGCTGTTCAATCACGGGGATTGACGTCCGCACTGCAATCGTCGCAGCCAAAATTGACGCTAACGGCCAGACCTTCGAATTTCGCGCCAACGATGCGAAGTTGGTCTCCAATCTGAAAATTGGACAAGCAGTCTACGCGAACTTCGTGACTCAGCAAGTCTCACTCGACGGAAAGACCGTTTGCTGCTCGATCATTCAGGGTCCTCAGCCCGCACGAGTTGTTCCGGCGCGGCCATCTTCCACCCTTACCCCGATCAAGGGTATTCCGCGGCCCAGTTGTCATCAGTCTTGGCTGTCGCAATACGGCGGCGTCATCTGCAAGAGCGCGAATTCCTCGCGGCCGGCAATCCTTCTGGTTCACGGCCTGCACCAGAGCGCCGAGTCTTGGACCAAACCTTCGAGCGCGGGATACAACTACGACCATTCGCACACACCTGCGCAAGTAAACCTAGGCGAGCACTCAGCTCCCAACGCGGGACTCTACAAGGCCGGAACATCGGACAAGCTCGATGTGGATCCGCTGAACTGGTTCGATTATCTCGCGCAGCAGGGTTTCACCGTGGCGGCGTGGAGTCAGCCCTGCTGCAACTTCGGCG
>JBGQHF010000106.1:0-11094 GCA_041497835.1 Terriglobia bacterium
ACTCCGAAGCGCTGCTCTTCGTCAACGATCAGCAAGCCAAGATCGTGGAACTTCACGTCTTTGGAAAGCAGCCGGTGCGTGCCGATGACAATGTCCACCTGGCCCGATTCCAGCGCCGTCAACACAGCCTTTTGCTCCGCCTTGCTTCGGAACCTGCTGAGCATCTCGATATTCGCCGGGAACGCAGCAAAGCGGCGCTTGAACGTCTCGCCGTGCTGAAAGACGAGCACGGTCGTGGGGGCCAGCACGGCCACCTGTTTCCCGTCCGTGATCGCTTTGAACGCTGCGCGCATCGCCACTTCCGTCTTGCCGTATCCCACGTCGCCGCAGAGAAGCCGGTCCATCGGCGCCGCGCGTTCCATGTCGCGCTTGACGTCCGCGATGGCCGCGTCCTGGTCCACGGTCTCCTCAAACTCAAAGGCGTCCTCGAATTCGCGCTGCCAGGGCGTGTCCGCGGAAAACGCAAATCCCGCCGCTGTTTTTCGCTTGGCGTACAGCTCCAGAAGGCGATCCGCCATCTCTTCGAGCGATTTCCTCACGCGCGTCTTGCGGGCCGTCCACGCCGTGCCGCCAAGCTTGTCCAGAGCCGGCTTGGCCCCTTCCATGCTCCGGTAGCTCTGCACCAGGTCCATGCGCTCGAGCGGCACATACAGCCGCGCGTCTTCCGCGTACTGCAGCAGCATGAATTCTCCGCCGCGCCCGCCCGATTCGATCAGCCGCAATCCCTCGAATCGACCGATGCCGTGATCCACGTGGACGACGTAGTCTCCGGACTTCAACTCCGAAAAATCACTTAGAAAGCCGGCAGTGCCGCTCTTCCGGCGAGGGCGCTCCTGGGCGGGTGCGACCTCGAACAGGTCCGTATTCCCGTACAGTGTCAGCCGGGATTCCGGAAAGGACACGCCCGCGCCGAACGGTGCGCGGACCAGAACGAGCGACGCGGATTCGAACGAGCCCTCGGCCGATATTTCCAAGGAAGCCGGATTCGTTTCTCCCAGCACATACGGAACGTCGTATTCCCGGCAGATGTCCGCAAGCCGTTCCCATTCCCCCGTGCTGGCGGCCGTCAAGAACGCGGAGCCGCCGGCGGCGAGATGCGCCTTCACTTCCCCCATGCATCCCGCCACGTCGCCGTGAAATTTCGCACACGGACGGGAAGACAGTTCGAAACGATTGGCCAGGCCCGAAGCAAGGGCGAGTTGCTCGAGCGATACCTGCGTTTGCGCCGAAAGTTGCACCCGCCACTCCTCGTCGTCCCAAAAGAAATGGGAGGGAGCCGGCGCATTTGCCGGGCCGTGTTTTTCGTAGAATTCCGTCGCGGTGCGTGACAGCCTTGCCGCCACATCGCGCAGAATCTCCGGTTCATCCAGAAAGACGAGGGGACGCAGGGATTGCGGCGAGAGATCGAAAACCATCGCCTCTCCCCGCGCCCGGGCATTTACGGGAATGCCGAAACAAGTCACTGTCTCTTGCTCCGGGGAACGCGGAGTCGTCAGTTCTGTAAGCGGAAGCAGCGTCGTTCGCACGACCGGCGCGACAGAGCGCTGCGTTCGCGGATCGAACTCGCGCACCGATTCCACCGTATCGCCCAGCAACTCGATGCGCACGGGCCGCGCCGATTCGGGGGAAAACACGTCCAGGATTCCGCCCCGCACGGCGAACTGACCCGGCAGCTCGACCATTTCGGTGCGCGCGTAGCCGACTGCCGCCAGATGCTCGACAAGGTCTTCGAGCGCCATCTCTTGATCGGTCTCCAGTGTTCTCCCCAACGCGCGGTACGCGGCCGTCCCCTGATAGCGCCACAGCGCGGCCCCCAGCGGCACCAGCACCAGAGAAAGTTCACCACCCGCCAGACGGTAGAGCGTCGCCGCGCGCCGCTCCAGAATGTCCGGATGCGGCGGCCCTTCCTGCCACGGGTCCACGTCGAATGCCGGGAGCATCGCAACGCTCTGCCCGCTGCCGCCGAAGACCGTGGCGAAGAAACGGATTGTTTCCGCGAGTTCCTCCGCGCGATCATTGGACTCAACGACAACAAACGCAGGCCGGCGTAACTCGCGCGCCACATGGGCGGCTACAAGGGCTTTCGCCACATCCTGCAGACCGGCGATTCCCGCGATACCCGCTCCCGCGCGCAGCGCCCCAAGCGCTCCCTCCAGCGCCGGTTGATGCAACACGGCTTCGAGACGCTCACGGACTGTGGGGAGAATCATCGCGAACTGGTTCGGGGTTGCGAGGCAGAATCGCCGCCGTCGCGCACTTTCCGTAGGATTTCAGTCGTGGAGTAGCCGGGTTGCACGGGGATTCGTTCAACTCTTCCGCCGGCGGCTTCGACCTCCGCCCGGCCGGCGATCTGGTCATCCGCCCAGTCCGTACCTTTGACGAGCACGTCCGGCAACAATTTCGCGATTGACGTTTGCGGCGTGTCCTGGTCGAAGACGACGACGGCGTCGACGCATCCGAGCGCTGCCAGGATTTCAGCGCGTTCTTGTGAGGGGATCACGGGGCGGCCCGGCCCCTTCAATCGCCGCGCACTCGCATCGCTGTTGATCCCCACAACGAGGGCATCTCCGAAAGAGCGCGCCTGCTCCAGCGTGCGGATGTGGCCGGGATGAAGCAGATCGAAGCAGCCGTTGGTGAACACCAGGCGGCCATTGCGTTTCGCTCGTCCAAAACGCACAATCGCCTCTTCAACCGTGAGAATGTTCGCGCTCATGAATAGTTCCGGCCCCCTGGCGTCGCCGGCGAGTTCCGGCGGTCATCTCGCTGCCATCGTAACATGCGCGCAACGGGGCCGCAGGGGCGGCAGGTGAGACTCCGCACCGCTTTGCAACTCTCGGCGGGGCTGCTGCTTCTTGCCGCAGGGTTCGTTGTCATTGCGCGCAATTCTATTCCGGACCGCGAACAAACCATTCGGTCCGGTGGCTGCACTCTTTCCGTCCACACATTCGAACCACGCAACCTCCCAGCCAAGGGCAGCGTCTTCCTCGTTCATGGACTGGCCGCCAGTGAAAAAATAATGGACTACTACACGCGCGGCTTTGTGGACATGGACTTGCGCGTGATTGTGCCCGATCTTCCGGGCCACGGCGGCTCCCCCGGCCCTTTTTCCCCGCTGCGCGCCGAAACGTGCAGCGAAGCACTCCTCGCGGGAATGATGGCCCGCGCAGAGCTCGATCCCGCCCGCACGATTCTTGCGGGCCATTCTCTGGGGGGCGCGATCGCCCTGCGCATCGCCGCCCGAAGATCCGTTGCCGGCGTGATCGCCGTCTCGCCTGCTCCCATGCTCTCCGCCACGGGCATCTCACCGGAAATGCTGCTCTATGGCCCGCCCGAAAGGCTCCCGTCCAATTCGCTGATCCTCAACGGGGGACTCGAACCAGGCTCGACGCGCCGAGCAATCGCCCTGCTCGTACCTCCGAGCGCCGACCCCACCATCGCATATAGACTCGTCCCGGGAGCGACCCACGCGAGTCTCCTACTGGATGCACACGCCCTCCACTTTGCGCTCGATTGGGCTGCGCGCACACTCAATCTCTCCAACGCCGCGAAGCCGAACAGAATCTCCAATCTTGGTTTTCTGGCCGGACTGCTCGGCCTGCTTCTCCTCGTTGGGCCGCTCTTGGGCGCGATTCCCCGCGCTACCGCTCAGTCTTCCGAGGTGGATTCAAGTCCTCCGATTCCCTTGTGGCGAATACTTCTCGAAGCCGGTGGCGCCTCTTCTCTCGCCGTTGGCCTTCTCCGCCTCGGGGTTCCGTTTCAATTTCTCGGCTTGTACAACGGAAACTACTTCGCCAGCTTTCTTTTTCTCGTCGGAGTCATCCTGCTGCTTCTCCACGCCCGCCGGGTGCGTCCTCTTCTTCGACAGCACCATACCCTCCTCTTGGCCGCAGTCGGACTAGCTCTCGGTCTCTTCGTCAGTGTGCTCTTCTCCGCCTGGCTGCGCTTCACCATTACGACGGTATTTTTCGGCTGGGAACGCCTCTGGCGCCTGCCGCTCCTTGTGATCGCCCTGTTTCCCTGCTGCGCGGCCGAAGAGGTTCTGCTCCTTGCGCCGGGCCGGACAAGCCGCCTCCGCCGGCTCGCCCAGGCACTCGCTTTTCGCTTTGTTGCCTGGCTCGCGGTCGCCGCTGCCTTCTTCTTTCTTCACAGCGGCCAGGTCCTCGTGGTCCTGATGGTGCCGTACTTCGCCGTATTCAGTTTTCTAAACCGCTTGGGTATGGACTTATTCCGAGCAGAATCTCGTTCCGCCGCCGGCACTGCTCTCTTCGGTGCTATACTTTCCGGCGTATTCTGTTTGCTCGTTTTTCCCCTCACGTGAGCGGTTCCGCTTCCCCAAGCGGACGGAACGTGGCGGCATCGAGGCACTGCATGGCGGATATCGCGATCGTGGGAGGCGGGCCGGCCGGGGCCATGTGCGGCGAGCAGCTCGCGCGCGCCGGCCACCGCGTCACCATCCTGGACGAGCATCTGGCCTGGGAAAAACCCTGCGGCGGCGGTCTCACCCACAAGGCCGTTCAGGCCTATCCCTTCCTAACCGAAAACTCCCACCCCAAGAAATTTGTTTACACCGTCGAGCTCATCAGCAGCGACGACCAGCGGGCACGCCTGGATATGACGCACCCCATCGTGATTTACTCGCGCACCGTCCTCAACGGACTGCTCCTCGACCGCGCCACCGATAGCGGCTGCCGGGTCCTCCATTCCCATGTTACGGAGATCGACACCGATCCGGACCGCCCGCGCTACTGCGCCGACGGCGACTGGCGCACCGCGGACTTTCTCGTTCTTGCGGGAGGCGCCCGCAGCCGTTTCGTTCCGGGCTCCCGCCCGCTCGAACGCACCGAACTGGAGATGACCCAGGGCTATTTCGTGCCCGATTCCAAAGACACCATCCAGGTGAAATTCCTCCGCGACTTCGAGGGCTACATCTGGTCTTTCCCGCGCAGCGACCATTTGTCAGTTGGCATTTGTGGAAGCATGGCCGCACATACCAGCGCCGAGTTGCGGAACCATCTAAGCGAATTTGTCCGCCGCGAAAGCATCTCCACCGAAGGCGCCCGCTTCTACAGCCATGTCTTGCCGTCTCCGCGGGAGCAGACTCTCTCGAAACGCCCGGTGGTCGGCAAGAACTGGGCTTTGGTTGGAGATGCGGCCGCTTGGGTGGATCCGCTGACTGGCGAAGGGCTTTTCTACGCCATGCGCTCCGGCGAACTTCTGGGCCGTTCGCTTGCCGAGGGCGCTCCCGAAAAGTATCCGGCGCGGGTGAAGGCGTCATTCTCCGCAGAGCTCGAATTTGCCGCGCGCATCGTTCGCCGCTTTTACCGCGGATCGTTTCTCGGCCGCGCCGTCACCACACGAATGGTCCAGTTCATGCGCCGCAGCCCGGTCTTCCGCCAGTTGATGAGCGATCTCTTCAGCGGCGCGCAGGATTACAGCAGCATCAAACGCCGCCTGTGGGGCCAGCTTGGGATAACGGTCAGCGAGTTCATCGCCAGCGTGCTCAACCTCGAACAACCCGCCTCCGCGGTCAGCGACCGCGCCGGCTGAAAATCTCTCCTCGGTTTAGTTCACTGCATGTGGGCTCTAGACCGCGGGGCGCCGGGAGACTGGCTTCCTTGCCGGTGCCGGTATCAGGCTCGCCATCTTGCGGATCATTGCCAGCACCAGCCGCTTGTCTCCATCGGAGAGCGTCGTCGTATATCTTTTGATCTCAACCAGGAATCGAATTTCATCTTGTGAGAGCTCGCCCAGCATCTTCTGTGTTTCCCGGTCGCGCGGCGTTTCCGTCCCCGGAAAAAAGTCCGCCAGACTGATGTCCATCGCTTCGGCAATCTTCGCCAGCGTCTCCAGGGACGGCACGGTGTGACCATTCTCCACGCGGGACAAGTAGCATCGCAGCAGCCCGGTGCGCCGCTCGATGTCTCCCTGCGACAGCCCCCGCTGGCCCCGATACGTCCGGATCACTTCCCCGATATTTACTCTCGGTTTTTCTTTCGGCATGTTATCCCCCACGTGAAGGGGGTAGCATACTTAGCAACAGGTGCCCGCCGCAAGAGGAAACTTCCAAGGAGCGACACGTACTAGGTAACGCCCTTCCCGCGCCGAGTCCCCGAGTGCCATTCAAGCTTATCGCAGGTAACCAGAGCCGACCGTCCGTCAGGGGCGATCGTCGTGTGATTTGACGAACTTGCAGGCGCACCAAGTTGGAACGGCACTCGCAAACAAAGAAACCGGGCGAACGGTGCACAAACGTTGGCCCGGTCTTCCAAACCTTTCGAACTGTCGAACGATTAGCGGGCGGATTTCGCCGCTGGTTGCACGGACACCGGCTGAAGCAGACGGAACTCCAGCAGCGTTTCGCTCGGCACCTTCACCTGCTTGCCGCGCGTAAACACCTGCACTCCCGCGCCCGCCGCCGACCCCACCCCCGCGCCGATCGCGGCTCCCTTGCCGCCGCCCGCAATCGCGCCGATGATCGCTCCCGCTACGGCGCCGCCGCCGACCTTCTTGGCCGTGTTCGACCCGCGGCCCTGTCCCTTCAATTCGTATTCGCCGCTCACCACCGGATAGTCGCGGCTATCCAACACGATGCGCGTCAGCTCCAGCTTCAGCTCCGAAGAACCGGAGATGTGTCCCGCTTCCTTCGCTTCCGCCAGGCGTCCGTAAACGTCCGTGCCCTTGCGCGCAACGATCGCGTCATGGACGACGAGATCGGTCTCCAAGCTCGCGTGAAAAATATCACCCACGTGATTTTTCGAGGAATCCACCCCGTCTATCATCCGCACAAGTATCGGCGTGCCCGCGGGGATGGTGATCATGCGACCGCCGGACGACGGCGCATCATATCGAGGGGCCGGGGCCGCCGGCGCCGGCGCCAGTGCCGCCGCTCCGCCGTAGTTGTTCGTAAACGTCAGCGCAACAATCTCGTTCACAGAAAACGATTCCAGCTGCCCATTCACTTCAAACCGCAGTTGGGCCTGCGTTCCGCCCAAATACCTCCCGTGCAGTACGCGTCCGTCCTTCAATTCCAGAGTGTCGGCCGCGGCTGCGCCTGCGAAAAGCAGGGCTAGAGCCACGGCGGCGCAAATCTTGGCAATTCCCTTCATCGTTCCCTCCTCTCCCATCTTCGCAGGGAGACGTTAAGCTCGCCCGCGCGGCATGCACTTACCGCGCTGTCTGGGGCGCTCTTTCCATTCTATGCCCTTCGATGCGCGCCGCCCCAAGGAAGATGGCCCCACTGCGTCGCAAGATGCACTTTCTGGGTGATGTCCGCCGTCATGTATGACGCGGCCGCCATTTCTCCGGGCACCCCAAATAGGCAAGCTCGCAATGGATTGGAGGAGGGATTGGTGCCGGAGGAGGGAGTCGAACCCACACGGCCTTGCGGCCAACGGATTTTGAGTCCGCCGCGTCTGCCATTCCGCCACTCCGGCCTTTCGTATCTGAACATAGCACGCGTCCGGCGCCCGCTCAAGCCGCGGCCTGGACTCCGCGCTCTTTCGTGCGCTCGTGTTGAAATACCGCTGGGAAGCGAAAACTCTCAACTGGCGACCCTAAACAGCCTTGTCTCCCACTCCACTCTCAAATTACACTCCGCCCACCCCATGAACGACTCCGGTGCCATTGCGGCTCACGCCGAAGCTTCCCGTCCCTCCCCCTTAGGCTTCTGGATGCTCATCGTCACCCAATTCCAGGGCGCCTTCAGCGACAACGCGCTCCGTTGGCTCGTCGGCTTCCTTGTCCTCGGCGCGGGCCTCCCCCCGCAACGCCGCGACTTCCTGTTCGTCCTCGTCGTGCCGCTTCTTTTCTCCGTCCCCTTCATCCTCTTCTCGATTCCCGGCGGCTACTTTGCGGACCGCTACAGCAAGCGCAGCGTCACTTGCGTGACAAAAACCTTCGAGTTCGCCGTCATGGGACTGGCCGCCTATGCCCTGGCCACAAACCAACTCGTCCTGGCGGCTGGAGCCCTCTTCCTGGTCTCCTCCCAAGCCGCTATCTTCGGGCCCACGAAGTACGGCATCCTCCCCGAGCTGCTTCCGTATCACCGTCTGTCCTGGGGCAACGGGATTATCGAGCTGGGCACCTTTCTTGCCGCCATCACGGGAACGCTCGCCGGCGGTCTCCTGGCGATACACTTCGCCGGACGGCAGGTCTGGTCCGGAGCCGTCTTTCTGACGCTCTCGGCGCTGGGTATCCTTACTAGCCTTGGAATCACGCGACTTCCGGCCGCTGATGCGTCTCGCCGCTTCTCCTGGAACTGGCCTGCGGATCTTCTCCGCGAAGTCTCCCGGATGCGGCGCGACGCCTTTCTTTGGTTCGCCGTCGTCGCCAACACGTACTTTTGGTTTCTCGCCTCGCTGCTCCTTCTCAACATCGTTCTGTACGCCACGGACATCCTCCGTGTGGACGAAGCTCACAGTAGTTATCTGCTCGCCGGCCTGAGCCTGGGCATCGGATTGGGCAGCTTCATTGCTGGCTTCGCCTCGCGCGGCAAGATCGAGCATGGCATGATCCTCCCTGCGATGGCGGGACTCGCTCTCCTCGCCCTGGCCTTGGCTTGGCCAAACCTCCATTTCTTGACCGTGTTGATCCTCTTGGTGGCTCTCGGGGTCTGTGGCGGCTTCTATGCCGTCCCGGTCAGTGCCCTGATCCAGGCACGTCCCAGCCCAGGGGAAAAAGGCCGAACCATAGCTGCCGCTAATCTCCTTTCTTTTGTCGGAATTGCCCTGCAACCGGTGGCTCAGTACGTCATGCTCCGCCTCGGTCATCCGGACCCTGGCCACGTTTTCCTTGTCGCCGCCGCACTGACCGTTCTGGCCGGTCTTCTTTTCTGCTGGATGTTCCCGGACCTTTTAGCCCGTGCCGGCCACTGGACGCGGCTTGCCCGAGGGACTAAGCTATAGCTCCCTTTCCTCAGGGACTGCCATGGCAAGTGTTACCACCCTTCCGGGGTCCGCCCGGCCACAGCATCGCGGTTTCACCTACTGGATGGCGCGCGTCCGCAAGGAATTGGACTGCCTGCGCAACACCTCGGATGACCGCCTTGAAGATTCCGTCCACGACCTGCGCGTCGCGATTCGCCGCTGCCGTTCGCTGGCTGCCGTCATGCTGGAAGTCGATCCCAACCCCGCCTGGCGTCAATTGCGCAAGCTGCCCCGAAAGCTGTTTCGCGGGCTCGGGAGTTTGCGCGATGCTCACGTCCTCCACGATTGGCTGGAGCGCCTGACCCCAGAGGGAGATTCAGTTCGTACGCATCTTCTCGAGATGCTTCAGAAGCGCGCGATTGCGGGACAGAGTGCCGCTCATCGGACTGCCGATAAGTTTGACGAGGAAAAATGGAAGCGGGTGGAAAACATTCTTCGCCAGCGCGTCCGTATCGTGCCTCCCGGCGGACTAGCGGCGGAGTGCCTGGTACTCGAGAGATTCGAAGAAGCGCACGAATTGCATGCCCGCGCCCTGCGCACCAAAAAACCCAGGCCCTGGCATCAGTTGCGAATCGGCTTGAAGCGCTTCCGCTATGCCGTCGAAAACCTCCTGCCGCGGCAGCACGCGGCCTGGGAGGACGGTCTCAAGCGCGTGCAAGACGTCCTCGGGGATCTGCATGACCTCGACGTGCTCGCTTCGCTCCTCAGGGACGAATCGGCAAACCTGCCGTTGGCATCCATCGAGGCACTCCGTCAGGCTCTCGAGCGCGAGCGAAATGAGCGCATCCAAACCTACCGCCAGCTCACGCTCGGCCAGAACGGGCTATGGCATGTCTGGCGCGCCGGGCTGCCTCGGGGCGCACGCGTCGGGGCTGCCGCGTTCGCCCGCTTGCGTGCCACGGCGCGGGCTCTCGATTCGCGCCCCCGCCGCACCGCAAGACTTTCGCGCCTCGCCCTGCGGCTGTTTGACGCGCTGACCGGCGCACGCGCTACCCCACAGCTCCGCGACCCGGCCGCACGTCGCATCTTCCGCGCGGCGCTCCTCCTCCAGGGTATCGGAAGCTATCAGGATCGCAAGCCGCAGCAAAAGGTTGCGCGGTCCGTGTTGCTCCGCCTGGGCGTTCCTCCCGGATGGAGCGCCACCGAATGGGAGCTTCTTGTCTGGGCCATCCGCTACCACCGCGGCGCAGAGCCCAAGCCCAAACACGCAGACTTCGCCGCGCTCCCCGAGGATCGCAGGCACCTTGTCCAACTGCTTGCGGGAATCCTTCGCCTGGCGCGCGCGCTTGGCCGCTGCGGCGTCGAGCACGCCACGGGTCTTCGCGCGGAGGCTTCGGAAGACTTGATCGTTCTCACGGTCCCCGGCTGGGTCAACAACCTCGAACATGCCGAGCGCCTTGCCGCCGGCAAGCATCTCCTGGAGTTGGCCCTGCACCGAAGCTTGATCGTCGAGCCCCTCGAGAAAGTCGTGCCCCTCGCCCGAGAAACCGAAAACGAACTGACCGAGATTGCAGCCGCCTCTGACTAAGCTTCATTTCACAAATCCGGAGTGGGTCAAATCCATGTGGTGTCATTCCGAGCGGAGGCCGATGGTTTTCATCGGCACGAAGTCGAGGAATCTCTCGTTCTCCTGGACGAAGCTGCAGCCCGCGGTTGAGCCCGTCTACTTCCCTGAACGCCGCAACACCTTCGCCGGACAAACCCACAGAAGAATTCCCGCGGGCGGAGAAATCCGCTTCAGCCCGATCTGCGCCACTCCCGCCTTCTTCAACTCCGTTACGATATGCTTCGATCCGATGGCGTAGGCGATCACTTCATCCAGTTGCGGCGCATGTCCGAAAATGAACAGGGACGCCGAGAGTTTTTCACGGCCCAGTTCGCGGAAAAGAAGCAGCGGGTCCGCGCCCGGCAAGAGCGCCTCGGACGGGCGGATTTTATGCTCTGGATATCCCAGCTCGGCCGCGAAAATCTCAGCGGTCTGCATGGCACGCACGTAAGGGCTGGAAAGCATCAGCTCCGCGGCAGCACACAGCTGCGCGACTCCCTTTGCCACTTGCTTCGTTTTCTGGATGCCTTCTTCGGTCAAGAACCGGTCCGGGTCCGGCGGACACTTCGGCGCATTCCGGTCAATGGCAATTCCGTGACGCACAACGAATAAGTTCATACCCTA
>JBGQHF010000107.1:0-10975 GCA_041497835.1 Terriglobia bacterium
GCCTCAGATTCTCGGGGATCTGAAGGAATCGGGTGTGCTGACCGTCAGTGAGATGGAAGGGTTTGCCCAGTCCGGCGGGATGATCGGTTTTGTCCTCGAGAAAAACAAAGTGAAGCTTGAAATCAACCTGGAAGCCTCCACCCGCGCTCGCCTGAAGATGAGCGCCAAGATGCTCGCCGTGGCCCGCATCGTTGCCGAGGATCAGCGTGGAGGTAAGAGCTGACATGCGCCTCTTCCGCGCCCTTTCCATCCGCAGCAAGCTGACGTTCATCATTATGACTGTTAGCGGCTTGGCCCTGCTCCTGGCCTGTGCCGCCTTCATCCGTTACGACCTCTATGCCTTCCGGCTCGCGAAGGTGAACGATGTGACCACCCTGGCGGAAATCATCGGCTCGAACAGCACGGCGGCACTCTCATTCCAGGACGCGGACACGGCGAAGGAAATTCTCGGCGGGTTGAGCGCCAAAAAACAGATTTCCGCAGCCTGTATTTACACGGACGACGCCCAAGTGTTCGCGAAGTATCTGCGGGACGACCCGCAAGGCGGTTTCTCCCCGCCCCCGGTGCAAGAAGACGGAGGCCATTTCGAAAACGGCGAATTGATCGTGTTTCGGAAGATCATGCTCGCTGGGGAGAGGATCGGAACCGTCTACATCCGCTATGACCTCTCGGAGATGCAAGAACGCCTGAACCGATACACGACGCTGCTTGTCCTCGTCGCACTCGGCTCTTTGTTCTTAGCTTTCCTGCTCTCTTCTCGGCTCCAACGCACCATCTCGGAGCCGATTCGGAATCTTGCGCGAACCACGCGAAGAGTTTCCACCGAAAAGGATTATTCCATCCGGGCGGTCAAGCAGAGCGACGATGAGATCGGCCAGTTGATTGATGGATTCAACGATATGCTCGGGCAGATCCAGCAGCGGGACCGCGAACTGCAGGGAGCCAAGGACGCGGCCGTGGCGGGCAGCCGCGCCAAGAGCGAGTTTCTCGCCAACATGAGCCACGAAATCCGCACGCCGTTGAACGGCGTTGTGGGGATGACCGAGCTGGCCCTTGAAACCGAACTAACGCCCGAACAGCGGGAATATCTGGAGACGGTCAAGCTGTCGGCGGATTCCTTGCTCACGGTGATCAACGACATTCTCGACTTCTCCAAGATCGAAGCGGGGAAAATTGACATGGAGGCGGTCAATTTCAACCTGCGCGATTGTTTGGAAACGACGATGAAGACCCTGGCGCTCCGGGCAGACGAAAAGAGCCTTGAGCTCCTGTGTGAGGTGGCTCCCGAGGTGCCGGAGATTGTGCGGACAGATTCCAGTCGGCTGCGCCAAATCGTCATCAACCTCGTGGGCAACGGCATCAAATTCACACACCACGGTGAAGTGGCCTTAAAAGTTCGATCCGAGGGCGAGCACGGCCAGGATCACATTCTGCATTTTGAGGTCTCGGATACGGGAATCGGCATCGCCCCAGAGAACCAGAAATTGATCTTTGACTCCTTCTCCCAGGCCGACAGCTCCACCACGCGCAAATACGGCGGAACAGGCCTGGGGCTGACCATTTCGACGCGCCTGATCGAGATAATGGGCGGAAAGATATGGGTGGAGAGCGAGGTGGGCCAAGGATCTCACTTCCATTTCACGTTGAGGGTTGGAACAGCAGACGCGAAGGTGGTCGAAGTGGGCACGATTGCCCCGCCGGAGATCTTGCGCGGGGTGAAGGTCCTGGTGGTCGACGACAATCGCACCAATCGGCGCATACTCGAAGGAATGCTCACGCGTTGGGAAATGAAGTCGACGCCGGTGGAGGGTGGGGAAGAGGCCTTAGCGGAACTCTCCGCGGCCCACAAGGCACAAGCAGGGTACGGGCTGATCTTGCTGGACATGCACATGCCGAAGATGGATGGTTTCACGCTGGTGGAACGAATCCGTCAAAGTCCGGAATTGTCCACGGCTATCGTCATGATGCTCACCTCGGCGGGCCACCGCGGCGATGCAGTGCGTTGCCGTGAGCTTGGTATCTCCGCATACTTGTTAAAGCCCATCCGGCAATCGGAATTGCGCGAGGCCATTGCTCGAGTGCTCGGGGCGGGAGAGCAGAAAGGCGCGATTCCGCTGATCACTCGCTACTCCCTGCATGATGCCCGCGACCCCGCGACTGTCTTGCGCGTGCTGCTTGCGGAAGACAACCTGGTAAATCAGAGGTTAGCCGTGCGTTTACTTGAGAAGAGAGGCCACCGCGTTGCGGTGGCGGCCAATGGTCGTGAGGCCCTCCAGGTACTCGATAAAGAGAGTTTTGATCTGGTCTTCATGGACATCCAGATGCCCGAGATGGACGGACTTACAGCCACTACCGTTCTTCGCAATAAGGAGAAAGAGAGAGGCAGCGGACGCCACCAATCGGTAATTGCCCTGACCGCCCACGCCATGAAAGGCGATTACGAGCGGTGCATGGCGGCAGGTATGGATGGCTATCTTACCAAACCGATCCGGCCGCAGGAACTCGACGAGGTCCTTGAGAAATGCCTGGCGCGGAGGATGGAAACGGCGAATGTGCCGGAAGGCGCCATGCGGAGCGAATGAACGACAAGGAGTCAACGACGGTCTATCGCGGTCTTTCCGATGACTCCGCGCGTCATGGCGGATGTAAGCCTCTTGTTCCGAACTACAGGCGGCGGAACGGGTAATTTGCTAAACCATGGAGGATCGCGGCAGGGTCACAGGAACTGACAAAGAAGGTTTGGGAACGGAGTCATCGCTTCAGCACGCTCAGCAGATTGCTGTAGTCATCCGTCCAGAGGACCGAATCCACTCCCGACCAATCGAACGGTGTCCGCAAGACCGGGCTTTTTAGAAGCTCGCGATTCGGAGAGAGGAATACCCAACTGCCGTTCATGGTGTTTCCGGAATACGCAAATCCGAGCTGTAGTTTTTTGCGGATACCCAGCAGAACCGGCGTCAGATCCAGGACGCGGTTGGAGATGTGCACGGCGATGATGGAGTCCGGCCCGCGAAGATGCCGCTGGTAGAGCTGCATGGCCTCGATGGTCAGCAAATGAACGGGGATCGCATCGCCGCTGAATGCGTCTACCACCAGGATGTCGAACTGTTGGAGCTGCCCGCTTGCGGCTTCCGCCTCCAAAGACAGTCTTCCATCGCCCAGGACAATTTCCTTGGTTCCGGGAGAATCGCGCAAAAAGGTGAACAGCGGATCCGGGCCAGCCGATAAATCCACGATCTGCGGATCGAGCTCATAGTAGCGAATCGTGTCGCCGGCGTGATTATAAGCCGCCAGTGTCCCCACTCCGAGGCCGATTACACCGATCCGTAAGGCACGATCCGGTTCGTATCGCAAGAGCGGCCGGTAGTTGTTGAGCAAAATACCGATTGCGCCCCTCGAAGTGTAATACGTGATCGGTGTCAACTTTGCTGACGGCACAAGCGACTGTCCACCGTGGTCGATGGCCCCATCGTGCAGGTGGCGGATATTATTCCGGTCGTATACCCGCTTGGTTCCAAAAAAGTTCCGCACTTGCAGCCTGATTGCCGGTTCAGCGTGAAACTGGAGATAGGCTCCCGAAGCGGCGACAGTCAGGAGGCAGGCTGCCGCCGTGGTCCGGAGCACAAGCCTCCTGCGCCGGAGAACCCTGGGGTCCGGGTGGCCGGCACTGTGTGTGGCTGCGTCGACACAGAGCAGTGCGAAAACCAGCACGCCGCTACCGAGAAGGGCCAGGTGATATTCGTAGAATCCTCGAAACAGAAAGGGTGCAACCAGGACGACGAACGCGCTACCGAGAGCGCCTCCCGCCGCAATACAAAGATAGAACGCGGTCAACCGCTCTGCCGCCGGTTTCAGCCGCTCCAATTCTCCGTTGCAAATCATACAAACCGCGAACAGAACCAGAAAGTACCCACTTACCTGCCGGACGACGTCTTCGCCAACCACTCCCGTCGGGAGAAATCGGACGACCAGCGGCACGGTACCGAGATACAGCGGCAGGAACACCCACCGCTTGTACCAGTGTGCCTTCTCAAAGCAGATGGCGAACGACAGTAAATAAATGCAAAGGGGTATCACCCATAAGAACGGGATCGCCGCGATGTCCTGGCAAACCAAGTTCGTCGTTGCCAGCAGCATCGTCGAAGCACATGCGGATAGCGCTACCCAGAAAACGAAGTCATACCACGGGGGACGTTTGCTGCTCTCGTGTGCGTCCCCTTCCACCCGCTTATTCCGATGTTTTCCGAATTGCCACGCCTGAGCACCGCACAAGACGAGGAAAAGAGCGTACAAAACCGTCCACACCCAGGCTTGTTTTCGCACGGCCAGCAGCCACTCCAGTGCAAATGGATAGCTCAGCAATCCCAGCATCGATCCCAGGTTGGAGATCGCGTAGAGCCGGTAGGGAGACCGTGCCGGATACGTCTGATGGAACCAGCGCTGCATCAGCGGGCCGGTCGTGGAGAGCAAGAAGAATGGGATCCCGACCGTGGCAGTGAGCAGAACGAGGATGTGCGTTACAGGACTTCCGGCCAGACGCCATTTCCACCGCACATCCGGCGTCAATGGCGAGCCCCACCACAGGAGGCTCACGAAGAGCGCGGCAAGTCCGGTTGCCAGCACCAGCATATGAAGCCTGGCCTGCCGTTGCTGCGAGATGTGACGCGTCATCCAATCGCTGTAGCCGTATCCCGCCAACAGCACCATTTGAAAGAACAGCATGCAGGTGTTCCATGCTGCGGGTGCCCCACCGAACCAGGGCAGGATGTATTTCGCCAGAATCAGCTCCGTCTGAAACAACAGGAATGCGCTGACTAAGACTAACGCCGGGTACAGATTGACGAGCGTTGTGGCCGGCGCATGTTCCTCAGCCTGGGGCGAAGTGATAGAGCTCGGTTGAGTGGTGGCTGTGTCCATTTACCTTATTACTCTTCCTGATTGGAACAGTCGGAGCCATGTGGCCTCGTCCGCCGGCAATGGCACACAGCGTTTCAGGTGGAGCACGATTTCTGGCGCCGTGAGGACGCTAGCGCCGTCCCAACTCATTGCGGGTAACTGAGCTGACCGTCCGCCAGGGGCGATTGTCGTGTTATTTGACGAATTTGTAGGCGCATTAAGTTGGAATGGCACTAGTCAACATTATATCCGGGCGAGACCGAGCGAGGCTTTCGCTTGCTTCAGCAGTAACGTCAGGATACCGTCTAGATTCTCTCTACCTTGGTCCCTGAAAACTTCCGTTAAGATTTTGGATATCGTCGGCGGGGATGGAGTAAAGGTCGCAGTCCCGGATGGCGACAGCTCGGGCGACGGAATTGCTTGCGTCCACGGTAAGGTAAGGCCCGCGCCGTTTTCCGCTTAGGGCAGGACGTAGCGGAAGTTCGTATACACCATCACCCAATGCGCATTCCTGGGCGCTCCTGCAGTCACAAACCACCGCATTTACAATTTCTCCCCCATGGATTTCAAATCGGATGCAAGGCTTTTTAGTATTTAAGTTATCCCTCATCACGCCCTGGAAAACAACCGAGAGGAGCGCTGTCCCACCGCAATCGGAGCCGAAGACGCGGCGCAAGGGAATCCTTCGCCTGCTTTCTGATCTGCTATACAATTGCTTCGAATCTGTTCCGAAAACGCTGAAGTGACGTTCTGCCCCTCCGTTGCAGGAGGTCACGGCGAAGCGCAGCCTTTGGTGAAAAAGGTTCGATGACCGTAAGAAACGAAAAGCCGCTCGGCTTCGGGGAGAAGGTTGAGAATTATCCTTCGCGGAGCGTGAATTCTCCCGAGAACACCGCGATTGCGACTCTCGCGGGGCGTCCCCTGCAGCCAAACCGCGGCGTTCCCCTGAATCTTGACTGGGTGAAAGAGGTGCGCGTCAATACCAGCGCGGTGGAGCGCCGTGCGGCGAGCCACGTGGCGCGGCGCACGGTGAAGAAAGAATGGCAGGCGGCGTGGCTGCTGCGCGCGATCTCCTGCATGGACCTGACGACACTATCCGGTGATGACACCGATGAGCGGGTGCGGCGCCTCTGCGCGAAGGCGCGCCAGCCCATCCAGCAGGACCTTGTGCAGAAACTGCGGATCGAGGAGTTGGGCCTCAAAGTCGCGGCCGTGTGCGTGTATCACACGTTTGTGGAGACGGCGCTGGAGGCGCTGGCAGGAAGCGGGATTCACGTGGCGGCCGTTTCGACCGGATTTCCGGCCGGGCTGTCGCCGCTGACGGAGCGCGTTACGGAAATCCGCCGTTCGGTGGAGGCGGGCGCGCAGGAAATCGACGTGGTGATCACGCGCGCACACGTCTTCGGAGGGAAGTGGCGGGAGCTTTACGACGAGGTCGCCACGTTCAAGAACGCGTGCGGCCCGGCGCACATCAAGGTGATTCTCGGCACGGGCGATTTGCTGACGCTGCGGAATGTGGCGCGCGCGAGCGTGGTTGCGATGATGGCGGGAGCGGACTTCATCAAGACATCGACAGGAAAAGAGCCGACCAACGCGACGCTGCCGGTCGGATTCGTGATGACGCGCGCGATCCGGGAATACGCCCAGGAAACCGGCATGGCCGTGGGCTTCAAGCCGGCGGGCGGCATCCGCACGGCGAAACAGTCGCTGGAATGGCTGGCGCTGATGAAAGAGGAGCTCGGGCCGTCCTGGATGCAGGCGGAGATGTTCCGCTTCGGCGCGAGCGGCATGTTGGGGGACATCGAACGGCAGTTGGAACACTACGCCACGGGACGCTACTCGGCAGATTACCGGCATCCCATTGCCTGACCCCGGGGACGCAGCGCGGATGACGGAAGAATCGAGCAGACGCGAATGAGCATCGTCGAAAAATTCATGACCATGGAATACGGCCCGGCGCCGGAGGACCCCAAGGAAGCGCTTGCATGGCTCGACCGGCACGGCCGGCGCTTCGGACACTTCATCAACGGCGCCTGGAAAGAGCCGGCGGCGGGCACATATTTCGACACGACGGATCCTTCGACGGGGGAAAAGCTGGCCGGCGTCGCGCAGGGATCGGCCGCGGACGTGAACGCGGCGGTGGAAGCGGCGCGGGCGGCGCTGCCGAAATGGCAGTCGCTGACCCCGCACGCGCGGGCGCGCTATCTCTACGGATTGGCGAGGTTGGTCCAGAAGCACTCGCGCCGGCTCGCGGTGCTGGAAACGATGGACAACGGGAAGCCCATCCGCGAGAGCCGGGACATCGATATCCCGCTGGTTGCGCGGCATTTCTACCACCACGCGGGCTGGGCGCAGTTGCTGGAACAGGAATTTCCGGGCTATGCGGCGTGTGGCGTGGTGGGGCAGATCATACCGTGGAATTTCCCGCTGCTGATGCTGGCATGGAAGATTGCGCCGGCGCTGGCCACGGGAAACACCGTTGTGCTGAAGCCGGCGGAGTTCACGCCGCTGACGGCGCTGGCGTTTGCGGAAATCTGCCAGGAGACCGGACTGCCCGCGGGCGTGGTGAATATCGTCACGGGCGACGGCGCGACGGGCGAGGCGCTGGTCAAACACCCGGACGTGGACAAGATCGCGTTCACGGGGTCGACCGAAGTGGGCCGCGCGATCCGGCGAGCCACGGCGCAAAGCCACAAAAAACTTTCGCTGGAGCTGGGCGGTAAATCGCCGTTCATTATTTTCGAGGACGCCGACCTGGACAGCGCGGTGGAAGGACTGGTGGACGGCATTTGGTTCAACCAGGGGCAGGTGTGCTGCGCGGGCTCGCGGCTGTTGATGCAGGAGAGTATCGCGGAGCCGCTGATCGCCAAGGTGCGCGAGCGGATGAGCACGCTGCGCATGGGTCCGCCGCTGGACAAGGCCATTGATATCGGTGCGATCGTGGCGCGCGTGCAACTGGACCGCATTCAGAGGATGGTGACTCAGGGTGTCGAGGAAGGGGCCACGTGCTGGCAGCCGCCGACCCCCATGCCGTCGCGAGGACTGTATTACCCGCCGACGCTGCTGAGCAATGTCCATCCGACATCCGTCGTGGCGCAGCAGGAGATTTTTGGGCCGGTGCTGGCGGCGATGACCTTCCGCACCCCGCGTGAGGCGGTGGAGCTGGCGAACAATACGGTGTATGGGTTGGCGGCGTGCGTGTGGAGTGAGAGCATCAACGTGGCGCTGCACGTGGCGGCTCAATTGAAAGCGGGCGTCGTATGGGTGAACTGCACGAACTTGTTCGACGCGTCGTGCGGATTCGGCGGGTACCGCGAAAGCGGTTACGGGCGCGAGGGCGGCAGGGAAGGGCTGCACGAGTATCTCGAGCCGGTGTGGTTCCAGAAGGCGCCTGTGCTGCGCCCCGTGGCGCCGAAGGTTGCGCGCGAATCGCATGGACGCGATGTGCTGGCGGGTCCTGAACCTGGAGCGATCGACCGTACCGTGAAGCTGTACATCGGCGGGAAACAGGCGCGGCCGGATTCCGGCTATAGCATGGAAGTGCTCGGGGCGGATGGCCGGCTGCTGGGCGAGGCGCCCCTGGGCAACCGGAAAGACATTCGCAATGCCGTTGAGGCGGCGCGCAAAGCGGAAGGCTGGGCCAAGGCCACGGCGCACAACCGTGCCCAGGTGCTTTACTATATGGCGGAAAATCTTTCGCAGCGCGGCGAGGAAATTGCCCGGCGGCTGAGCGCCGTGGTTGGGAACGAGCAAGCGGCCGCGGAATTGCGCTGCGCGATCGAGCGAATTTTCTCCTACGCGGCGTGGGCGGACAAATTCGACGGCGCAGTGCATAACCCGCCATTCCGAAACGTGGCCATTGCCATGAACGAGCCGATCGGCACTGTTGGAATCATCTGTCCCGCGGAGACGCCGCTGCTCGGTTTCCTTTCTCTGGTGTTGCCCGCGATTGCCGCGGGGAATACGGTCATCGCCGTTCCGTCGGAGACGTACCCGCTGATCGCGGGCGACCTCTATCAGGTGTTGGACACGAGCGATCTGCCGGGCGGCGCGGTGAACATCGTGACCGGGCACGCGGCCCAACTCTTGAAGGTGCTCGCGGAACACGATGATGTGGATGCGATTTGGTGCTTCGGAGACGCGGAAAGCTGCGCGGTGGCCAAGTCGCTTTCGGTGGGAAATATGAAGCAGGTGTTCACGAACGAAGGCCGCGCCATCGATTGGTTTGACGTGAAACAGGGCGAAGGCCGGTGGTTCATGGAGCATTCCGTCCAGGTGAAGAATATCTGGGTTCCCTACGGCGAATAACCACGCGGCGCCGGAAGCGAAGAAGGCTTCTTCGGCGGGTTCCGGAATACCAGCGGATCCCAGGAAAAAAGTCTGGCATGCAGGCAGAAGAGAAACAAGAACCTCGCTCCCTTTTTCGGAACCCTTTCCTGTACACATCCGCGCTTATCGTGCTGGCTTTGCTTTACGTGGGCTTCGTTTTTTCGTCGCGGTCGCTGGAGAATCGTGAGATCGAGCGGCGGGCGCGGGAGAGACGCCGTGCGGTGGACGAGCGCACAGTGGAGTACATGGGCGGGAAACGGCTGGAGATCCAGAATTTCTATGCAAGCCCGGGGACGATTCGTCCCGGTGAGACGGCGCAGCTCTGCTACGGAGTGGCCAACGCGAAAACGGTGAAGCTCGAACCGCAGGACAATCCGGTATGGCCGTCGTATGCGCGCTGCGTGGATGTCTCCCCAAGGAAGGATACGACCTACACGCTGACCGCGGAGGACGCCAAGGGAAACGTCAGGACGGCAACGCTGACCCTGCGGGTTCGCTGAACGAAGGGAACGTCATCTGCGCTCCCTTTTGCCGCGGCCCAGGAACTCTTGCGCGGCGCGTTCTGAGGCGATATTGTTCTGCTCCCACGCGACATCATTCGTTTCCTGTTGTGTCGCTTAGTTGGGATCTGCGCGCGGCAGGCCGTGCAAGAGGAGCGTTCATGTCACACAGATTGATTTGCCGGGCCAGGTTCGCAGCATTCCTGTTGGTTCTCCTCGCGTTCTGTTACGGGCCGGCGCTCGCCCAGGAAGCCCCAGCCGCCGCGGCAAAAAAGGAAACGCCGGTCGCGCGAAACAAGGACGGCAAGCGGCTGCTCTCGGCGCTGGATACGCAGCGCATCCGCGCGGTGGGAGCGGGCGAAGGAGCGCTTTCGCCGGACGGGACTCGCGTGGCATACACGGTTGGCGAAGCGTCGCTCGAAGAGGGAAAGGAATGGAAGACCGTGACGCAGGTGTGGACGGTGCCGGCGGCGGGAGGCGTCGCCCGGGAAATGACGCGCGGCGAGAAGAGCGCTTCCGCGGCGCAGTGGTCGCCGGATGGTAAAACACTGGCGTTTACGACGGAGCGTGCGAAAGAGGGCGAGCAACAGGTGTGGTTTCTCTACTCGGACGGGGGCGAAGCGTGGCAGGTGACGACGCACAAAGGCGGCGTGCGCGGATTCCGGTTTTCGCCGGACAGCAAGAAGCTCCTGCTTCTGGCGGCAGACCAGCCCGGCGAAAAGGAAGAAGAGCGGAAAAAGATCAAAGACGACACGATGGTGATTGACCACGACATCAAGATGACGCACCTGTGGCTCTATGACATCGAGAAGAAGGAAGAGAAACGCCTGACCGAAGGAAGTTTTTCGGTGAGCGATGCACGGTGGTCACCCGATGGGACGCGCGTGAGCTACACGGCGAATCCGACGCCGAAGGCCGACGACAGCGATGTAACGGAAGTGTGGCTGCTGGCGGTGGGGACGGGGGAGAAGAAAAAGCTCGTTCCCGGAGCCACTACGAGCCACAGCGCGCGCTGGTCGCCGGACGGAAGCTGGATCGCGTACGCGGGGGAGGCAGAAGCTGCGGCGCCGGTGCAGACGAACCTGTTCCTGATCCCCGCGGGCGGAGGCACCCCGCGGAAACTGACGGGATCGTTTGCGCTCGACGCGGGGACGCCGGAGTGGTCCGCGGACGGGAAGACCATCTACTTCAACAGCAACTCGCGAGAGGCAATGGAGATCTTCGCCGCGGACGTGGCGGCGGGAACGGTA
>JBGQHF010000108.1:0-10861 GCA_041497835.1 Terriglobia bacterium
AACGGCAACTTCGCGGCGGCGATCGACGACTACGAACTTTCGCTGCGGTTCATGAATGACCTCGCCACCTACCGGATCGATGTGTCGTGGCTGTGGAGCCTCGTCCATCACCAGGCCGCCATCACGAAGGACGGACACTTCAAGCGGCCGACGCTCACCGAGGATGGAGTGGTGCCGGGTGTGAACGCCTTCGAGGTCAACGCCGGGACCCGCTTCACCAGGGAGTTGTTCGAGAAGTTGTGGAACTACCACAACGAATGGACAGCGGAGTTCTTCGCCGAGCAGGACCGTCGCGGTGATGCGGGCCGCTTCGACCGTGCCAAAGCGCCCCTCATCATGGAGATCTTGAAGCGCCAACTGCTTTCGCCCCGCTACATCCAGCACAGCGCCCGCGTGCTCTTCGTCGCGGGGCAGGCGAATAAGCAGGAGCGCGCGCAGATTCTGGAGGCGATTTTCGACCTCTCTCGCGAGGAAATCGTCAAGCGCGCTCAAGCAGGTGCCCCGAGCAAAACAGCCTTGGCCGCCCACGACTATATCTATGACGTCTTTCTGGGCATCGAAGGAGAGCAGCGCCCGCACACTTCAGTTCTAAGTCCTCGGTAGCGCTGGACCGTGGGGCACCCAGTGCCTTGGTTGGATCGAAGAAATAGGAGGACGCGTTGTCCCCACACCAGAGCTCGGTGTTGGCGAATGCAGCCCCCATCCAAAAAGAGTCGTATCCGCCGCGTGCCTATGCTTGGTACGCAGTGGGGGTGCTTACTGTCGCCTACATGTTTGCCTTTATCGACCGACAAATTCTGAACTTGCTGGTGGGGCCGATCCGACGGGATCTCGGCATCAGTGACACTAAGATGAGTCTGCTGATGGGCTTCAGCTTTGCGGTCTTCTATTCGTTCTTTGGCATTCCTCTTGGCCGCCTCGCAGATTCTAAGAGCCGCCGCACAATCATCGCCGCAGGCATGCTGTTTTGGAGTTTGTTGACGGCCGGGTGCGGGCTGGCCAAGAACTTCGGGCATTTCCTACTGCTTAGAATGGGAGTGGGCGTCGGTGAAGCTGCTCTCTCACCGTCGGCCTATTCGCTCATCTCTGACTACTTCCCCAAGGAGAAGCGGGCCACAGCAATCAGCGTGTACTCCATGGCGTTCTACATCGGCTCAGGCATCGCATTCCTTCTGGGCGGGTTGGTAGTCGGATTCGCTTCCGCCAAATCAGGTTGGAGCCTACCGGTCGTGGGTGCCGTTCGGCCATGGCAGCTGATCTTTTTCATTGTGGGGTTACCAGGGGCTGCGCTCGCTCTTCTTCTCTACACGGTGAGGGAACCCACAAGGAAGGGTGCCCGAATCACGAAAGCTGCGGACGGAAAGGCAAAGGTCAATCAAGTGCCTTTGCGCGACGTCATCGCCTACATGCGCAAGAACCGGGCGACTTTCCTTTGCCACAATGTTGGATTCGCCTTGCTGGCATTTTCGAGCTTCGGCAGCTCCGCGTGGATTCCGACTTTCTTCATCCGTAGGTATGGTTGGACGGGCTCTCAAGCAGGTGTGGCCTACGGCACAATCCTTTGCATATTTGGGACGCTCGGGATCGTCACCGGTGGCCGAGTGGCTGACTGGTTGGCTCAACGTGGTTTTCAAGACGCTAGTATGCGCGTCGGGTTGTTCGTGGCTCTTGCGTGGCTACCAACGGGAATGCTCTTTCCCTTGATGCCCAATGGAAACCTTGCCGCCGCCCTCCTGGTTCCCACGGTTTTCCTGATGGGCCAGCCCGTGGGTATTGCGGCGGCGGCGATCCAGGACATGATGCCCAACGTCATGCGCGCCCAGGCATCCGCAGTCTACCTTTTCGTGATAAACCTCATCGGCCTTGGCGCCGGGCCGACCGCGGTGGCAATGATGACGGACTTCGTCTTCCATGATGACAATGCAATTCACTATTCGTTGGTGGTAGTAGGAACCTTAGCGCACCTCGGAGCGGCGACGCTCCTGTGGATCGGTTTAAAGCCTTTTCTGCGCAGCCTCGATTACTCAAAGGATTGGACGAAGATCAACGCCCAGAACTAAAGGGTTGCAGGTTGTAGTGCACCCCTCTAAGACTTGACAGGCAGTTTAGGCATGATTGGGGGCCTCCGACTTCAAAGGAGGCAAAATGGGCAGAGGAGAGCGGAGGCAGCGGTTGGGGGAGAAGCGCTGTGCTGGGCGAGACGGCTTCAGCGATTGACCGTCGGCACCGGGCGCGGATAGAATCCGGGGGTTCCGCATGGAAAACATCGCTCCCAACACGACTCTCATCGACGTGGAGTACCTCGGCAATCCAAGGGTCATCGCAGCATGCCTCGTCGAAGGCCAGGGAAACGTGGCGATTGTTGATCCCGGCCCCGGTTCGGCGCTGGCCACACTAAGAAAGAAGCTCGATCAATTGGGTCTTGGCGTCAAGGGCGTGGACACCATTCTGCTGACCCACATCCACCTCGATCACGCTGGCGCTACCGGCACGCTGGTGCGCGAAAACCCTCGCATCCGGGTCTTTGTCCACGAGCGAGGCGCGAAGCATATGATCGAACCGGCAAAGCTCCTAGACAGCGCCCGGCGTCTCTACGGAGACGAGATGGAGCGGCTGTGGGGCGAGTTTCTGCCCGTGCCTGCGGCGAACGTTTGTGCCCTGGCGGGAGGCGAAACACTGAGCATCGGCGGCCGCCAGCTAGAAGTGGTTTACACGCCCGGGCACGCCTCACACCACGTGAGTTACTTCGATGCGGCCACAAGATTGGCCTTTGTTGGAGACACTGCGGGTATCCGGATCGCCAATGCGCAAACCATCTTGCCCCTCACGCCCCCGCCGGACATCGACCCGGAGGCCTGGGCAAAAAGTTGGGAGCTAATTCAAGAGCGGCAACCGGAACGGATTTTCCTCACCCACTTTGGTCCGGCCGACCATGTCAGCGAACACCTGGCGCGGCTACGGGAGGGGCTGGAGGAGTGGAGTGTGGCCGTCCGCGAGTCGCTCAACGATGGTCAGACCGACGCCGAGAGAGCAGCGCAATTCACGCAGAGAGTCACGACGGAGCTGAAGCGCCACATGCCCGATCAGGATGTAAACCGCTATGTGCGCGGCGGGGCGGTGGATCTTTGCTGGTCCGGGCTGGCCAGATACTGGCGCAAACGGAACTCCGCTGAAACCCAGGCTGTACGGTCCCCCGCGTAGACAAGTTCAACCACGAACTACTTGGACGAGGGGAACAGACGTGCAGCGTTGTGGTAGAGAATCTTGTGTTGGGCCGCTTCCGAGAGGGGCAGTGCCTTGAACTTCGCAATGTTCTCCCCCACGTCCCGCACTCCGAAGCCCGGCCAGTCCGTGCCGAAAAGCACCTTGTCCGCGATTTCCTCGAGCCGTGGAAAATATTCCAGCAGGAGTTTCTGCGGTGGAATGCCGGAGATATCCATGTACATGTTTTTGTGCCGGCGGACGAGGAAGAACGCCTCGTCCATCCAGAGCGGACGACCGCCGTGCGCCAGGATGATCACTAGGTCAGGATAATCCACCGCGACATCGTCAGCCAAAATGGGCTGGGCGTAGACGTTGCGTGCGCCCGGGAAGACGGAAGTGCCGGTATGGATCATGACCGGCAGGCCAATGGTTTGTGCTCGCTCGTAAACTGTTGCCAGTGGCCCGAGGCCATCGCGGTAGGCATTGGGCGGGAACAACTGATGTGGCGGATGAATCTTCAGCGCCCGGATGCCGATCTTCGCCAGCCGATCGACTTCGGCCCCAGCATCGGTGACGTGTCGCGGATGCACGGAGCCAAACGCAATGAGCCGTGCGGGCGACGCGGAACAATAGCGCGCAGTCCAGTCGCTCACCTCCGACGTGTAGCCAATAACCTCCGGGCTGACAGAACAGATCAACCCGGCGCACTCGACTCCCGCGTCATCTAGGTATTTCAGAAAGGCAACAGGATCGGCGGAGAACTTCTCAACCTGGGCGAAGTCATGGCAGCTGCGTCTGGTCAGCTCAAGTACTGCCGGCTTGAGCATGCCGAGTGGCTGGATGTGGATGTGGATATCGATGACGCGGGTCACGTCGGTTCAAGGCTCAGTTTGCGGAATCGCGCGCATGCCTGCCGTCAAACTGCTCGAAGACAGGCCTCAATGTCCGCTGAACATGGAGAAATAAGCTTCTCCGCCGAGCCACTCGGCACTGTGCGCTCGAGTCTCGCGGAGCAAGTGGAAGTTTGCGTCGAATTCCTGGGCCACCACGCGCTGGTCTTGCGCGTCGTAATAGCGGATGACAAAGTGCCCCTCCGGCAGGGTCAACACGTCAATCGCCCGGCTGTCATCAAAGCTGAGTCCCAATTGCGACATCAACTCGGCCAACGTATATTTCACACCACCAATAGTCAGACTCTGCTTGCCCCTGCCCAGGGGGCCATAGCGGTCTTCAATCAAAGCCCGCCCTTGCATCGCACTCACAGATCGCTCACGCTTCCGGCGCCTCGCCGTCGAGCTACCTAGAGATCTGCCAGGCAACCAACTGCGCCGGTCACAAACCCGGGGCAATTCAGCGCACCTCGGCTAGCGCCGATCAGTGACCCGGTTTACAGATCAGCCGGACACCGAACCTGAAGAAGCCGGGACCATTCATAGTAGCCATCTTCACCGATCCACTCCGCGATATGCGCGCGTAACTCGCAGAGGAAACGGAAACTGGCGTCGAACTCATAGGCAACGATGCGCTGGTCTTCTCCGTCGTAATAACGCACGACGAAGCGCCCGATAGACACTTCCAACACATCGATGGCCCGGGCGTCTTCGAAGTTGAGCCCCATATGGAACAGCAGCGCCGGTATGTCGTAGTCCGCGCCGGCAACGGTCACAGCCTGCTGCCCGCTCCACAACGGCCCGTATCGGCTTTCAATCAATGCCCGGCCCCGCAACTCAGCCATATCCCGCCTACCCTTCCGGCGCCCCCGCGCAAGGCCGCTTGAATATCAGGTGCACACCGATTGTGCCATAGGCCACACCGTCCTTATTCGGCGCAATCAGAGGGGTCGAGCTCACCAGTTCCCAGCCGTCGCCGCCCGCCTCGTTGATCCACGTCTCCAGCCCGCTCACCATTCCCTCGGGTGTTTCCGCGAAGACAATCATCCGATCGAAGTACTCCCAATGCATCGTCTCACTCCTGTCCGCCATCCTCGCTCATACCGATTCGGAGGTGCGTGTCTGTTTAGCCCCGGCGCTCATTGTGTCATGGTCGGCCAACCAATTGGATACCGTCCTGAGCATCTCGGCATTGAATTTGAGCTCGCTGTGGTTGAACCAGCGCGGTAGGTAGCGAATTAATCCGTTCTCGTGCTGCACGTCCGGCCGCAAGTCGATCGTGACGTACCGCAACTCCGCGCTGGGCAGGATCGCTTTCAATCCGGCTGCACCGTCCAGAAGAGCCGGGATGTCGCGTTCCGCATATAGGAGCAGGCATGGTCGGTCGTGACTGGGAACGGGACCCAGCGCGTCGAGCAATTCCAAGACGTAGCCAGAGTAGGGCTCGCGCACAGTCGGGCTGGGGAAGTTTTCGAACATCCACTTGCCTTGGGGCGAGATCTTTGCCGCCACCGAAGGTGAGATGGCCGCCATGCAATCTGCGGAGGACATGAGAGCCAAAAGTCCGCCCAAACTGATACCGACGGCAGCGACACGTCCGTAGCGACGCAGATAGCGCACTCCCGCTTCCGCCTCTTCGCGAATCCCTGGGCCGATGGAGGCCATGTTCTCCCCGTGTCCGCACGGGTCAATTGCAAGTGCGGCCAGCCCCTTTTCGGCGATGGCGGCGGCCAGCGCCAGTACGTGCTCTTTGGTCCCGCCATAGCCCGGGCACACGAGCGCCCCGCCACGGGGCGAATCCGGCAAGAAAACAAAGCCGGGGATTAGATGCCCATCCGGCGCACGAAGGTCGGTCACGCGTTGGAAGTCCATGGCTCCTCGAGAAAGGATTCTTATCGCACCCATCTAGCAGCGGAACCAATGGGAATCCCACAAAAACGATCCCAGTGTAAGCCCCACTGCCCCGGTGTTCTGCGGATCTCAGGGCGCTGCCTCTTTGAGCCAAGCGAGGATGCGCTGCGCCAGAACGACCTCTTGCCCCCTGTAGGAATGACCGGCTCCATCAATGGAAATTAGGTCTGCTTTGGGACTGGACGTCGCCGCCCGCTTGAGCCGAGTGGCAGTGCCCGGATCGACCAGTTTATCAGCGGTCCCTTGAACGATCAGGACGGGGTTGGCCACTTTCTGGATGTTCTGGTACGGGTCCGATCGAGCCTTCGGCCCACGCAGACTGAGCAAGTAGCGCGCAGTATACAAGGATTTGCCGAGCGGCCCCAGATCAACCAGCATCAACTGTTGCTCCTGCCCGGCCGCTTGTAGCGTCAGCGCCTCGTCCACAATAGCCTGAGCCTGCTTGCGGCCAAACTGCCAGACATTCCATTCAAAGAGGTTCCCTGGCCCCGCGACGAGCACAGTCGCTGCGACGCTCGGATCGCTCGTGGAAGCCTGGTAGTATAACACTCGGTTCGTGCCCATGCTTTGGCCGAGAAGCACCAATTTGGAATAGCCTAGTTTCCGCAGGTAGGCCAAGCCGGCAGCAATGTCAGCTTCGTTGTCTAGGAAATCGGATACCTTGGGCCCAGTATCGTGATCGCGCATATTCAACGCCAAAGTCGCGTAGCCCTGCTCGGCGGCTGTCCGCGCGAACATCGGAAAGTATTCGCTGTAGAAGTTGCTCCCGAAGCCATGCACAAGCAGGATTGCAATCGGGCGCGGAGTCACAGCCGGACGGTAGACCACGCCATTCAGCATGAGTCCATCTGCCGTGCGCAGCACAACCTGCTCGACTGAACAGGGTGATGCCGGAGCAGGAGCCTGTGATTGGACTGAAGAAAGTGCCGTCCAGGTCGCCCCGCTGAGCAACAACAGAGTGGCTATGATTATCCCTGGCTTGAGCATAGGTCTCATCAACGACTAAGCCTTTAAGACGGCGACCAAGTCTGCCAGCGAACTAAGCGTTGCATCCGGGACCAGGCCGAGTTCCTCCGCTTCTTCGCCATACTGATCAGCAACCTGCTTTGCTCGTGTCAGGCGGATTTGTTTACCTGTTCCGACTTGGACTCTAAGGCCGCCAGGCGTTTCCTCAATTCCTTCTGTTGCTCCCAGCGCGCTGTTACATCTTGCATGATAGCCGCCGCGCCCTGCAGTTCGCCCGTTGGAGCACGCAGGAGCACAATGCTGAATTCAATTGAAATCCGCCGGCCATCTTTCGTCAAGGCTGGTACCGCCAGCAGCTCCCTCCCGTACTTGGTGACACCAGTCGCCATAACCTTATGGTAGCCCTCCCAGTGCCGGCCCCGCTGGCGCTCGGGGACAATTAGATCCAGGGTCTGCCCCATGGCCTCCTCAGCAGTGTAGCCAAACATCGCTTCGGCCCCTGAATTCCAGAAATGAATGATGCCTTCACGATCCGCAAAAATGATGGCCATCTGCGAGTCTTCCACAACGTGCTGGCAAAGCCATTCAAGACTATACGTCCACGCCATGGCAACCTCCTGGGAAAAGACCCACAATGCGCGCTCCGCATCGGGTCGAGGTAAACACGGATACCCGACTCCTTCGTCACTACGATTGTATGTCCGTTCCCCCTAAAGGAATTGCGTCGTCTTCCCGCGTGAACGAAGGGGTGGAGATTCTGCGACCGTAAGGACTCGGCGACCTTGATCGGACAGCTACTGGCTGGCGAGTGACGTCGCCTCTCATGAACAAAAGCTAAACGATCACTCGCGGGCCGGAAGGAAAGACGCTCAAAGAGCAGCTAGCGGGAAGAAGGCTCGCGCGCATCTTCGTCCGCTTCAAGCGGACCCCGCAGGAGCTGATTGCGCCTTTTGAGCTTCTGTCTGCCTCAGCACTCGACGCAGGAGTTTGCCTACGGCCGTGCGTGGCAACTCGCTCACGAAGACCACCTCACGCGGCAGCTTGTACCGGGCGATTTTGTCTTTGCAGTGTTCGATCAATTCCTCAGAGGAAACGGTATGACCCGGCTTTAACACGACAAAGGCCTTGGCGATCTGGCCGCGCACCTCGTCGGGCACGCCGATCACACCCGCGTCCGCCACGGCCGGATGCGTGGCCAGGGTGCTTTCGATCTCCTCGGGCCCGATGCGGTACGCCGAACTCTTGATGACGTCATCCTCCCGGGAAACGAACCAAAAATAGCCGTCATCGTCGCAATAGACGTAGTCACCGGCCCGGTTCCAGCCGTCCGCGGTAACGGCATGCCGCTGCTTTTCCGGGTCGCGCCAATAAAGCGTTCCCGTGGGCCCGCGAACCAAGAAATGGCCGATCTCTTGTGGTGGTGATTCCTTGCCTTCCTCGTTCACCACCTTGACTTCGAAGCCCGGCACGGCAGTGCCGAACGACCCCGGCCGCGCGTGCATCTTGACGACGTTTGAGGCGAATACATACATCATCTCGGTCGTGCCCAGACCCTCAAAGATGTCTATGCCAAACTTCTCCTTCCAGGCGAAATAAGTCGGCGCCGTCAAGCTCTCACCCCCGCCCGTGCAAGCGCGCAGACTGCTCAAGTTGTATTTCTCTTCGGCGCCCGGCAATTGCAGCATCTTGCGGTATGCGGTGGGTGCAAGCGAGAGCACGGTGATGCGATGTTTCTGGATGGTCTCAAACATCTTATCCGGTTCGAACTTGGCGATGAGCGATGCAGCCGCCCCGAAGCGGAACGGGATGCTCGCGAAGGTCGAATAGCCCGCGCCGAAGGCCAGCGGCGCTGAACCGCCGATGATATCGCTCTCAGTGACTTTCCAACCGTACTTGCCGAACGTATCAGGCACGATCAGCGTCTCTTCGACCAAATGTGCTGTGCCCTTGGGCCGGCCGGTTGTGCCGGAAGTGTACAGCAGCACCGCAACATCTTCGCGCGCCCGGCGCACCGGGGCGAGCGTTGCCCCGCCAGATTGCAGCAGCTCACCGTAGAGCAGGTAACCTTTGGACTTGAGATCTGCCGCGTCACCGCCGATGACGATGATGTGCCGAAGCGTCTTCAAATTGCCGCTCGCGGCTTCGAGTTCGCCCAGAAGCGCGGCGTGAACGATGATGGCGACGGCCTCGGCATCGTTCGCCACGTGCGCAATCTCAGCGCGTGAGAACAGTGGAGAAATAGGAGTGATCACCCCACCCAACTTGAGAACGGCGAAGTTAGCGGCTATCGCGGGAGGTATAGTGGGACTGCGCAGAAGAACCCGGTCGCCCTCGCCGATGCCCAGTTCGCGCAGCGCGTTGCCGAGTTTGTTAGCTTGGCCGAGGAGCTGGGCATAGGTGATGCGCTGGTCTTCAAACAGAAGTGCAATGCGTTCGCCCCTGCCCGCTGCAATAGCGTTGTCAAGCACTTCTTCGGTGGGGTTGAACCGGGGGGGGTAGGTGGCAAACTCAGGCAGCCTGTATATACGCGTGGGCCACAGCTCGCGCGGCGGCAAGTAGTCAGACATTATCAGCCTCGTCAGCGGCTTGCTGCGGCAGGTTGGCCGGTCTCGGCCAAAATGTCACCGAGCGCCTGCTCAACTCGAACCGTTCCGCGCGTGGCGTCGCTGCGCGGGAACACCAGAGTGGGATAGCGGTCACCCTCAAAAACGAGCAATGCCGGGACAGTGGTGCCGAAGTCCTCCACCAGGGCTCCCTTAGCGCCAAACACCGGGCGCACCGAGGCATCCGGGCCACTGACCGCTTTGTGATAAATGGGGAAACGGTCTTTGACCCCGGCCACGTCTACCACCTTGCACTCCACGCCCTTGGCTTGCAACCCTTTGATGAGTTCCAGCGCACGTGCGTTATCGCAGGGAAACGTCTCGCCGGACTTTTGGCCGCTGCTGTAGTAGAACTCCAAGCGCTTTGGACCCTTCGCGCCGGTGGCCGCAGCCGCAGCCTTGGCGGCTGCTGGGTCGGGCGGGACATACGCCTTCTTAGCGTCCTCGAAAACCTCACACTCCGTCCAGCCCTGCAGCGTGAGAGAAAGCGTGAATGGCCACTCGCGCTTCAGGCATTGCCCGAGGTAGGCCTTCTGCAGGTTGGGGTCAAGCGCCGGACGAAGATGCTTGCAACGGACGCACAGGGAATCGGCATTATAGTGGGCCATAACGTTCTCCATTCTGCGGTCTGCAATTTCTACATACCTTCTTGGATAAACCGCGGTCGGCTACCGACCAGGTCTTCTTTCTTGAGCGGATGTCCACTAACGGTTTTGCCGCGCACATTCTTCGATATGGGAATGGGGCGGCAGACGGAAGTGGGGCGCGCGCGCGGAGCCGGACGCGTCAGCCCCTCTCCGGAGATGGGGCTGTAATCAGGCTTCTCCGCGAAACCAGGCAAAAGATCGGGCTTGCCATCGGCCGCTTCCGGCCCAGAGATGCAAATTCCAGCCGAGGTCTCCAGCCGCCAGATCTTGCCGCACCCGGCGCACTTGGTTTTGCCTTTGAAGTTCCAAAAAGGATAGGGGTCAAGAAAATTCTTCGTCTTACAGCCGGAGCATGTAAACAGCATCGGTTATCTCCTCATCCTCTCGTCAGATACACTCCTGTTCTTCCAGTCGCCGCAGGTCTTCCGCGCTCAACCCCGCCAGTTTGCCCAGGATGTGCTCGTTGTCCGCGCCCACGGGTTTGAACGCCCACTTGAGACGCGGCGGGGTTTCGGACATCTTGAACGCCGGGCCCTGGTGCAGCAGGTCGCCGAAGGTGGGGTCGTCCAGCCACTGGACTGCGCCGCGCTCCTGCCAGTGCGGGTGGTTGGCGACCTCCTTGGAGTTCCAGACCGGCTGG
>JBGQHF010000109.1:0-10802 GCA_041497835.1 Terriglobia bacterium
CTCATAGGACGGCTGCGGGTCAACCTGGGCCTCCAGATATCCACGACGGCCATACTCCTCGCGCACGCGCTCGAACGCCGCCTCGATGGCCTGCCCGTTCGCGACCTCTCCGGATTTCAATGCGAAGCTGTCGTTCAGCTGTGCAGTCGTCAGGGAAGAATTTCCGGACCACTGCGCGCCCTGCCAGTGATAGACCGCTCCCGGCGCCACCGGTACATACACCGGCAGCATCTCCGGGAGCGGGCGAGCGGGGTTTTCAGTCAGCCGGATTTCCGGCGGACCGAGCTTGACGCGAACATAGCCCTTCTGGAGATACACGGGCTTCACCTGTTCGGAAAGGAAAAGCTCGATTGTCAGTCGCGAGTAGGGTTTGCCGAGAAGCTCGGAGATATATACTTGCAGCGCGCGGGAGGAAGCAGCGAGCGGATCGGAAAAATCGATTCGCGCAATCCGCAGTGAGGCTCCACTGATGCGGAATTCCTGCACCGTGCCGTCTCCGAGCGGATTGGCAATCAATTCGTGCTCGACGGCTACGCGAAGTTGATGCGACTCCAGGAACCGCCGAACCGCTTCGGCGATGCGATCCAGGACGCTGCCGCCCTCGGGTGCGGTACCCTCATAGAAAGGAATCGTTTTTCGAATGGCTTCCGTTAGTTCGGCGTCGGTGAACCACGGCACATTATCAAAAAAGACGGGAACACGGGGCGCCTCCTCCACTTGAAAATTCACCGTGATCCCATCGGCCTGCGTCCGGTATTCAAAAGTGATTTTCGAGAAGATGCCGAGCCGCGCCAGGCGATCCGCGGCAGCCTGCAAATCCTCCCGGCCGGCGAGATCCCCCGGCTTCAAGCCGCTTTCCAGGAGAATCTGGTCCTGCGGAAGAGTGCGAAGCCCGGCCAGCCTGAGCTTGGAAACTTTGGCCTTCGCAGTTTCCTGGGGCCTCGCGAAATTGCAAGGCGCCCCGGCCCCCCAGAGGAGCAGGGAGCAGGTGCACAGCGACATTCGTGCGCAGCGAAACATGACAGGTCGATTTTACGAGAGTCCCACGGCTGAAGAGACGGTTTTCTTCGAAGAAGGGTTGCCCCGCCCTCCGGGAAGCGGCAGGGAGCCGCCTTGGCGGGATTATTCGACCGTGACGGACTTTGCCAGATTGCGAGGTTGATCCACGTCGCAGCCACGGCGCACGGCGATGTGGTACGCCAGCAACTGGAGCGGGACGATCTCCAGGATCGGCGAAAGCAACTCCGGCGCCGCAGGAATCTCGATGAGATGGTCGGAAGCCTCGCGGGCCAGGTGATCGCCGGCCGTCACGACCGAGATCACGATCCCGTCGCGCGCCTTTACTTCCTTGATGTTGGAAACGCTCTTTTCATACAGGGTAACGGAATCCGGATCGGAATCATCGCGCGTGGCAAGCACGACGACGGGGAGATTTTCGTCAATCAGCGCGTTGGGACCATGCTTCATCTCGCCGGCCGGGTAGCCCTCGGCGTGAATGTAGGAGATCTCCTTGAGCTTGAGCGCTCCCTCGAGCGCAATCGGAAAGTGAATGCCGCGGCCGAGGTAGAGAAAATCTGTGTTACGGAAGAACTGGCGGGCGAGCGACTCGTAGATTCCGGTTTCATCCCCTTGCAGCACGGTTTCAATCTTGTGCGGGATGCGGGTGAATTCCTGTAGCAGGGACTTTGCAGAATCGCCGGACATGGTGCCGCGTGCCTCTCCTAGACGGATGGCGAGCAGGAGCAAAGCAGTGAGCTGCGTCGTAAAGGCTTTTGTGGAGGCGACACCGATCTCGGGACCCGCGTGCGTGAGGATCGTCCCCGCGGCCTCGCGGGTTACCATCGAGCCCATGACATTGCAGATGGCGAGCGTGGGCGAGCCTTTCTGCTTGGCCTCGCGCTGCGCGGCGAGCGTATCCGCCGTTTCGCCCGACTGGCTGATGCAGACGGTCAGTGTGCGCGAGTCGAGGATCGGATTGCGGTAGCGGAATTCGCTGCCGTAGTCCACTTCCACCGGGATCCGGGCCAGGCGCTCCAACATGAACTTTCCGGCGAGGCCTGAATGCCAACTCGTGCCGCAGGCCACGATTTTCACCTGCTGGAACTCACGGAATTGCTGCTCCGTGATCTGCATCTCGTCGAGAAAGATCTTGCCCGAGTCCTGCGAGATTCGTCCGAGAAGCGTATCCCGGACGGCGCGGGGCTGCTCAAAAATTTCCTTCTGCATGAAATGCTTGTAGCCGCCCTTTTCGGCCATGATCGGGTCCCAGGTGACATGCTGGGAGGGTCGGCTCAGCGGGCGGCCGTCGTGATCCATGACGCGGACGCCCTGGGGGGTCAGCACCACGATGTCCCCGTCCGCGAGGAAAAAAATCTCCCGCGTATGCTGGAGCAGCGCCGGAATGTCGCTCGCGACAAAGTATTCCCCATCGCCGAGGCCTACAACCGAAGGCGGACCCATGCGAGCCGCGACGATCTTCTGGGGATCTTTGGCGGAAATAAATACCAGCGCGTAAATGCCCCGCAATTCACGCAACGAGCGGCGCACCGCTTCCTCGAGCGGAATGCCCTGCATGTTTTTCTCGACGAGGTGCGCGACGACTTCGGTGTCCGTCTCTGTAACGAACTTGTGGCCCTCTCGCTGAAGCTTTTCCTTCAGCTCGAGGTAGTTTTCGATGATGCCATTGTGCACCACCACGAGCTGCCCGGTGCAGTCGCGGTGCGGGTGTGCGTTTTCTTCCGTGGGGCGTCCGTGCGTGGCCCAGCGTGTATGGCCGATGCCATAGGTTCCTTCCAGCGGAGACTTTGCGATGGCCTCTTCCAGATTTCGCAGCTTTCCGGAGGCCCGGCGAATGTCCATCCTCCCGTTCCCGTCCACTACCGCAATTCCCGCCGAATCATATCCGCGATACTCGAGCCGTCTGAGGCCGTCGATGATCAGAGGGACCACTTTTTTCGGGCCGATGTACCCGACTATTCCGCACATGCGAGCATGCTCCTTGGTTTCCTTCTTGCAGCGTAGCACGACTCTCCGGCGGTCAGGACGCGTATCAGAGAGTGATGTGGCGAATCGTGCCAGATGCTTCTTGTTTCTCCCCGGAAGCGGCACGATTTCAGTCAACGATTTCGAAGCGGTATTCCTCGATGACCGGATTGGTCAGTACTTCGCGCGCGATCCGCTCCAGATATTGCTGGGCATCCTCGCGGCTCCACCCGTTCAAATCGAGAACGAAGAATTTTCCCTGGCGAACGCCGGTCACCTGTCCGTAACCCAGGGAAGCCAGCGCGTTGTGGATGGTCTTTCCTTGCGGATCGAGAACTGTGCGCTTTGGCATCACCCACACGTGTGCTTTCATGCGTGCATTATACCAGCCCAAGATTCTTTGTCTTTGCATCAAAATCACGGAGAAGTCGCTGTTTGTCGTTCGCCGGCAGAAAAGCGTGCTGGAAACTCTGCCGCGCCAGACACACTCGTTCATTTTCCGTCATGCCCATTCTTGCGGCTTGTTCATATTCTGTAAGCAGAGAGGTGTGAAACATGGCTGGGTCGTCGGTGGACAGAACAACGGGTACGCCGCGGCGAAAAAGTCCGGGCAAGGGATGATCCTCAACCGTGGCGGACTCTCGTCTGAGCTGCCGCGCCAGCGCCATCGTGCAGATATTGCTCGTGAGGCAGATCTCGAGAGGAATCTCACGCTCCGTCAGCACCTCCAGAAGAGCCGGATCGTGCATCGCGCCGAGACCGTGACCGATCCGCTCCACGCCGAGGAGTTCGATGGCGTCGCGAACCTGCTCCGGCCCGCCGATCTCGCCGGCGTGGATCAGCCGGTGCAGGCCCTGTTCCGCAACAAAGTCGTAGGCCGAGCGAAACACTCCCGCGGGCATTGACAATTCGTCGCCGCCGATACCAAAGGCGACGACGGCTTCTCCGCGGTACTTTGGAGCAATTCGCGCAACTTTCATCGCCGCTTCCGGGCCGAACTGCCGCACGGCGTCGAAGATCCATTGCAGCCGCAGACCCTTCTTGTCGGCTTCTTCGGTTGCGCGGCAGATCGCTTCGAAATTGGCTTCCGGCGACTGCTCCCGCAACAGCATGACGCCGATGGAAAGCGTCAGTTCCGCATAGATAATATTCTGTTCGAGCAGCCGTGCCGCCAGCTCTCGCGTGATGAGCGCATAGTCTTCCGGCTCACGCAGGTAGGACGTCGCCCACTTGAAAGCTTCCAGAAATCCCGCAAAGTCGTGGTATCCATAATGGCGACGGGCTTCTTCTTCGGCAATGATTTCACCATGCCGTGCGGCGAGCGCGCAGACCGTGGAGGGCTCGATGGAGCCCTCCAGGTGCAGGTGTAGCTCCGCCTTCGGGAGAGAAAGAAACTCGGGGGAGAGAGCAGGAGCAGTCATTCCAACGAGAACTAACGCTGCGGCAGCGCGGGCCGGCCCGCGTTCACCCAGGCCGTATACCAGTAAGAGCCCACGTCCGTTGCGGCATCCGAAAGCTGGCGGATCAGAATGGCCGCCGCCTGGTTGTAGAAGCGGTCATAAAACTCGTCCGTGTAGGAAGACAGTCCGCGGCGAGCATTGCGGTCAGCCAACAAAACCGTCTCGAGCCAGCTATGGGCGCTCAGGCACGCTTCAAACGCACGATCGGTCGGGTCGCTGACAAACATCGCATCGTTGGGCCGGACAGGGAAAAAAGAGGCGAAGCGGTCCACCAGGTTCGATCCAAACCGCAGGCTGACCCCGCTCTGGCCGGTGAGCTGCCCGTCATGATTTTCCGTGGTATTGAAGGGATCGTGGGTTTCGGCGACGTAGCTCGCGAGCAGCGCCGCGGAGAGCCGCGCCTCGTCCCATTTGCCGTCATGCATGGCTTTGGTCAATTTCTCGCTGTAAACGCCGACCTGCCAGGGCAGAAGCCCGTTGGCCTCGATCTTCGCCTTGCCGAACTTTGTGACGGCAGCTTTGTAGCTGCGCGGTAAAGTGTCGAAGGGAAACCGGCCGTAGCGATCGAGATACAAGTACCGATTCTTGCGCTCGGCAGGCGATTTCGCACTACTTTCGACCGGATCCGCAACGTGTTGAACGAGAAAGTCCCGATTCGCGTCGAAAAATGGCCGGACCTCCGGCGGAAGCGTCTCCAGAGCCTTGTGCACAATCAGCTTTTGGCCCTTTTCGCCCCACGCATAGGAGGCTGACGGAAGAAGAATACCCAGCGCGATTGCCGCAGAAATCGCCAGGATACGCCGCCGGACTGTTTCCAGAGGAATCTGTGCCATCCCACTGTTCCTTACTTCACCGCAGAGGCACGGAGAGTGCTGTGTCGCCGGCCATACAAATAATAGAGCACCAAGCCGATAATCAGCCAGGCGAAGAACCTCAGCCAGTTCGTGATGGGCAGCCCAGCCATTAGAAGAAGGCAGGTCAAAATCGTCATAATCGGCGCCAGGAGACCCAGCGGCGCCCGGAAACTGCGCGGGCGGTCCGGCTCCCGGAACCGGAGAATCAGCACGCCGCCCGCCACCAGGGCAAACGCAAAAAGCGTGCCGATATTCGAGAGGTCGGCAAGCGTGCCGATATCCAGAATCCCCGCTGGGATTCCCACTGCAAAGCCCGCAATCCAAGTGGAAAAGTCCGGCGTGCGGAAGCGCGGATGCACTCGACTGAAGATCCCGGGCAGGAGACCGTCACGCGACATTGCGAACCACACGCGCGCCTGCCCCAGCTGAAATACGAGAAGGGAAGAGATCATGCCCATCAACGCGCCGAACAACACGATCAGCCGGATGGTTGTCAGGTGCATGCGGCGGAGCGTATTGACGACCGGGGCAGCGTCGTCCAATAGCGATTGCCACGGCACGAGTCCGGTCAGCACGACGACCACGGCGATATAGAGCACCGTGCAGACCACGAGCGTAGCGATGATTCCAATGGGCAGGTCGCGCTGCGGATTCTTGGTTTCCTCGGCAGCGGTCGAGACCGAATCAAATCCGATATACGTAAAGAAAATGATCGAGCCCCCGGTCAGTATGCCGGGCCAGCCGTTCGGTGCGAAGGGATGCCAGTGGCTCGGATTCACGTACCGGGATGCGAAGGACACGAAGACCAGGATGGCGATGATTTTGAGCAGCACCATCACGTTGTTTGTCCCTGCGGACTCGCGAATCCCGCGGATCAGAACCATTGTCAGCAGCATGACGATGATGAATGCGGGAAAATTGAACCCCCAATGCCATCCCGGCGCAATGAGCAGATTGCCTTGAAAATCGGGCAACCCGGTTGGCAGATAGGCCGGCGAAATCCAGCGGGGATTGGGATGAACGCCGAACCAGTCCAGCAAGTCCACGATGTGTGCCGAAAAGCCTACGGAGACGGCCATGTTGCTGACCGCATATTCGAGGATCAGGTCCCAGCCGATGATCCAGGCAATCAGTTCGCCCATCGTTGCGTATGTATACGTGTAGGCGCTCCCTGCGATCGGGATCATCGCCGCCAATTCTGCGTAACAGAGTGCCGCGAACGCACATACAACCGCGACCAGAATAAACGAAATCGCAATCGCCGGCCCGGCGCCGGGGCGCCCAAATGTCGCCGAGCGGTGGATTAAGTATTCGAGGAGCGGCGCGTTCAGGATGGACGAAGCCTGCAATTTCTGCCCGGCAATGGCCGTACCGACCACGGTAAAAATCCCGGAACCGATAACCGCGCCAATTCCAAGCGAAGTGAGGCTGAGCCATCCCAGGGTCTTGCTCAATTTCTTTTCGGGATTCTCCGAGTCCGCCAGCAGTTGATCAATGCTCTTGGTGCGGAAGAGTTGTGATCCCACCCATCCTCCCCGTTCGCTCCCGGCTGGGCCAATAGCGTGGAAGTATCCCCGATGGTCCGCTAAAGATGGACGCGCCGGTCACTTTACCCCGAGACTCCGCCGTGGCGCAACCGGGTGAAGTTCGGCTCACGCTGGTTCCAGTTGGGCGTAACGCTCGATAAGTTTCTTCGTGCCGCGCCCGGGGAAGCTCACGGACAGCCGGCGGTCGTCCTCGTCTCCCTCAACAGCGATGATCGTGCCAACGCCGAAGCTGGGGTGGCGGACCTTTTGGCCGATGAGCGGATTCTCGCTCTTGCTGGACCCGCCGAATCCTTGGCGATGGCGCGAAGGGGCTCCAAACCGCGATGACGCGCTGCGTACCCGGCGGGCAAACTCGTCGGGCGTGTAGGAGTATTCTGGGTCGGGCTCGTAGCGGCGTGACTCGCCAAATTCGGCTAGCGAGCCCCGTATCGTATCCACCAGACCACCGGGCATTTCCCCGAGAAATCGAGAGGGAAGTGATGCGCGGAGCCGTTGCTCATCCCCAAAAATCCGGCGGTACACCGCCCGCGTCAGGGTCAGCGTGTGCTTTGCACGGGTCATCCCCACGTAGCAGAGGCGGCGCTCCTCTTCGAGCTCCTCGCGGTCGTCGCTCGATCGGCTGTGCGGGAAGATGCCTTCCTCTAAGCCCGTCAAGTATACGTGATCGAATTCAAGTCCTTTTGTCCCGTGCAGAGTAGTGAGCGTGATGCCGGGTTTCTCGTCATACGTGTCGTCGTTGCTTACTAGTGCGGCATGGTCTAGAAAATCGGCAAACGTTTCTCCGGCATCGGTGCTTTCGGCCACGGCCCGGAGGAGCTCTTCCAGATTCTCCGTTCGCGAGATATCCTCGGGAGAATCCCGGTCGCTGAGCATCGCCAGGTAGCCAGTCTTATCCAGTATGTTGTGAAGAAAGTCCGCAGGGGCGCAATGTTCCAGATCGTCTTGGATTTCCAAAATTAACTCCCGGAACGCGCGCAGAGGAGCCACGGCGCGGCCTCCCAAAGCGTTAGAGAGCTGTTCTTGGATTGCTCTCCAGAAAGAAACACTGTTGCGCTGCGCGGTTTGACGAATCTGCGCGAGACTCGTCTTCCCAATCCCCCGCGGCGGGACATTCAGCACCCGAACCAAGGAAACATCATCCTCCGGATGCATGGCTAATCGAACGTAGGCAAGCGCATCCTTTACTTCCGCTCTTTCATAGAAGCTGAATCCTCCTATCATCCGATACCGCATTCCCAGTCGCCGAAATACTTCCTCGAAAGGCCGCGACTGCGCGCTCATTCGGTATTCCACAGCGCATGATTGCGACGAGTCATCTGTCAGAATTCGCGACACCTCAGTTGCGACGAATTCGGCCTCTGACTGCGGATCCCGTGCTTCGTAGTAGCGCAGGTTTGTTCCCGCCCCCTGCTCGGAGGAAAGCGATTTACCGAGCCGCTGCGAATTGTGTGCGACCACCGCGCCGGCGGCATCGAGGATGATTTGCGTAGACCGGTAGTTGCGCTCGAGACGCACCATCCTCGCGGCCGGAAAATCCTGAGTAAACCGCATGAGAATGCCGACGTCCGCGCCGCGCCAGCGATAGATGGCCTGGTCTTCATCGCCCACAACGCAGACATTCTGTTCGGGCCCCGCCAGGAGGCGAAGCAAGTCGTACTGCACGCTGTTTGTATCCTGGTATTCGTCTACATGGATATAGCGGAATCGAGTTTGCCACCTGTGCCGGACTTCGGGGACATCGCTCAGAAGTCGCGCCGCGCGGAGCAGCAAGTCGTCAAAATCGAGGGCGCTGCTCTGCTTCAGCAGCTCTTCATACGCTTCAAAAATACGCGCCAGCCGGCGTCCGTCTTCACTCGCCGCATCGGCCCGGAGCATCTCCGCTGTCTGACCATGGTTTTTCGCATAGCTGATCCGGCTGAGCACGCTCCGCGGGGCGATCTTTTCCGCGGTCAGCCCGAGCTTCGTCAGTGCGAGTTTGAGGGCCGCGAGCTGATCTTCATCGTCGAAAATGGAAAAATTGCGCGGCAAGCCTGCGTGTGTCGCTTCGCGCCGCAGAAGGCGTGCGCAAAGCGAGTGAAATGTCGAGATCCAGGGTGCGGCCGGCGCCATTCCGGACCTCAGGAGAAGATTGGAGAGTCGCTCCTGCATCTGCTCCGCGGCCTTGTTTGTGAAGGTGACGGCAAGAATCACCTCCGGCGAGACGCCCTGCGATACCAGATGCGCCATTCGATAGGTGATGGCCCGGGTCTTGCCCGTCCCCGCGCCGGCGAGGATGAGGACCGGTCCTTTCATGGTTTCCGCGGCGAGGCGTTGCTCTGGATTCAGATCATCGAGAAGGTTTCTCATTCGTCGGCAGGTCCCGGGTCTGGGCGCGCTCATCATGGTAGCTGAGGAGACTGCGGGCGGCAAATCGCTTCTGGGCGTTCCCGCGTGCCATGCGCTGACTTGTGTCGTGAGAGGCGTGAATGACGATGGTGCGATCTCATCTTCGCTCACTGGGGCCGGGCATTCGAAAGATCAATTTCGAAGTACAGTAGCGACCGGCCTTTCTCCAGATTGGTGACTTCCGGAAGGTAGAGCCGCGCCGTGCGCAGGAGGTCGAACTGTCCTCCCAAATCGAAGTACAACAACCCCTGAAGCTTTCCGTGCGCGGGAACGACGCTGCTCGGCACGCCAGCGTCGCGCGCTGCCTGCTCGAATTCCATCCACTCCTTGTTACGCGATCCTTTCGGCTTTCCGATGGGAATAGGAATCTTGGGGCGGGTCGGCGATGGGTCACGCGCCTTGCTGCGCAACACCAGGTCTGCTACGTCCTCGGAGGAAAGCGCGGGCAAGTTTTGGCGGGCGTTCTCATCCAATGTGACAACCATCCGGATCCGGTCGAGATTTACCCGGACGGTCTCCGGCGAGTCGTTCTGGATGACGACTTGAATCGCGATGACCCCTGCAGAGAGTGGATTCTTCTTGGGGAATTTAGGTTTGTAAGTTGCCGGCTCAGTCCAGGGTTGAGCTGAAATGGTCACGCCCTCGTGAGATTCGGATGCCGCAGCGCCCGCGCCCGCCGCTTGACTGAGCGTACGTCTGGGTGTCAATCCGAAGAGAGCGAAGCCCAAAATCATGGCAAGGATCAGGACGGTTCGGTGGCGCATCGGTCTATAATATCGGTTTTGCTGCACGACGGCTTCGATTCTCTGGGAGAGCATCGGGTTGCCAGGCCGATCGAAATGGTTCGCCCGTTCGGCGAAGGACGGGGAAATGAATGAGGTCCGCGCTTGTACTTTCTCTACAGTTTCCTGACCGCGCTCGCGGCCGTCCTGCTTTTGCCGTACTGGTTCGTGCAGGGTGTGCGCCACGGAAAATATCTTTCCAATCTGGGTGAGCGCCTGGGGTTTGTCTACCCGGCTCTCGATCGGCTTCCAGGCGATCGCTCTGGTGCGATCTGGCTCCACGCCGTTTCGGTCGGGGAGGTGCTCTCGGGATTGGTGCTTGCGCGTCAACTCAAGGAACGCTATCCGAACCGCCCGCTCATCATCTCGACAACGACTATGACGGGATACGCTCTGGCCCGCGAGCGCATGCCATTTGCTGACGCGGTCATCTATTTTCCCCTCGATTGGGGATTTGCCGTCCGCAGGGCATTTCTCGCCGTGCGCCCCGATCTCGTCGTCGTACTTGAAACAGAGATGTGGCCGAATTTTCTTCGCGAAGCCACCCGGCGAAACGTGCCCGTTCTGCTCGTCAGCGGACGGCTTTCCGCGCGCTCGTTTGCGCGTTACGAGCGTTGGCTCGGCCTTTTCGGCTTTCTTCTCCGGCCTTTCCTTGCGCGAATCTTTTCTCGCCCTCGTGCATTCTTGATGCAAACAGCGGACGACGCGGCACGGCTTCGCGCGTTGGGCGCGCCTCCGGATAGGGTAGTCATCAGTGGAAACCTCAAGTACGATCAGGAATTGCCGCCAACC
>JBGQHF010000110.1:0-10615 GCA_041497835.1 Terriglobia bacterium
GCCCGCAGAAGAATCCGCGTCAACGGATGCGAGGTGCCGTTCATTCTGCGTGAGCATTTCGCCTTGCGCGTCCAGCGAAGAGTATTCGGCTGCGTGCCTCTGGCGAAATTCTTCGTATGCCCCTCGCGAAGACCACTGGTCCAGCGTGAGATAAATGCGGGGGCGGTTTGTGTCCCGGAAAAGGTGAGTCCCGAGATATGCAGAGTCTTGTTCGAAAAGGCGAGCCCACGCGCCCCGAGGCCCGTAGACTGATTCATAGCGGGCTTCGTATCCCGGCTTGACTTCGAACTCCCAGAGGACTAAAAACATAAGTGACCCATCTCCTGCTCACGGACGCTTGCAACCCCGGTCGGAATCGTTTGGAAAATCAGCGCGCGCAGGCCGAGTGTAGCAATCCGGCTGGATAGAAGTCACCAGAAGTGCTTTGGCGCGGAATCGTGCGCGCAAAGTTCCCGCATGGAGCGGGCAAGGACGGAGGTACGAGTGGATCGGAAATATCGCCACAAAGGGTACCGAGACGCGGAAAGCCCGGACAAGAAGGCCGAGCGCAAACCCGAGGCGCGCCCCAAGCAGGAGCAGTACGGACCGCGCACTCCACGCATGGTCGGGACGGTCACGCGCGGGCGCTGCGCAAATTGCGGCGCGGTGCTGCAGCCGGGATTTGATCCGAACGGACAATGTCCGCGGTGCAATTTCGAGTTGCACAGTTGTAAACAATGCCGGTTTTTCGACAGCGGGGCGCAATTCGAGTGTACGCAGCCGGTGCGCGAGCGCATCTCGCCAAAAGACGCGAAGAACAACTGCTCGTTTTATGAGTTTCGCATGACTGTGGAGAAGGACACCGCGCCGACCGCGTACTCGCAGACCCCCCCTTCGACCCCCGCCGCTTCGCCGGGGCGGCCAAACGATGCGCGCAGAGCTTTCGAAGATCTATTCAAGAAATAGGTTACCGCGAGTTTCGCCCGGAAGGATTGCCCAAAGGAAAAAGAGTCGGCTCGGCCGGAGGTTCCGCGGCAATCGCATCGAGTTGCGGATAGTGCGGCCGGAGGGCCTCCGGCACCCTCACCTTTTCGCCCTTCAGAAGGCTGATCAACTGCAACGCATTCACCACGGCCTTGCCCTGGTAGTGGTTGTTCGTTACGACGAAAACATCCTGAGCGTGCCCGAGCACCTTGCGCGCGCGTTGAACCCAGGGCATAAGCTCTTCGGCCGAATATAGATAGTTATAGCGCTCGTGCGTGGGAATCGAAGGATCGTCGCTGAACCAGGTGTCGTAGCGGCGGCCGTGCAAGCGGATGTAGCCGACCGGAGAGGTCGCTTGCGCCGAGGGCTCAAGCGAGCGTCCGATCACGGGCTGGTCAATATTGCAGAAGCCGGCTCCGTGTTCGCGCAGGAGCTGGAAAGCTTCCGGCGCTTGCCAAGAGGCATGGCGCACCTCCACCACAAGCGGGTAGTCCGAGAATCGCGCCAGGAGCGCGCCGAGATAGGCCATTGTCTCGGTGGAGCGATGAAAGGAAAAAGGGAATTGGAGAAGTACGGCGCCGAGCTTGCCGGCTTGGCGCAGCACATCGAAACCCGCCCGGACGGCGCGCTCATCCGCCGCCGTGGCGCTGGGATCATGCGTGAATTTCTGCCATAGCTTTGCGGTAAAGAGAAAGTTGGGATTCGCCGCGACTTTCTCCACCCAGAGGCGCGCGTGGTCAGGACGGATGGGATGGTAAAACGAAGTGTTGATCTCGATGACGTCGAAAAATCCAGCGAGATAAGACGCTTCATGAAAGTTTTTTGGCTTCCGCGCGGGATAGACGTATCCCGCCCAGTCGGGGTACGACCATCCCGCCGGCCCCACGCGCAGGCGCCCCCATCTCGCGGGAGCAGGTGTCTTGGACTGTTGAGAGGCAGCAGACAAGATCTGATCTCGAGGTATTTCCGGCCTCTTATCCGGCCGCAGGAGCAGCGTAGGTGCGGAAGGCTGGCGTGTCAACTGCCCTGGGCGTAGCTGAGGAAAAAGCCTGGCCGGCAGTTTGCCTCGGGATTTGTGGCCTGCTATGCTGAGATTGCCATGCGGTGCAGGGGGCTGATCTGCCTCGCGTCCCTTCCGCTCGAAATCCCCTGCAGGTGTGACCATGAACATTTCCATCAGCTATAAGCATGTGAAGTCCCACAAGCCGGTTGAAGACGAGATTCAGCGGCACACGGGAAAACTCGGGAAATTGCTGAAGAGCTACGCGCCGGATGCGGTTCAACTGCGCGGCGTTTTTGCGAAAAACCCGCACAACGCAGAGCATTCCTTCTCGCTCAATCTGTCGCTTCCAACGGGCACGCTGCACGCGACCGGAATGGGCAGCGGCGTGCGCACCAGCTGCAAACAGGCGTTCAGCGAGCTGGAGTCGCAGATCAAGAAACACCAGTCGCTCCTGCGCCGGGACTACGAATGGAAGCGTAAACGCCGGCCGGCCGAAGATATTTCCTGAAACGGTGCTGTCTTTGAACGCGCCCTCAGACTGATCGGCCGACGGGATATCCGCGCCCTGCCACGAAGCTGGGACCGCAAGTTGCGGCACCCACCCATACACGTTAGAATGAAAAATTCATGCCATAGGGGCGTAGCTCAGTGGTAGAGCAGCGGCCTTTTAAGCCGAAGGTCGTGGGTTCGATCCCCACCGCCCCTACCAACCATCTTCCTGATTGGTTGGAACTTAACGAAAACACGCGGGGGCAAGAAGGGGCAGATTGGACCATGATCCGGTTCTTGTGCGTTCGTTTTCAGCGGCACGTGTGAGAACCGGATTCTTCAAGAAGTATTCGACAATTGGAGAAAGGATGTAAACGATACCGCGCGGGCAAGCCCCGAACGCCGACCGGAACGTGCCTCAATACATGTGGCAACAGCCAATTTCGGTTTCGGCTCTTACAGGATCTCGTCCAGACTTCTACACGGAATGTGTTGGTGACGCGGAGGTTTTTCCAAGTATCTGCGTGCTTCGAGGAACTTTAGGAGCGTTAACGAATCCGCGGGTGACCGCGCCTCGTCCGGTACCCGATTCATACAATACGTTCGTATGTCGGGTGCTAGATCTCGAATCGAGTCCAAGTCAGCGGGGTTGTTATCAATAACCACCACTTCCTGTACAGACTCCTTCGCCCGTTCCAGAACAAGCCCGCTTTTTCCGCCCTGTATGTTCGTAAAAAACATTCCATCAAGGTAGCCACCTAGATCAGAAGCGAATACTTTATAGCGTTGCCATTCATCGTCACCAAACGACACAAGGTGCAGCCGAGCGCCCACTTTCTTTACTTCTTTGAGAAAGGGCAGAACGTCAGGGAAAAGATACCGTCTTAAATCCGAAAATGAGTCTTGAAGGATGCGTTTCATCTCCGCCAGCGGGAATGAGTCTCCTGATTGGCGAGCGATTTCCTGTACGTGCTTTTCAAGAGTGTAGCCCGTTGGCCACACGGCAGCATAGCTTTGCTCCCAACCCGTAGCGTCAATTCCAAGCCGAAGGAATGAGTTTCTTACGTCAACATGAAAAAACTGATCTGTATTGAAAAGTGTGTGATCGAAATCAAGGAAGAACGCCCTGTTCGATGAACTCATATTTAGTCTCGGCCACAACGCACGGCCCATTGAGATTCTATAGCAAAGCAACTCCACGAATGTTTGAATCGTGGACAGTCCTGCGCGAGTACGGCCCCTCTACTCCAGTAACCTGTGGGTTTTCCACGTTCCCGCAGCCTCCGTGGTGATGATGCGTGGTTCGACATTTTCGCCGAATTCCAAGACTTGGGAAGCTGCGTTTTGACTGGACCTCAAAATAGGGAGCGGGTCAACTTTGACCTGAAGGCGTGGCTCCGTAGTGTCACGCGTATCCGTGTGCGCAGATTTACGCTCATCCCCTTGGGCGGAGGAGGAGGTCGAATCATCCGGAGAGAGTGAGAGGGATGCCACTCCCGCTGGCGACGCGATTGGTGATACATTGACTTGGCATTTCCACCCCATCGGGGAGGACTATACGAATGAATCCTGTCAAACGAGCACCGCTAACCGCGGACGAAGTGGCTACACGTGGGGGCCCGGATACTCTCACGGTAATCGACAACCGCACTGGGAAGAGGTATGAGCTTCCCGTCACGAACGGCACGATCCGCGCGCTGGATCTGCGGCAGATCAAGGTGGATGCACATGACTTTGGTCTGATGAGCTATGACCCGGCGTTCAATAACACGGCTTTGTGCAAGAGCCGCATCACGTTCATCGACGGCGACCGGGGCATCCTGCGCTACCGCGGCTATCCCATTGAAGAGCTGGCGGAAAAGAGCACGTATCTGGAAACGGCGTACCTGATCCTGTACGGCGAGCTGCCCACGCGCAAGCAGCTTGACGAGTGGACCTACCACATCACGCACCACACCTTCATCCACGAGAGCATCAAGAAATTCCTGGACGGCTTCCATTACGATGCCCACCCGATGGGCATGATGATTTCGACCATCGCGGCGCTTTCTACGTTTTATCCAGACGCCAAAGAGATCTTCAACGAGGAATCGCGGCGCAAGCAGACCTATCGCCTGATCGGCAAGATGCCCACGCTGGCGGCCTTTGCCTACCGCCACAGCCTGGGCATGCCGTTTGCATACCCCGACAATGATCTGAGCTACGCGGGCAACTTCCTCAACATGCTGTTCAAGACCACCGAGCTGAAGTACCGCCCGAACCCAACCCTTGAGCGCGCGCTTGACGTGCTGTTGATCCTGCACGCCGACCACGAGCAGAACTGCTCGGCAAACGCGATGCGGAACGTGGGCAGTTCGCATGTGGATCCGTATTCGGCGACAGCGGCGGCCACTGCTGCGCTTTACGGGCCGCTGCACGGCGGCGCCAATGAAGAAGTATTGCGCATGCTGAAGGAGATCGGCTCGGTCTCGCGCGTGCCGGATTACATCAAGCGCGTGAAAGCCGGCGAGCACAAGCTGATGGGCTTCGGACACCGCGTCTACAAGAATTACGACCCGCGGGCCCGCATCATCAAGCGCATCGCCGACGAAGTGTTTGACGTGATGGGCCGGAACCCACTGACCGAGATCGCGCTGGAATGCGAGCGCATCGCCCTGGAAGACGATTACTTCATCAGCCGCAAGCTATATCCCAACGTGGACTTCTACAGCGGGCTGATCTATCAGTCGATGGGCTTCCCGATGACCATGTTCCCGGTACTGTTCGCCATTCCGCGCACGTCCGGGTGGATCGCGCAATGGCAAGAGATGCTGCTCGATTCCGAGCAGAAAATCGCGCGCCCGCGGCAGTTGTACTTAGGCCATGAGCAGCGCGGCTACATCCCCATCGAAAGCCGCGCGTAGCAAAAAAACGCCCGGCGAGGACCACGCTCGTTCGTCCCGGTCGTAGGATAAATTTGCCTTGACAATCGGAAATCAAGCGTAGAATACTCCGCCCGCATCCCTTATCTCGGTAGGCCCCCATCGTAAAGATTCCGCGAACGCCGCGTTGGCGATGTTCTGTGCGGCGGTCGCCGCGTAACGGGGGGGAGGCACTCTGATGCGGAAACAGCGACACCCCTTGCTGCGCGGGGGTGTGTCGGAAATCCTACCCCACCAAGCAAAACGCAGTTTTGCCCCAGTTTTTGAACACTTAGGAAGCAAACGAGATTATTGCTTGACATCAGAAGGAATCGAGCGTACATCCACCCCCGACAGAGCTTGCCGCATGACTGCATGGTTTCTTCACAGTGAGAGATGTCAACACAACGTCTTTTGGGCTAGTAATAGCATATTTGCTCCCCGGGATGGTTGGTCTTTACAGTCTGACCTTTTGGTTCGCGAGGCTGCACCCGAACTTCACTACCTTCGTCACCGCCGACTCCAACGTGGGACTTTTCCTGCTCGTAGTCATAGCCAGCTTAGCTGTCGGCTTGCTAGTGAACTTTCTTCGCCGGGTGCTGTTCGAGCGTTGGAGGAGCGACGGGCTAAAACCGAAAGACTTTGCGAAGCTTGGTTCTAACACGGCCATGCTGGAGGCCTACCGGGCGAGAATTGATGAGAATCTCCGCTGCCACCAGTTTGGAGGCGGGATGAACATAGTTCCGCTGTCCCTGTACGCAGCATGGCTGAAGAGTTCCTGGTCGGACCTGAATTGCAGAAGGGTCTTTGTGTCACTTCTAGCATTTACTGCAGTTGAGGTCGTAACGGGAGTTGGTGCGCTTGAAGCTTACCACGGGTATTAGAGATGGGTTGCAACACATACTGACGGGAGGAGAATGATGCCAAACGGAGAAATCAGTCGTTGGTGGCGAGTCGTCGGCGGGCTCTCTATGAACCTTGCCCTTGGCTCTCTTTATGCGTGGAGCGTGTTCGTCGCTCCCCTCGAAAAGCAGTTCGGGTGGAAGCGGGCGGATACTTCTCAGGTTTTCACCTGGGCAGTAGTCGTGTTCGCGCTTTCGTTCATCTTTGCCGGGCGGCTCCAGGACAAGCTGGGGCCTTTCTGGATCTCAGTGACAGGCGGCTTGCTGGTCAGTGTCGGGTTCTTTCTCTCCGCCTACACCTCCAGCCTCCAATACCTGATCTTTTCGTTTGGCGTCCTGGGCGGCATCGGCAACGGCTTCGGCTACGCCACGCCGATTCCCGTGATGGCCAAGTGGTTCCCTGACAAGCGGGGCCTGGCCGTCGGCCTCGCAGTGGCGGGATATGGTGGCGGGTCCGCCGTCTTCGGCCCGCTCGCCAATCTATACCTCATCCCGAATTACGGGTGGCAAACCACCTTCAAGATCCTGGGCGCCATCTTCCTCGTGATGACGATGATCGGGGCTTTGCTGTTGAAGAATCCCCCGGTGGGTTACAAGCCTCCCGGATGGACCCCGGCGCCGGCTTCCAAGGCTGCGGCAACCACCTATGAATTCAAGCCGGGCGAGGTGTTGGCTACGCCGACGTTCTACTTCATGTGGATTGCATATGCCCTCGGCACCTCAGCGGGCCTGATGGTGATCAGCCAGCTCGTGCCATTCGCCAAGAGCCAGGGTGTCTCGAGCGCCGCGTTGGCCACCATGGGTCTCTTTGTCGGTGCCATCGGGAACGCCTCCGGTCGGATTCTCTCTGGCTGGATGTCCGACGGCCTTGGCCGCCTAAACGTTTTGCGGTTGATGATTGCCATCTCCGCTGTTGCGATGCCGATCTTGTACGCCGTGGGCTCGAACGTAACGCTCTTGTATATTGTCGTGTTTGTGGTGTACTGGTGCTACGGCACACAGCTCTCGGTGAACGCCTCCACCACCTCTGATTTCTGGGGTACCAAGAACGCGGGTATCAATTACGGCCTGCTGTTCACGGCGTGGGGTGTGGCTGGGATCATCGGGCCGAGGATCGGCGGCGTGCTGTTCGACAAGTACAAGAACTATCAGTATGCATTCTATACTGCGGCAGTCTTGGCAGTGGTTGCACTGCTTTGCGAAGTGGTGGCGAAGCGGCCCAAGGCCCCGGGCGCATAAGAGGCTCAAGGGACAGCAGGTTCGAAGAGGTCTATGGGAAGATCGAAGCGCGCAGAAGACGGATTTTCAGGGGACGAGTTACCCGGCGCGCTTCGATCAGTTTTGTGCAGACACAGGCTTAGGTCCGCCGCCGTTGGCGAGGGCGACGCTTCACTCTAGATAGGCATCTGGATTCCCACGGCGTGTAGGTGCCGTGAGAGAATATTCTTCGAGTAGTCGATCATTTCCTCGCGCAGCCCCTCGGGAGTGTACCCGGGCCAAGCAGTGCTCAGATGCTTGCCGCCATAGTAGGTCATGTCTCTACCAGGGGGTTCCATGATCTTCGAGATCAGAGGGAGCGATTCCTGGATCGTTGACTCAATGATAGGCACAAACCGAAGCGGGTCTTTCTTCACCATGTCTCGCAGGAACGTGACTCCGAACAGGACATGCCGCGATTCGTCCCGCGTCGTGGCGGTGAAACCCTTGTAATAGCCCCATGTTCTTCCCCAGCGCCTGGCACCTTCGAGCTGGTAGCGCATGCCGGTGAGGAACAAGGCGCCTTCAACCACCAAGTGATATGAAGTTACAAATCTCACGGTGGCGTCCAGGTCCCGGGGATGCGCCGCCAGCCATTGCGCCTGCGCGGGCAGCCATTCATCGAAAACGTAGCTGTACGCTTGGTTTTCGCTCGCCTTTATTCCTACCTCCTTCACCAACTCGTCCAAGCTGGTCGCCGACGTGCCCACAACCTCGCGCCAATAGCGCTCGAAGAATACGGTGTGACGCACTTCGTCCGTCAACTGAGTGGCAGCAAAGGCTTCAACTTCCTTGCTCGGCGCGGCCCACACGAACGGCGCCAACAACGAAGCTACGCGTTCCTCCCCGTTGAAGAAGAGTCGATCCCCCCAGACGCGCCGCCTCTTTGTTTCCGGCGATAGGCGTTCCCATTCTTCCTTGTCGCGCGAAAAGTCGAGTTCGTCGGGATTCCAGGCCTGCTTCACCGCTTTGCGATACAGATCCAGATAGGAGGGCAGCTTCTCTAGACCGCGGCCGACGACGGCCAAGACGTCGTCGATGTACAGGCCATCCATCGCCCCAAGCTGGGTGCCGCCGATTAGTGCTTCGAGTTCGTAGTCATTGACCTGTCTCTGTTCGAGCATCGCCATCCCTCCGCCTTGTGCCGTCAGACCGAGCGGAATCTACCACACAAGAAGCGAAGCATCAAGGCGGAACAAGAAATGATGGCCACGTAAAATCACTTGACAAATGTCCGAAGCAGGGTTATACGCAAGCCGTCTAGTGTGTAGTGTCCCCACGCCAGACCCGCCAAGAGAAACGGAATGAGCAAGGTACAGATCAGCAGGAGGCAAGGAAATGGCTACCCCTCGAGTTGCGCCCTGGCCCGCGGTTCCTATTGCTAAACCGGACGAAGTTTACGCAGGGCTCTCCGATCAGGCCAAGGAGTACCCGCTTTTCCTCGAATCTATCTTACGCCAAGAACATAATTTCGAGAAACCCGAAGCACTGTCCCGGCTCCGCGTGTTGGATTGCTCGACGCGTATGATGATCGGGCACTGGTGTTCGTCGATGTTATCCGAACTGGGCGCCGAGGTCATCCAGGTTGAACCGCCAGGAGGAGACCCTCTGCGCCAGAACACACCGTTCGGCAAGCGGGAGTACATGTTCCGCGACAAAGAGAGCGGCGAGGAAGTCGGTGGACAGTTTCTGCACGAAATGCGCAACAAGCTTTCGGTTACGCTTAATTTGGAGACAGAGGAAGGCCGCGAAATCTTCAAGAAGTTGGTTGTCCACGCGGACGTGGTAATCGAGAATGCCCCTCCCGGCCAGTGGGACAGTTGGGGAATCGGCTATCGTCAACTTCGGGAACTCAACCCGAGGCTGATTTACTGCTGGGTCGGTCAGCGCGGTCAGTGGGGCCCGCTGAAAGACAAGCCGGGGATGCTTGACCCGACGGCCCAGGCCGCCTGCGGTTTTGTCCACGGCACCGGCGACCCGAAAGAGTTTGGTGGGCAGCCTACCCGCTCCGCCTTGTGGATGGCCGACCACGTGGGCGGGACAGCGGCGGCCATGGGCATTCTTTCCGCGGTGTTGTACCGAGAAAATGTTTCCGGCGAGGGCCAGTTCATCGAAGCAACGTCTGCCGAGGCCATTATCCGCATCCTCGACTACAGCTGGGGCTGGTACTCGATGGACGGCAGTATCCGCCCGCGCTACGGTAACTGGGACCTGGCCATCAACATCTACGCCGTCAATCCGTGCAAGGACGGCTACATGATGGTCGGCGGCGGCCACGATCGGCTGTGGTATCGAATCTGGCGTACGGTGGGCGACGAGCAGGCCGCAGTCGAGGAAGACATCCTCGGCGATCCGCACCTGCGCGAAGTCACGGAACGGCTGGCGCATGACATGCAGGTGAAGACTTACACCATGCTGGGCGAGTGGTTGAAAGACAATCCCCGCAGCGAGGCCGAGCGCAAACTCTCCAAACAACAGGTGGCCTCTGGCGGCGTGCTTTACGTTAACGAGGTGGCCGAGTACCCGCACTTCAAGTATCGCGGACATGTCGCCGAAACCGAGTCAACCCACTACGGCAAGATCCTGTATGGCACGACCCCGTTCTTGCAGCACAAGACTCCGGGCCGGCTCAAGTGGCTCGGCCGCCCGACCGGCTACGACAACCAAGATGTATATCGCCGACTACTCGGCTTCACCCGCGACGACTTCGCGCGGCTGAAGCAAGCAAAGATCGTCTAAACCAGGAGGAATGTGATGGCTACCCAAAGCAGCACGTCCAAGCCAGGGGCACAACAGGGCTTTGAGGAGTTCTGCCGCCAGACCTTCGACTTCAAGAAGGCATTCGGCAAGCCGGAGGCGCTCAAGGGACTCCGCGTGCTTTCCTGCACGCAGTACATCCTCGGACCGTCCTGCGCCTCGTACCTGGCCGAACTCGGCGCCGAGGTCATCAAGATAGAGGCGCCCCGGCGGGGCGAGGCCATGCGCCATACTACGCCGTTCAATGAGCCGTTCCTGTATCCGCTCTCTCGCTGGGTGCCGGAGCGCGGCACCGGTCTGGGATTTTTCGGTGCCAACCCCAACGAGTACTTCATCTCGGTTGA
>JBGQHF010000111.1:0-10283 GCA_041497835.1 Terriglobia bacterium
CGGCGGCACGGCGGCGCTCATCGGACTCCGCCGGCTTCTGGATGCGATCTCAGCCCATTGGCCTGTACTCCATCGCTCGCTGGATGCGTCGGTAGCAACGAACTTATACGCCACGTTTCCGATCGCTTCGGTACTCAGCGGCGGATTGTTGCGCGGGCTCTTGCTGACGTCCCTCGTCGCGCTGGCGGCGTCATTTCTGGCCGCCGAGGTTCGCCCCATCTGGCTGCGTGTGCTCCTGTTTCTGCTTGCTGCGTTCTTTCTGGTGGGAGGCTGGGGCAGTCCGGCCGATTTCGCGAAACAATTCATCGGGCAGGCTTTCCTGCTCGGTGTGATTGTCTGGGGAGTTCGCCGAGTCATGCGTTTCAATATTCTCGGGTGTTTCCTGATAGCTGTCGCGGGGGCCTTCTTGGGCGGCGCCTCCGAACTGCTCGCGCAACCGAATCATTTCTATCGAACAAACGGTTATGCCGCGATCCTGGCGATCTGCCTACTTTTCGCCGTGCCACTCACTGCATGGCGGCTACGCACTGATTCTACGGGGACTTAGGAAGGCAAGCGGAGAGGCCGAGAAAACGAAGAAACGCAACCCCCGGGCCAGGGCCTGAGTCTAGAAACAATGCATAAGTCTTTTGCGTCCTTACTAAGGGGAAGGGCTGCTCACCCTAAGGGCGCGAATCCGTCCATAAGGGGTGAGGTTCGCGGGGCAGGGCCAGGCGAGGTCTGGCCGCTGCCAAACCAGGTCCTCACCGCCAGGGATAAGAACCCGGCGGCCGCGAATCGAAAGCGAACCATGCCGTTTCCTCGTTGGACATTCGCTCTCGCCAATTCGACCGGCCGGGCTGGCAGTACGGAGGCCGCCCTGCCCACGGTGACATCCTTGTCCCAGCTCAACGAGCGGTCCTTGGTGGCCGAGGCGCAGACAGGCAACGCCGCCGCATTCGAGGAGCTCGTCCACCGCTATGACCGCGAGGTTCTGCGCCTGGCGCTCAACCTGATGCGCCGTCCGGAAGACGCGCGGGACGTTTATCAGGAAGCTTTCCTGAAGGTCTACCGGAACCTCCACCGCTTCCGCTTCGAGTGCAGTTTCTATACCTGGCTCTATCGCATCGTCACCAATGTGTGCCTGGATCATCTCCGCCGGAGACAGTCGCGCCCGGAAGACCAGGCACCGGAGGGGGTATCGGACCGCAGGGACGAGGGCGTTACCGACTTCTTCGAGCGCCAGCGGGAGCACCGCGCGACGCTCGATCCGGAGCGGCGATTGATCGGCAAGGAAATCCAGACCCGCCTCGCGATGGCTATGCAACAGCTTTCGCCGCGCGAGCGAATCGTCTTCGAAATGAAACATTATCAGGGATTGAAGCTGCGCGCGATCGGAGACGCGCTGGGAACGACCGAAGAGACCGTTAAGAATTCCCTCTTCCGCGCGACGCGCAAGCTGCGCAGCCAGCTGGGGGAATTGCGATGAGCCGGCTGGAAGAGAACGCCACCGGGCGGGCGCTGAACTGCTCGAAAGCCGGGCTGCTGCTGCCGTTCTATGCCTGCGACGAACTTGGGCCGCAGGAACGCGAGCAGATTGCGGCGCACATCGCGCTCTGCGCCCAGTGCGCAGCCCAACTCGAGAACGAGCGCTTGCTGCTCGATGCGGTCTCCGCGATGCCACAGCCCGCCGACCGTTTGGACCCCGCGGACACCCTCCTTTCGCAATGCCGCAGCGAGCTGGCCGAGACTTTGGACGACCTCACAACTCCGCCCGAAAGGGCACGCTGGCAATCATTCGGCTGGTTCCGGCGTTTCATAGTGTTCCGCCCGGCCTGGAGCGCGGCGTTGCTCATTCTCTTTGGCGTCGTCGTGGGTACGCAGACCTCGTTGTTCCGCACGGGGGGCGACGTCCAGGAACCCGGTCACGTCGTGCGGGCCACTCAGCCGCTGACGGAAGAGCAGCTCTCGAAAATGTCGGTCGCCGGAATCAACATCGCGCCTTCCCCCGACGACACGGCAGGAACCGTGCGGGTGCAGTTGCGCGCGGAGCAACCACTGATCCTTTCCGGAAGCATTGAAGACACAGGTGTGCGCCGTCTCCTCACCTATGTTGTCGAGAACGGCCAACGCTTCGACGCCGGCGTCCGGCTCGATTGCCTGGACGCCCTGAAATCCGTGACCAGCGATGCGGACGTCCGCCGTGCTTTTCTTGCCGCCGCGCGAAGGGATGAAAATCCCGCGGTGCGGCTGAAGGCGCTCGATGCGCTTCGCGATTCCGCGGACGAGGGCGACGTGCGCGAAACGCTCCTGAACGCCCTCGAGCATGACGCGAATCCTGGCGTGCGTGTCGAAGCGGTGAATCTGCTGGTGGGCTCACTACAGGAACAGCAAGACGTACTTGCTAAACTTGGCTCTCCGGCACCGCAGGCGATCCCGCCAACGAATGCGAGCGCGATGGATGTACCGACGCTTGTTGACCCATCCGCTGGGCGCGTCCTGCGCGCACTCCAGGATTTGATGCGCAGAGACCCGAACCACTACGTGCGGCTGCGCAGCGCGGCGGCGCTGCGCCAGCTCGGGCCGCGCGAGACGCAATAGTTTTCGTACTGATTGCCCGGGAATGGCGCCAACGACACAACAACTCCGATCCTCCAGCCAGACAAGGAGATTTACTTCCTTATTCGCGATGCCAGTTCTTCTGGCGGGGCTGCTGCTAGCCGCAGCCCCCGCTGGCTCCACGGTGCGTGAGCCACGCAATCCAGAACCGGTAACCAGCGACCCGGGAGCGCCGCGCGCCTCTGCAACACGCAAAGGCGTGGTGACCACAGAAGAAGGCCTCAAGCTGCGGGTTTTCGTGGACCTCGGCTCGGTGCGGATCTTCACACTGCAACCGGGAGAAGCGTCAGTCGTTCGTTACACGGTGCACATCGAAACGGATGCGGCCGGTCCGCTGGCGGATCAGGTCCTTACGCAGTTTTCGCTCTCGGCAAAGTCCACTGCCTCCGGGGTCCAGATTACCGGCGCGTTGCCGTCGCAGACGGGCCGCGCACGCGGCTCCGAAGCGCAGTTCTGGGTTCACTATGACGTGGCGGTGCCGCGCAACTACAACGTGGAAGTCACCACCGGCGCGGGTGACATCGAAACCGTGGACATCAATGGAACGGCGGCGCTGAGCACGCAGGGCGGGAACATCCGCTGCGGCCGGATCGCCGGCGTCGGGATGCGCAACGTTTCCGCCGGTACCGCGGTCGCGCGGCTTGAAACGCAGGGCGGACACATTACGGTGAAGGACGTGGCGGGCGATCTCGATGCTTCCACCGGCGGCGGGCACATCACCGCCGGAATCATCGCAGGTGACGCCAAGCTGCACTCCGGCGGCGGGCATATCCGCGCCGCACAGATTGGCGGCCGTGCGGACCTGAGCACGGACGGCGGAAACATTACGGTTGGCCAGGTGGCCAGCACCGTAGCGGTGCACACCGGCGGGGGACAGATCGATTTCGGTGAGGTGCGCGGTTCGGTTCACGCCCAGACCGGAGGCGGAGGAATCCGCATTACCTATGTGGCGGGGCCGATGGAGGTCGAAACAAGCAGCGGCAGTATTTGCCTGACGCGAGTGGCGGGTTCCGTGCGCGCCGCAACAGCAGGCGGCACGATTACCGCCTTCATCAGTCCCGATACTCCTTCACAAGGCGGCGCCCTGCGGCTTGCGGGAGCGTCGGAGCTCTCCTCCAGAGTAGGTGACATCATCGTCTTCCTTCCGCGGAATCTCGCCGTCACCATCGATGCCGCGGTGGAATCCGGAGGACTGGAAAGAATTCAATCGGACCCTTCCCTGCCGCTGAAGATTCAGGTGGACGGTCCGTATGGCGGCGGGGCGATTCGCGCGAACGGTGCGCTGAACGGCGGGGGCGCTACACTGCGTCTGCGGACCGCGATGGGCAAGATCCGCCTGCAGTATCTGGATTCGGATGTAGCCCTGCGCACGTCACTGATGCAAGAGCAGATGGAAAGAATCACTCGACGCCTCCAGGAAGTTCAGATGCAGCACTCCGTTGTCTCGCTGGCATCATCGCGCCAGGGAGAAACACCCGAAGCGCCATCCGCTGAGAAGAGCGGGTGGCTTGGAGACTGGCTGGAAACAATTGAGGAAAGAGTCCGGGGCGGGGTCGGCGAAGACCCGGAAGAACTGCAGAAGCGCGCAGTCTACTCGCCTCCGCCGCCATACCCTGTGCTGGCGATGAAGGCCGGCATTCAGGGAACGGTGAGGCTTCAGGTGCGCATCGGACGAGACGGCCGGGCGGAGGTTTTGAAAATCTTGCAGGGCGAGCCTGTGCTGGCCGAAGCGGCGATCGCTGCCGTGAAACAATGGCGCTACAAACCGCGCCGGATAAGCGGCAGGCCGGTCCACGTCATTTCCGAGGTGACGTTCACCTTTCAGCTGCACTAACAGCGCAGAAGCGCGCACGGTTTGAATTGGGGTCCCAAGGTTGCTTGATTGCGAATCATCTGACGGGGGAGGATCGCGCCGATGTTCCGAAATTTGCTACGTCTCTCACTGTTCGTGACGTTCGTCCTAGGGGCGGTGTCGCTTGCAACACCGTGCTACGCCTATCGCAATGATTTCGACCACACCTATCCGCTTCAGCCGGGCGGCACATTTGAATTGCAGAACGTCAACGGCGCCGTCGAGGTCCAGGGCTGGGATCGCGATGAAGTCCAAATTCACGCGGTGAAAAGCGCAAGGACTACCCGTTTCGACCTCGAGCGCGTCTCAATTGATGTGAACGCGAAGCCTGAAGCGATTTCCGTCGCGACGCGCTACCCGCAGGACGAAGGCGTCGAGGTCGCCGTCGAGTACACCGTGTTGCTGCCGCACACCGCCCGCGTGGAGCATATCGGCACGATCAACGGCACCCTCCGGATCTCCGGCGTGGGCACCATTCGTGATCTTCACACGGTCAACGGCAACATCGAGATCTATGATGGCGGCGGCACAATCCACGCGCGCACGACCAACGGAAACGTGCGCCTGGAGTTGGCGCATTTCCGGAACACCAACGAAGCCAGCGCGGAGACGACCAATGGTTCCGTGCTGTTGGCCGTTCCCATCGAGACGCAAGCGGAGGTTGACGCGCGCAGCCTGAACGGCGATTTCCGCTCGGAGTTGCCGCTGGCGCTAGAGAGTTCGTTGCACCCGCGCGAGGTCCGCGGGAGGCTGGGAAACGGTGGCGGGCCCATCCGCTTGCGCACCGTCAATGGAAGCATTCGAGTGGTCGCCCTGCGGTCAAGCGTCTAGCACGAAAATAGGCGCGGGCCGCAGAAGATAAAAATTACGAAGAGAGAGGACATGAACATGAATCATCGCACGATGTGGACTGCAGGAGCCCTGGCCGCGCTGGGACTAATGCTCGCAGCGCTTCCCGGACCGTCGCGAACCATGCGGCAGCAGGATGAGCCTGCCCTGGCGCAATTGCAGCAGCGACTTGAGGAGGCACAAGCAAAGCTGGCCAGGAGCCAAGAGGAACTGAACCGCCGGGCGACGCTCCTCGCGCAGGAAGTGGCCCCGCGCGTGTTGGAGAAAGCGCTGGCCGAGGTCCAAAGTCTCGGCGGCGACGATGACATCCAGATCGTCACCTCGTTCGACGAAGGCGGGAGCTGGCTTGGAGTCGAGACGCGGGATATCAATGCTGAAAAGGTGAAAGAACTGAAGCTTTCGGCGGAGCGCGGAGTTCTTCTGACCAGCGTGATGCCGGACAGTCCCGCTGCCAAAGCCGGACTGAAGGAAAATGATGTCATCACGGAGATCAATGGGCAGAGAATCGAGGGAGCGGCGCAGTTTCGCCGGCTGATCCGGGAGATTCCCGCGGGGCGCACCGTGCAACTGAACCTCATCCGCGACGGGCACCCGCAGAGTATCAATGCTACGCTCGGCAAAGCGGAAGAGATGCGCAAAGTCAGGGCCAAGGCCCTCCCATCGCGTAATTTCGTTTTTCGGACGCCCGAGATTCCGGGGATGCCCGCGTTCGCATGGGATGGGGAGATGCTTCTGGGCGGCCGGGCGAGGCTGGGCATTGACGGGGAAGATCTGAGCGGCCAACTGGGATCGTACTTTGGCGCGCCGGATGGCGAAGGCATCCTCGTGCGGGACGTCCACTCGGGCTCTGCCGCGGAGAAGGCGGGAATCAAATCCGGGGATGTGCTGACCAAGTTCAACGGCGAGCGCATCCGCACCGTCGGCGATCTGCGTCAGAAGCTGGCCGAACTGCGTGAACAGAAAACCGTGAAGCTCGGTCTTTTGCGCAACCACAGCGAAATCTCCGTGGATGCGACGATCGAGGCCCCCGAGAAACCAAAAACTCGGAAGCTCGCGCACAGCACCAATATCTAGAACGGAGTCTGGGAGGGCGGGCCCGGGCTCATGCCCGGGCCTTCTTTCTTTTTGTAGCAGGCTTGGACTCGGCGTTTTCGGGAAGGGGATTGCGTTTTTCCGGAGAACCCGAATCCGCTCGGTACTTCCGCGCGAGCCGCAGCGGGCGGCGCATGGCATCGAGCCAGCCGGAAAGGCTCCCAGGTCTTGACCCGCCCCAATCTTCCTCGGTCGGCGTCAAGAGGAGCCTCAGCAGATACCGGGCGCTGCGGAGGAATCCCCCGCACATCTGCATTCGCATCATCGCGCGATGGAAGGCACCCTGTGCTGCTTCCCCGGAAGCGAGATGGCGGCGAATCTCACCGGAAAGCTGCAGAGCCGTGACGTCGGAGCGTACTTCGTCCGCCACATGCGAGGGCACAGGGGCGCAAAGCATCTCCATCGCAAGGCATAGCCCCAGGCGCACCATGCGTTCTGTGCCCGTCTTTCGCGCCACGTCGAATGCCCGCGCCCAATCGAAAGCAGTTTGCCGGGCCAGGAGTCCGGCGACATCGGCAATCCACAGCAGCCGCTCCCAGAAGTGTTTCGAGCCATGAACGCATATAAAAACCAGCGTGTCCTCAGGGCAGAGTGCGGGTACGGTCCTGCCGTCGAGGGAGATACTCACCTGGCGGGCAAAGAAGGCTTCGACCGGGATCGGCCGCGGAAAATATCGCAGCGTGCGTTCCGTGTGAAGCTCGACGATCGCGCGCGTTTGCTCGCGAACGAAGAGGAATTGTCCGGGGATTCTTTGGGCGGCCGCCTCAAGCGGTAATTCGGAAACGAAGCCGCAATCTTCCATGACGCGTGCCGCGCCCAGGACATCGCAGTGCCTCACAAGGAGGTCAACATCGGAATACTGCCGGAGACCGGGGTCGCCAAAGGCCAGCGTAGCGAGTACTGGTCCTTTGACGGCAATCACGTTCAGGCCCGCGGCCTTGAAGGAATCGCTGAGACGGAAAAATTCCGCGGTAAGAGAAAGCGTGAACATAAGATGAGCGCGCCGCAATGCAGCCAGGCTCTCCCGGCAGGCCACCGGCAGCCCGTCGAGCTGTCGTGCCTTTTCGAGCGTACTGGCCAATAGTGGCAGGACCCCGTGCTCCTGGGCCCGGGCAAGCAGCGCAGTCCAGTCCAGGGGGCGCTCCATGATTTCGTGAATCTTCGGGGCGTCTCGCTGAGGGGCCACAGAGGCACAGAGCAACTCCCACTCCGCCGTGATCCCGCTTTGTGCCGAAGTACTCATCGGATGCTCGAAGGCGGTTTAGCCTCGCATGGGACGGCTGACTAAGACGCCATACCCACTCTAGCGGGCATACATTTCCGCCAGCGCCATCACGCGCCGAAGTGCATCCTCGACGTTTCCGAACAGTTTTGGGAAACGCTCCCGCCCGGCTCGTGCGATTTCTTCCAATGGCTGTTGCCCGTTCATCGCGTTCAGGAACCAGCGATCCGCCTCGCCGCTTTCGGAAAGAACAGGAACGAAGTCACGTGCCTGACGGCGCAGAGCGTCCCGGATAAAGGTTGCGCCCAAGAAGGAAGATTGCTCGAATCTCCGTTCCTTCTCCGCGGCATTTCCCGCGATCACAGTATTCCAGCGCCAAATGTAATCCGCACCCACTGGGTCTGCATGTAGTTCGACAGACACTTCCTGCCCTTCGTCCAGCGAAACCTCTCTGAGCCAGGGCAGAAACTCGTGGCCGTATATCATCTGTTCGTTGCCGGGGCCAGTAGAATATCCGATCCCATTCCACAGCCGCGTTTCAAACCAGATGCACAGGCCATGCGCGACGCCCGCGCGCGACGCGCGAAAATGCAGCGTGGCCGCGGCGCGTGCGTTCGCGCCACCAGCGTAATCGAGCAGACACCACGCCCGCGGTTCGGTGAGAAGCTGTTCGCGCCGCCCTCGCGTTTTGTGGGAGGCATGAAGGAGCGGCTCGCGAATGCTGGACAGATCCAGACCGTGCACGTCGCGGCTCCAGGGTGCTGTGATTCTTGCGTAGGCTGCGGGTGCTTCAATGACGGCCGCAAAGACCGTATCCTGCTGTGGAATCATTATGCCCCCGGGCGCGAGAAAACGAGTTCGCGCATCCTCGAGAGAGGCAATGGCGCCGTCGAAGAACGGCAATACGCCGCGCACGTCGGAGACGATGACCTGCACTCTTTCCGGCAGTTCAAGCCGCCGCGAATCCTGCCTCAGAAAAACGATTTGGTCTGCAAATCCGTTCGCGGCGGCCAGTTGTCGCGCGGTCTCTACGATAGCGTCCAGCTCGATGGCATAGACGCGGCGCGCGCCCGCCCGGCAGGCGAGCAATGCAAAGATGCCGGAGCCGCAGCCGATATCCGCCACGGCATCCCCGGGCTTCACGGCGCCTGAGATTGCTTCCCAGTAAGCGCTGAGGCGTACCCGGTCTGCGATCATCTCGCCGTATTCATCGAGCGAATACATCATTCGCCTTTTTGAGTGGAAATGTGCACGGCCGAGTCATCCACAAGCGATCCTGCATCCCTCAGAACTAGATCGCACAGCGCACCAAGCCGTGCCGGGTCCGCGTGGGGAACCAATCGGCGCGCTGGTACGCGCATCACCAGCTTCGACAATACATCGAACTCCGCTGCGCGCTGCGCCCGGTCAAGCACAAAATTCATGTACGTATTTTTCACGATCTCCAGGAAAGCTACCTGCGGGGAGAGCGACTCAATTCGTGGCGCGTCCGGCTCGTTCGTGCGAGGCGCAAGGAGATAAACCGCGGCTAGCGGGAGCCGGCGCGTCGCAAAACGTCCGCTGCCATCATCGAGAGAGAGAAACCGTTTTTCCCAATTGGGCGTCAACAGCGGCAGTGCTTCCGGCGTACCTAACAGCTTTTGCACTGCGTCAGGCCAGAGGCAGACGCGGGGATACCCGGGCTCCACGAAATACTGGCTATTTTCCTCCGTAATCGGACAAACATCTTCGCAGAGGATTTTCACTCCGCGCAGTGCCAGTGCCCCCGCTACCGTCGATTTTCCCGCTTCACTGATACCGGAAAGGGCAATCGCGCAGCCGCCAATCGCGGCGCTGCTCGCGTGTAGAGTCAGCACGCCGCGGCGCCGCAGGACAAAGCCGAGTACCGGCCCTAAGAGGTAGGTGATGAGATCTTCAAAAACCTGGGGCGGCAAGTATCTGCCCCACAAGTGAGATGCATCGCGATCCACCAAGAAGCAGGTGCCGTCTGAATAGGAGAGACGAAAATACTCTCCTCCACCCAGCTCCGAAATAACGAACGCCGGCTCGCCAAACTCGTCTTCGCTCGGCCGCGTCAGAAGCTCCGAAGCGGGAAGAGCCAACGCATGCGGAAGCCAATCGGGCTGGCCGCCAAGGGTCAACGTAAGATTGGTGTGGTTGCCCGAAAACTTCAAGAGGCCGGGAATCGAAACGTCAGAAAGAAGATTCAGGCCGTAAACGAGGTAGGAAAAACTCACGTTTCCTGGTCCATCGCGGGCAGAGGGGATGGCTCAGGCCCCGGTCTTTCTCATTCCAGCTATTGGACCGCCGTCCATCATGCCCACCATGCCTGTCGCTCTCGTCATCTCGGTCAAGTCGCCGTAGACGAGAAGCTTTGGCGCCTCATAAGGCTTCTTGCCGCTTTCCGGGGACCCGGCGCTCATGAACAACCCTCGCTGAAGACTTTACTCAAAGCGGAACGGCTTTTCAACCAGTAGTTCAAGGACAAAGGGCGCAAGTCCCGCCACAATTGCGACGGAATTGAGCTGACAAGTACGCTCTGCACGCGCGGCCAGGACACGAACCGTTCTATCTCTCTCACAGGATCGGGAAGCGGCTCCATCTGCAGACCGCCTCGATGCGCGTGAATCGCAAGCGGGTCTTCGCGGAGCGGAGTCTTTGGCCGCCGGA
>JBGQHF010000112.1:0-9980 GCA_041497835.1 Terriglobia bacterium
CGAGATTCCGGGCGTGCCGAGCCGCACGTTTGTTTCCATCGTCCCGGTGAAGAGAAACGGATCCTGCAGCACGATGCCGAAGTGCCGCCGCAGTTCTTGCAGGTCCAGTTTGCGGATGTCCACTCCGTCGAGCAGGATCTCCCCGCGCTGAATGTCGTAGAAGCGCAGCAGCAGCGAAATCAGCGTTGTTTTACCCGCTCCCGTGTGGCCCACGATGGCGATCGTTTGCCCCGGCGCGACGCGGAAAGAGACATCGCGCAACACCCAGTCCTCCTCTGCCGGCGCGCTGCTCGTTCGGTAGGAAAACCAAACGTGACGGAACTCGATTTCACCGCGGGGCGTTTCCAGGCGCTGCGCGTCCGCGGGTGTGCTGATCGTCACGGGCTCGTCCAGGAGCTTGAAGATGCGCTCGCTGGCGGCCATCGCGGATTGCAAGATGTTGAATTTTTCACTGAGGTCCTGGATGGGACGGAAAAACCGCTGCGCGTACATCGTGAAGGCCGTCAAAACGCCGATGGTGATAGTTCCGGAGAGAACCCGGAGGCCGCCCGTCCAATAAATCAAAGTAATCGCGCTCACGCTGAGGATTTCGACGGCCGGATAGAAGAGCGCAAACGCCAGGATCGCATCTTTAAAAGCGAGCATATGGTCCCGGTTACGCCGTTCGAACTCCTCTCGCGCCTTGCGCTCGCGGTTGAAGAGCTGCACGACGCTCATCCCGCTGATGTATTCCTGGAGAAAAGCGTTGATGCGAGCGATGGCGGTGCGAATTTTCCGGTTGGCCTCGCGCACAAAGCGGCGAAAGACAAGGGTCACCAATAAAATGAGGGGAAGGACGAAAAACGCGGCCAACGCCAGGCGGTGGTCGCGGTGAAACAGATAGGCGGCCATCGCCAGAAGCAGGAAAAAGTCGTTGAGCATGGTGACGACGCCTGCCGCGAACAGGTCGTTCAACGCGTCCACGTCCGTCGTCACCCGCGTCACCATTCGCCCCACCGGATTGCGGTCGAAATAGTTCATCGGCAGCCGCTGCAGATGGCCGAAGATTTCCTGCCGCATGTCGAACATGGTCTGCTGGCCGACGCGCTGCATGATTCGGATCTGGAAATATTGCGTCAGGAAGCCGAAGACAAGCACTCCGAGGAAGTAAATACTGATCTGTCCGATGCCTCGCCAGGCATCGTCCCTGGAAAGGACATGAGCAGCGAAAGGCACGAAGTAATTATCGAGCGCCTTCTGGAACAGCAACGGGGGCGCCAGTTCGAGCGGAATCACGACTGCGGTCAGGGCCAGCGCAAGCACGACGCGCCACTTGTAGGGCCGCAGGTATTTCAGCAGCCGCCGCATGAGCCGCGAGTCGTACGCTTTTCCGAGTGCCTCTTCTTCCTGTTGTTTGCTCATGCCCGTTCGAGCTCTTCTTCCAGCAATTGCTTCTGATACAGGTCCGCGTAGTAACCGCCGCGCGCCAGCAGATCGTCATGCGTCCCGCGCTCCACGATGCGCCCCTCGCGCAGCACGACGATCTGGTCGGCGTCGCGCACGGTCGAGCAACGGTGTGAGATCAACAGCGTCGTGCGCCCGCGCATGATGCCGCGCAGCTCGCCCAGGATGCGCTCCTCCGTGTGCGTGTCCACGCTCGAGAGCGCATCATCGAGGATCAATATCTTCGGGTCGCGGATCACCGCGCGCGCGATCGCCGTGCGCTGCTTTTGCCCGCCGGAGAGCGTGATTCCGCGCTCGCCCACTACCGTTTCGTACTTTTCCGGAAAGCCCTGCACGTCGCCGTCGAGATTTGCGATCTGCGCCGCCCAGCGCACCCGGTCCGCGTCCGCAGACTCGACTCCGAAGGCGATGTTCTCGCCGATCGTTTCGCTGAAGAGGTAGGTGTCTTGCGGGACGTATCCGATCGAGCGCCGCAGAGCTTCGAGCGGCCACTCGCGGATCGGCCGGCCGTCCAGCAGTACCGTGCCGGGCGGCGCTTCCCACAATCGGGAAATCAGGGTTGCGAGCGTGGATTTACCGCTGCCGGTCGGCCCGACGATTGCCACCGTCGAACCCGCTGGGATGCGCAGGTTGACGTCGTGAAGGATGCCGCCGGTGTTGTTAGACGTCCCACGTCCGGCGCCGTTCACGCCGTTGCCGGAAAGCGTGGTCGGGTAGGCAAATGTCAAGTGGCGGAATTCAATCTCTCCGCGAAGCGTCTCGCCCGCGGGTACGCTGGCTTCGCGGTCGTCAATTTGCGGCTTCGCCGTGAGAATGAAATTCAGCCGGCCCATCGAAGCGGCTCCGCGCTGAAAAATGTTCGTGACCCAGCCCAGCGCGATCATCGGCCAGACCAGCATCATCAAGTACGCATTGAACGAAATGAGAGCGCCCAGCGATATCCGTCCATTGAAGAATTGATGGCCGCCTTGCCACAGCACGATCATGAACGCCGTGCCGATCAGCGCCTGGAGCGAGGGCATGAACATGCTCCAAGTGCGGATCAGCCGGATGTTGCGCGACACGTACTCGCGATTTGGTTCGTCGAACGCGCGAATCTCGGCTTCTTCCTGGGCGTAGGCGCGGATCACGCGCACCCCGGAGAGATTTTCCTGGACGCGGGCGGAAAGCGTCGCCAGCGACGCTTGAATCATTTCGTAGAGGTCGTGAATCACCTTTCCGAAATGTTGCACGGCCACGGCGACCACAGGCACCGGCAAGAGCACCCACAGCGTCAGCGACGGCGACAGCTTCAGCATGATGACGATGGCCAGCAGCATGGTCACAATCGTCGTCGCGCTGTACATGATTCCCGGGCCGAGAACCATGCGCACTGCGTTCAAATCGTTTGTCGCGCGCGACATCAGTTCGCCCGTGCGGTTCCGAACGTAGAACTCCGGCTCGAGGACGAGCAGCCGGTCGAGCAGATCGTTGCGCAGGTCGAATTCGATGTCGCGGGACACGCCGATCAGAATCATGCGCGTCCAGTAGGAAAAGAGCCCCTTCAGCGCGACGAACAGAACCAGCGCCAGGCAGTAGATGCCCAGGGTTTGCCGGCTGCGTGCCGCGTAGAAAGGCACGATTCGCGACAGCCACTCCCCCCCGGCGGCGATTGCCACATTCGTGCTCGAGCTGTGCGCGAAAGCCTGCGCGCTTCCCGTGAGGGAATCAATAATGATTCCGGTGAGGAGGGGCAGCAGATTTCCCAGGATGCCCATCAGCGCCAGCGTGATCATCCCCATTGCGATGTTTCCGCGATACCGCCGGAGATAGGGCAGCAGGCCGAGCAGATTCTTCCAGGCGGAAATCTTCGGTTGTGCCTTGCGGCCCGCGGTGGCGGTTGCTGTGGCGGCTGTGCTCATCGCAGAGTGGATGCCGCATTCTCGAGCGTCGGCAGCTCGAGCAGAAAATTCTGAAAACTGCGGTCGAGCGACTGATAGCGCTTCGTCGCGGGGTTCCAACGCACACCCACGGGAAGGACATGCTGCGATTCCCTGGTCTGCACCGGCGTGAAGTAGAGAACGAGACCCTTTTCCGAATCCTTTTCGAATTGAAGCCGCCAGCCGGTGACGGGAGCGATGGGCGTCAGCCCGAGATATCCCTTTGCGTTTTTCAAATGCTCATCGCAGCGCAGCAGCTCGGTCCATTTGCCGTCGCTGTTCTCCGCGACGATGGCCCGTGTCACGATGGTCCCCGGCACATTGTTTTTCGGCGTCTTCGGAACCACATTCGCCGCCAGGAATTGCTGCTTGCCGCTCTTGGCCAGGTCTCCGAAGGCCAGGACCTGCGTTTCCGTCCCCAGCAGCGCCTGTGCCGCGGCTTGTATCTCCGCCGGAACCGCGGGCTCGGCCGGCTTCTCTGCCGTTTGTGCTGCCGCCCTCGGGGCCGGAGCCTGCTGGCCGCAGCCGCCCGCAGGCGCGGCAGCTGCCGTGGCACACAACAGGAAGCGCGCTAGGTTTGTCTTCTTCATTTTTCTCAGAGGCTCGAAGCCGCGAGCATTATCTCGACGACCTTCCCCGGTTTGCTGTCTTTCTCCCGCGTGCAGAGCACCTTTATTCACTGCGGTACGCCCGGCCCTGCCCAGTCAAACTCGTCGTCCAATAATTCTAACCGCTGGCCATCCTCCGGGGAAGGACCAGCCACCGTTTCAGCCCGAAATGACAACCGCGCTAGCGCTGCGCCAATATCGCGTCCAGCCGGGCTTCAAAGTTTTCCTCCCCCTCGGACCACAGGTCCAGACGCTCCACCGGAAGCGCCCGTTCAATCGCCGACGTCCAATCCATCAGCCGTTGGATGTTCTCCCGTGTCTTCCCGTGATATTCGCGCAGGTTAGCTTCCGGGGCCATCCAGCGCCGGAAGGTATGCTCGAGGGGTTCTTCCGCTTGCCTGTTATCATCGTTTTTCCCGGCGCTCGCGCTGCCAAGCATCCTGCCGTGCCCGGTGAACAGATGCTCGAATCCCAGGTCCGCCTCGAGATTCCCTGTTTCGCCTGTGAAGCCTTCCGCATACTCGGGTCCGCGGCAGCTCAGAAACAGCGGCGCGGGCCGCATCTCCCACTTCAGCGCCTCAAGATCGAATTGCCAGAGGTCCCATTTGGCCGAGGCGAAGTAGGCCGTGTCTGCGTGAAAGTACTGCGCGGCCAGGGCTGCCACCTCCGCTGCTCCAAACCTGTGCCCGCGCAGGTCCCACTCCGCGACCGGCGTCTCCGAAGCGTCGATAGGCTGTACCGTGAGCACCGTAAAGTACGGTTCGGAAGCGGCCAGCGGCGCGGTCGCGAGGAAGCGCACAAACTGTTCGATCAGCGTGGACTGCGTAAAATCACGCGTCCACACGCGCAAATTGGCGCGGTTGGCCATCGGGGCATTATACCGGGGAGGGGAAGTGGAGGCGAATTTCGTCCGTCAGCGGACGTGCTTGGCGGATTCCGGCGGCGCGAAGCTCGAGGCGATCTCCTTCAGCCGCTCGCGCAGCGTATCGCCGACGTTCGCAAACACGTCCGCGCAGGTTTCGCGCAGCTTTACTTCCGCGGCCTGCGCCACCCCGCTGAGGGCGTCGCGGGATTGGCGGTCCAGTGTGGTTACCGTGGCCAGCATCCAGGAGTTCGACACGTTTTCGAGTCTGCCGCGAAACTTCTCTACGGATTGATCCCCGATGTGGCCGTACATTTCGCGCAGCTTTTCCTGATGTTCCAGGGCCATCGCCCGCCACGACTCGACCACTTGCTGCAAGCCGCCCTGCACCTGCTGTTGCGCTGCCGCCACACCGGTCTCCAGCGCCGTCGTCATACTCGACTCGAATCGCCGCAAAAAGGCTTCCTGTTCCGCGGTCATCTGCGCCCCGGCTTCCCGGCGGACCTCTTCGGCCTGTACGCGCGAATCTTCGATTGTTTTCTGCAGCACTTCGCTAAATCCGTCCAGCTCCTGCCGCGCGTTACGCTGGATTTCGTCGGTGAAGGCCGCGGAAGTCGTTTCCGCGGCTTCCGTGAAGAGGGCGCGGGCGCGCTCAAACGATTCGCGCAGCAGCTCCTCCATCTGGCCGTGGGCGTGATCCATAAAATTACGGCTGCGGTGATCGAGCTCGGTTGTAAAGACGCCCGAAATCTCCCCCGCGCGCTCGCGCAACTGCTGTCCCGTTTGCTCCACCCCTCGTTCCAACATCTGCTGAAGCTGTGTCTGCGCCTTCTTCTCGTACCATTCCGCGGACTTGTAGAGTGACTCGACCGTGGAGTGCTGTATATCGCCGGTCTTGGCCTCGAAATCCGCAAGGTTGCGCGCGACAATCGTCTGCGCCGACTCGTGCAGCTCCTTCTCCACCGAGCCGAGGTGTTCCCGGAACCGCGCCAGCGCCTCCCCAAAAGCCTCCTCGGTCATGCTGCGGACGCGGTCTTCCTGCAGAGTCATCGCCGCGTCGAGCAGGGATCGGCCGCCCGCCAGTCGGTGCACGGCTTCCTGTGCTCCCGCGATGTGCGGCTGCATCAGCGAGCGCACCTGTTCTTCAAATCGCTGTGCCGCTTCGCGGCTGGAATCTTCGAATGCGGAGTGCACGCGCTGGCCGGCGTTTTCGACCAGCGCTTCCGAACGGCGCTGCAGCTCCTCGCGCTGCCGCCCGAGCAGGTCTTCCAAATGCGCGTGAAATTTTTCCTGCTCCTCCCTCTGCATCGCCTGCAGCCGGGAAGAGAACTGCTCGAGCTGCGTCGCGGACTGGCCCGCCGCGGCGAGCGATGCCTCCATGTGCTGCGCGCTCGATTCCACTCCCTCGCGCAGGGCCGTTAGCCTGTTTTCGCTTTCCCGGGTGATGGCCGCGGCGCGCTCGCCGAGTCCGCCGGCCTGCCGTCCTGCCTCTTCCTCGATCCGTGATTGCGCGGCCGCGGTGCGCTCCTCCAGCGCGCGGAAGCTCTGCTCCGCCGCGGATTTCAGCGCGTTTTCCAGCGTCTGTTGCAGTTGCGCCTGCGCTTCGCCCAGACTCATCGCCAGACGTTCCCGCCAGGATGCCTCTGCGGACTTAAGAGATTCATGGAGTTGGTGGCGCGTTTCCTCCGCCGAGCGCGCCACCGATAGTTGCGTCTGCGCGGCGGCCTCCTCGGGTTGGCGTGCCGCATCTTCCAGGCTTCGGCGGGCCGCCTCCAGGCGCGCCGCCATAAGCGCCTCCGATTGGCTCGCCGTCGCGAGCAGTTTCTCCGCGCACTCTTCGGCGTGCTTGGTTGCATCCTGCAGCATTTCCGCGGCACTTTTCGCAGTCTGCTCTTGCGTGGCCGCGTGCGCGGCGCCTTCCTGACGCAATCGTTCCGTGAGATCGCGGGTCAGAGTCTCCATCTGCGGCAAGAGCCAGCCCGGCAGATCTTTCTGCAGTGCTTCCGCCGCGGCCCCCTGTGCCGCTCGCGCGCTCATCTCGGATTCGTTCTGCAGTCTTTCGAGCGCTCCTGCGACCTCCGCGGAGATCTCTTCCCGCGCTGCCGCAAACCGTGCCTGCCACTCCTTCATCGAGGCGCGTGTTTCTTCCGCGACGGCCTGCCGCGCCGCCTCGCTGGCCGCGGACTGAATCTGCTGCTTCGCGTCGGCGAGCAAGCGGGTCACTTGCCGGGCAAGCTGCAGCGACGCATCGGTGCCGGTCGGAGCGGGGAAGACGCGGAGGTTGTCGGGAGGCTCACCGGCTGGTTGTTCTGTTTCGGCTGCGGTCGCAGGAACCGTTTCGGTCTCTGGAAGGCCCTCGATTTCCGCTGCTGGGAGAGGGATGGCGGGAGCCACCTCATCGGGCGTGGAGAACCAGTCTTCCGGAGGAAACGCGATGCCCCAGACGTTTCCCGGAACTTCCAACTCGACCGCTACCTGAAACAATTGCCGGACGGTGCGCGGTCTCTGGATCCATGCCACCCGCCCTCTTACGATTCGAGGCGGCTGGCCCGCTTCGGGATGCGGGATCTCCAGCGTGACCCACATGTTTTTTAGGACATAGTGCTTCGACTGGTAGCGGCACCCGTGGCAATTGATGATGAGCGAGGACGTCCGCTCCTGAAAGGGCCGCCCCAGTGCATCCACACCCGTAACCAGCAGTGGCACGGCTTGTACGATGCGCGTGCTCCGCCTCTTCCTCAGCTCAGCCGCGGCGTTTGGCGCGTTCGGTGGCACCATGTCGCCATAGCTATCGGCAAGATTGCGACCATTCTCATCCATGATTTCAACTTAGTCCCGACTCTAACTGCCACCTCTAGAATTACTTAGCGATGCGGCGCGACGCGCTTGTCAGCACCCCCGTTTTGGTGTGTTCCAAACAGGAACATCCATGCCTCTTTGGCAACCCAGATTGGCCCAACGAGCAAGTACACCGGTCCTCGAAAAAACGCTGGATTGTTGCCTTCGAGTCGATGCCCCAGGAACAGGAGTCCCCACCCGCCGAAGAATAGCCCCGCGGCCAGGAACCACATTGCGAGGAAGATACTGATAATCCCTGCAAAGATCAGGGGAATCCCTACGCCGTGTAACAGCTTATTCCACGACGAGGAATGCTCGTGGTCGTACTGCGCCATGTAGTGCGCCAGACCGGGCACAGCGCACCTCCTATCGGGGGGACAACCTCCGCGGGAACTTCACTGTACAACGAAAAAGTCTGGTTGGCTACGTGATTGAAATAGTGCTCTCGTACTGGTAGGACTAGAGATCCCTTCTGCCTTCCAGCGCCTTCAACATCGTCACTTCGTCGGCGTACTCCAGGTCCGCGCCGACGGGAATCCCAACTCCGATGCGCGTCACCCGAACGCCCAGCGGCTTCAGCAGCTTGGAGAGATACACGGCCGTGGCTTCGCCTTCGGCCGTAGGATTCGTGGCGACGATGATCTCTTCGACGGTGCCGCCCTTCAGCCGCTCGATTAAAGTCTTGATCTTGAGTTGCTCGGGTCCGCGCCCCTGCAATGGCGAGAGCGATCCGCCCAGGACGTGATAGAGGCCGGAATAGGTGCGCGTCTTCTCGATAGCCAGAATGTTGTGCGGCTCTTCCACCACGCAGATGATCCGCCGGTTGCGGTTCGCACCCGTGCAATAGAGGCACGGATCGACGTCCGTGATGTTGTGGCAGGTGGAGCATTCGCGGATCTTCTGCTTGGCGTCCCGAATCGCGTCGGCCAGTGAAAGCGCGTCTTCCGGCGGGATGCGCAGCAGATAAAAGGCCAGGCGCTGCGCCGTCTTCTGCCCGATCCCCGGCAGATGTTTCAGCTCGTCAATCAGGCGCTCGATGGGTGCGGCGAAATCAGGCATTGCAGATGTGTAGCACAGCCGCGCGCGAGAACGCAAACCAGGGGCGCGCCGGCTTCCGTCAAGTGTTTCGCGTTGCGAATCATCCGGCAACGATAAGGATGGCGCGGCCTGAGCTCCACGCCGGAGAATCGGACTTGTTTCGATGGCAGGCCGCCGTTACAATTCGCGGAGAAAAATCGGTTTATTTCCCGAGGCGAATGATGAATCGATTGACTATCGCAACTCTGCTCCTGGCCGGGTCAGCCGTCGTTTGGCCTCTCCTCGCCGCGCGCAGTGCCAAAGAGAAGAAGGCAGGCTGGCCGGAGATGGAGTATCTCGTTGGCGACTGGGTCGGCGAAGGATCGAGTGACGTCGGGAAGGGAAGCGGCGAATTCTCCTTTCAGTGGGATTTGCAGAACCGAGTCCTGGTGCGCAAAAACGTCGCTATTTATCCGGCGACAGAGGGCCGTCCCGTGTATCGGCACGACGATCTGATGATCTTCTACAAAGAGTCCGAAGGCGGTCCTCTGCAGGCGGTCTTTTTTGACAACGAAGGCCACGTCATCCGCTACGTGGTCACCGTCTTTCCCGAGCGCGGCGCAATCCAGTGTCTGAGCGAAGCGATGCCTTCGACGCCGCGCTACCGCTTTACCTACTGGAAGACCGGTGCCGACAGCCTTGCCATCACGTTCGAGATCACGCCGCCTGGCAAGCCGGATTCCTTTACAAAGTTCATCGAAGCCAGAGCGAAGCGGAAGTAAGTCAATCCGTAGTTTTTCCAAAGCGAAAGAGCCGGGTTGCTTTCGCGTTCCCGCATTGCGCGACGCTTCGCCGGGGCGGTCCTTGCCACAGCCCGCGAGCGGCGTATAGTATCGTGACCAATTCGAACGGAATTCAGGAACTGGGCGGCGAAGAGTTTTCCAGAGCCGCCAATCGCCACGGAGGTAATATGAAACGCATCGCTCTCATCTTGATTCTTCTGGCCGCGCCCGCCGTTTCCGCCCAGGACTGGGCGCGTGCACAGGTGGAAAAATCTCCCCGTCATCGCGAGTGGGTCACCGTGAAGCACGATGCCCGCGCCGTGGAATCCTTCGTCGTTTATCCCGAGTCGAAGGATAAACGGCCCGTCTTGCTGGTCATTCATGAAATATTCGGCATGACGGATTGGGTGCAGGACTTGGCCGATCAGGTCGCCGAAGCCGGTTACATCGCGATCGCCCCCGATCTTCTTTCGGGCATGGGCCCGAACGGCGGCCGCAGCCCTGATTTTCC
>JBGQHF010000113.1:0-9827 GCA_041497835.1 Terriglobia bacterium
GCCTTCGCGGAAGATGGCCTGCGCCAGCACGGTCGCGGTCGTGGTGCCGTCGCCGGCCACGTCGGACGTCTTCGACGCGACCTCGCGGACCATCTGCGCGCCCATGTTCTCGAGGGGATCTTGCAGTTCGATTTCCTTCGCAACGGTCACGCCGTCTTTGGTGATGATCGGCGCGCCGAATTTCTTTTCAATCACCGCGTTGCGGCCCTTGGGGCCGAGCGTGATCTTCACGGCGTTCGCCAGAATGTTGATGCCGCGCAGGATCGCCTGGCGGGAGTTCTCACCAGTCACGATTTGTTTTGCCATTGGACTTCACCCTCCTGGGTGAATGAGAATCTCTGCCCCGTCCAAAATCTTCGGAATCGGGGAAAACTACTTCTTGCCGCCTGCCGCCTTGGCGGCACCACTGAGCTTCGCCAGGATTTCATCCTCGCGGAGGATCAGGTACTCCTGGTCATCGATCTTGATGTCGTTACCCGTGTATTTGCCGAACAAAATCCGGTCACCCACCTTCACATCGAGGGGGATCCGTTGGCCCTTTTCGATCTTGCCGGCTCCGACGGCCATCACTTCGCCCTCCTGGGGCTTCTCTTTGGCCGTGTCGGGGATGATGATGCCGCCCTTCGCGATTTCTTTCTCTTCCAGCCTTCTTACTAGGACGCGGTCGTGCAGGGGAGTCACATTCACAGTCATCTCTCGAACCTCCGTTCAATCTATTCTGAAGATTTCGACCGTCAGCTCGTTGTTGCCCTAAACCGACATTAAGGGCGGAAAATCTTCCTGTTCTTCTCTCGCGCCACGTCCACGTTGTAGGCTTCTTTCTTCTGGCGCTCGGTTTCTTTCTGTAGAGCGTCTTGCCCCTCCAGCTTCACAGATTCGGCAATCGCAACCTCGGCTTGTCCATCCAGCCGTTTTGAAAACATGACAAGCGCAAAGGAGTTCAGGGAGCTGGGACGGAAACGGAGAAGGTTTATCGAGTACTGCGAATCTTCCCAGCGGGCGATGACCTTTTCTGTCGACCTATACAACTCGTTCGTCGGGAAGCTGATCTGGGCATCTGGCCTCGTTGCAGTTCCGTACTGCGCCGATATGGCTTGCACCATGTCCTCGGCAGTTAGCCCATCGGTGGCGTTCCGATCATAAGTCACCAAAATTCTGTAGAGCTCGTCATTGTAAAAGGTGAAGAATACCTGCCAGACCGAATCCGCTTGAAGCGAAGGGCCGGAAGACTCTCGCGGCCACCACGTCAACTCTTGAATCACCGCCGGGCGCTTGTGGATCAACCTTGTCTGGAGCAGTTTGGGGTCCACCTGGTTTGATAGTTCGACCAGACTCATTCCGAACGAAAAGTTCCTATACTTGGAACGATCCTGCCCATGAATCAAAGGAGCTGAAAGCAGGATCATAACAAGGGAAATGACCACCCGGCGCATCATCTTCACTTGAATGTCTCCTTCGAAAAATTAAAGATCCTGACGCAGTTCCTTGGCCCCTTGCGAGCCCCATAACTTAGTTCAGACGGCCGCCAATTTTGCTCGGTCCCACTCCTGATGATCCTTGGCTCGCAAGAGAAACGCGTTTTCCTGGAGATGTCGAGAATGGGCGCAGACACTCGCATAGGGCAATCCCAGAAATCGTTTCGCCTGAACTTGCATGATTTCCAAACCGTTGAACTTCTCCGATTTCAGATTCGATAAGATTCGTTTGACTGCTCTGCGCACATTCTTTTGCCCGTCAAAACCGAAGACAGTTGCCTTGATTTCACCAGCCAAGCAGAAAAAGGTCCATCCTGCTTCGTGGATTTTTCGACCCAATCCGTACCCATCAAGATTCTTGACTAATCTCCAACCAGTCGCACAGGGCTCACTTTCGAACTGCAGCGCGTCCGGCAGGAGTGTGCCATCCTTGATCAGAATGGTCCCTGTTTTGATTGTCTCTGCCATTTGGGCTCTCCTCCTCGGCGTCCTTCATGCCGCCTTCCTCATGTCGTTCTTCGTTGGAGGGGCGTTGGCCTTTCCTTCAAACGGTCGTTGCAACAGCCGCAAGAACGGCTCAACGAACAACTCGTACAGCAGGGTTCTCACTGGATGATCCATTGAGAAATGGGGCTACCCACCAGGTGAAGCCTCTCCTCGATTCTGGAGTATCTTGTTGCATCGAGCTGGATTTGCTTCCCTAACGTCCGAACTGAGGGGGCGGACCTGGGCCGCCCCCCGAACGAAAAGACGTACCGGCTCTAAGCCGTTACTGCAGCGGCGATCTTGTGGAAGGTCGAGTTGGAAACCTCATAGGTTTCAACTTGAGGAGTTCCCTCAACGACTCTCGCCAGGATCTTCGTCACTTCGGGATACGTTCCGCGGTTGTAGGTTTCCGCGTTCTCTTTGTTCTCCCACAGACTGATTCCAAACGCTTTCGTTTCGCCCGGGCCGACAAACGTGATTTCGTCATGGAACCCGGTCTGTTTTCGAAGCAGGGGAAGAATGTCCTTTTCGATCCTCTGGGTGAATTCCGCAACGCTGTTGGGTTTCAGCTGCATGGAAACTCTGCGTGCAAACATGTCATTCTCCTTGGGTTGTCATGGCCAAGGGGCGATTTCAGATAACCCACCTTAGTTTAGATTACCGTTATGACTCCCTCAGTCCTTAACCACCATAGGTTAATTAACTTGACCTGTCAAGAAGAAACTGAGATCATTTTCGGGGTTAATCAAGTATAGTTAAAAGAGCGGAGCACCCTGTGGACGTTTGCCTAGTGATCAAACAGCGGCTGGAACAGCTGGGGTTAGAGCAGAGGGATCTGGCGGCTGCCGCCGAAGTGACGGAGTCCTACATCTCCCAACTGCTGACTCGGAAGAAATTGCCCCCCGCCCCCAACCGAACAGATATTTACGACAAGATGGAAAAATTTTTGAAGCTCTCGGGCGGTAAGCTTTCGAACCTGGCTGACGTCCAGCGCAAGGAAGAATTGAAGAGAAGCCTGGGGGACCCGCCGACGCCCTTGTTTAAGGAAGTTCGAGACTTGATTCTTCGCAAGTGCGCACCCGGCAAGGAAGAACAAATACGCGCAATTTTCGAGAAGCAGCCCTTCGGCGAACTCGAACGCCTGGTCACACAGAAGCTTTTGGATGTGGTCAAGAGAGTCGCCAAAGAAGAATTGGAAAGTGAAAACTGGCTCCACTTAGTGGCTCGGCTCGGCAGCCGAAGCTATGAACAGATGCGGGTCATCATCCTCGATTTCCTGGACACGGATGTCTTCAACGTATCCGTTGAAAACTGTGTTTCCTTCCTGGATCCGCTGATCGAATCCTGGGATATCGACCTCGCGACGTTTGCGATGGAGATTGTTTTAAACCGGAGACTGGTCCCAGGGCACTCAAAGAAATTTGAGTTTGTTGAAAGGGAACCTGACCAATCGGAGGAAGAGCCGGGGCTCAAAGAATTCCTTCGGGACTCTTCCTTGAGCGGCGATGCGACGGAAGAGGAAATCGAATTCCTAAGGAAGCTGAGGTTCAAGGGAAAGGGGCCCACCCCCCTCTATTACTACCGGGAATTACAAGGCCTCAGAGACCCGCTCCATTTTCGCGCGCTCATGGCCCAGACGCTGCGAACAATAGCACTGGGCCAGTCCCAACGGGAAGGGTCAGTCGCCCCGATGCACAAATATCGGGAGGCGGATGGCATTAATAAACAACTGCAGCTTGACGGCAGGAAAAGGGCAATGCAGCGCTGGGAAGGGAACAAAGGCAGCCGGGGCAAGAGACAAAAAGCAAAGTCGTAGAAAGCATCCCTTGTGCGTGGTGGGAATGGTTTTGCTTGCTAGAGCAAGGAGGCTCTTGTGAAGGCTCTTCCGAAAGGGCAATACGTCAAGCACTTCTTGTACGGCTTTGGCGTCATCACTGAATCGGATGAAGCACGAACCGCCATCAATTTCGATATTCACGGAATGAAGAAATTTGTCACCAGTCTGATGGTGGTCGATCCGGCCGAGGGAACGCCTCCAAAACGACGGCGCGAGAAGCGCAGCAAGAAAGCCGTTGCAACAGGGGCTCCCACGGCCACTGCAGGCGCAAAATGAGCGGGGGCGCTATCGTCCAGTATGTCGGTTTTGTGGTAAAAACGCTCGTCCGCGAGTATAGTTTCTTCGTGCGGGAAGCCTCGAGCGAGCACCGTGAATTTACGATGACAATTGCGACCGAGGCATTTGATTCCCACCGTGTACGCTATCAAGACGCTGCCGACATCTGCTCGCGCAAGCTCCACCGCGAGCTGGCTGTTTACGCAAACCATCCCCCGGAAACAAACTACCGGGTCAGCGATGCTGAGTTGGACGACTACCGCGACTCCCACTCACCGAAGGCTGCGCGAATGCTCTATGCGCCCAAGGCGGCGCGAGAGTTCTAGCAGGGCGGCGGTGTTTTTTACATTCACGTTGGAAAGCTTCTGCCGGCGGATTCGAGCTGGTCGAGCGCGAGAGATACCACAGCAGGAGCCAAAATGAGCCAGAGCACCATTCAGGAGATTCGGCCCTGGGAGCGGCCCTTTTGGAGGCCATCCCAAGGCAAAGCGGGCGTTCTTTTTTATCTTGTCTTGATACACGTTCTGGCTGTCACCGGGCTGATTCTCTATCCGCTCCCCAGCTTGAAGATCCTGGGCATAACGCTCCTCTTCACGGCGCTCGGAGGTTTCGGCACGACGGTTTGCTACCATCGCCTCCTGGCACACCGCACTCTCAAGCTGAACAAGGTCATCGAGCACCTGCTGGTTTTCTCGGCGATGTTCAACGGCTCAGGAGCTCCGGCAAGTTGGGTCGCCTACCACCGGCGGCATCACGCACGTGCCGATACACCCGAGGACGTCTCCAGTCCTAAACAAGGTGGCTTCTGGTGGGCGCACCTGCGGTGGCTCTACCAGTCGGGTCCGGCAGATGAGCAGAGGTGGTGTCCGGAGTTGAATCAGAGGGCGTACAAGGGTTGGGAGTATGCCCAGGTCCCCGTGATCCTGCTCTCCCTGTTCTGCGGCCTCGCGCTCGGATGGCAGGGCTTCTTCTGGTTAGGGGCAATTCGTCTGGTCTATTCGCTGCACATGCAGTGTTTGGTGAACAGTCTCACGCACCTGAGTCACTCCGAAGAGGGAGACTCCAGCAAGAACGTCTGGTGGCTGGGACCGTTACAATTGACGGCCTGGGGCGAAAACTGGCACAGGAACCATCACTCCAACGCCGGCTCAGCACGCCTCGGGCTACGCTGGTGGCAGACGGACATCGGGTGGTACTTCATTTATGCCCTAGAAGCGGTCGGCCTCGCCAGCAACGTAAAACGACCCAGAGCACAGTCCTGACTTGCCGACTTACGGCCCTCCATTCTTGGTCCCCACAAGAGTCCCCACTGTGAACGTCGGAAGAGTTGTGGGATCGGCGTGACGCGATTGAAAAAGTGGCGCGCCTGAGAGGATTTGAACCTCCGACCTCTGGTTCCGGAGACCAGCGCTCTATCCAACTGAGCTACAGGCGCGTCGTGACAACATCTTAGCGCGAATGGACGCATGCGGCTAGAGGGCGCTGCGAGAAGCGCGCTAATCCCCCGCCCCGCCCGCGGCCTCGGGGGTTGCCTGGGAATGAAAAGGCCCGCGAGAGGATCTCTCCCGCGGGCCTTTTCTTGGTAACGCGTGCGCCGGCTAACGGCCGGGGATATTCGGCGGCGGATTCTTGCGCAGCTCTTCTTTCAATACTTCCACAGCCTTTTCAAGCTGTGCGTCGCGCCCCTTCAGGAAATCGTCCGGCGTATTGTCCACCCAGACGTCGGGTGGCACACCATAGTTTTCGAGGTTATGCCCATCGACATTCCACAGGCCGGAGCCGGGCGTGCGGATCGTGGAGCCATCCATCAGCCGGTACGCGCCCGTGCCGATGACCGAGCTGTTCGTGTACGTGCCGACCGTCTTGCCGAGCTTCAGCGTGCGGAAGCCGTCCGGGAAGACTTCGGCGTCGCTGAACGAGCGCTCGTTCTGCATAACCACCAGCGGCCCGAAGAACGCGCGCTGCGGCCGCGTGATGTACGTGGAATCGCGCCCGCGCGTGTACTGATACTGGTGCTGCTGCAAAATCTCCAGCAGCTCCTGATCAATGCCGCCGCCCGGGTTGAAGCGCTGGTCGATGACCAGGGCCTTCTTGAAGTGGTTGTCAGCCAGGTCGCGCTCGAACTTGCGCAGCGAGGCCGCGTTCATCTGCCGGATGTGCACGTAGCCGATCTCGCCGTTCGAGAGCTTCTCGACCATCTGACGGCGCTCTTCGACCCACTTTTCGTACTGCAGCGTGCCGTAGGCCGTGTTGCTGACCGGCTCGACCCTCGTCCTCCACGCGCCGTCCAGGGAGGGCTTGGAGTTCAGGGTGAACTCGAGCTTGCGGCCGGGCGCGAGGCTGTAGTTGCGCCAGTAGTTGTCGCCGGACTTGAGCGCCGCACCGTTGACTTCGAGGATGTAGTCGCCCACGTGGACCTTCACGTAGTCGCGGTCGGCAGGGCCGCCCTTGTAGATGTAGGAGACCCTGTAGTAGCCCGACGCGTCCGCAGCCAGCTCGAAGCCCGGGTGGCGCGTCTGGATGGGGTTGCGTTCGGGCTCGCCGCCGCCGGTGATGCCCGTGTGCGACGCGTTGAGCTCGCCGATCATCTGCAGGATGATGTTGTGCAGCTCCTCCCGATCGCCCACGTCGGCCAGCAGCGGCTCGTAGACCGTGCGCATGCGCGCCCAGTCCACGCCGTTCATGTTCGCGTCGTAGAAGCGGTTCTTCATGATGCGCCACGCTTCGCCGAACACTTCCTTGCGCTCTTCCTTGTTGTCCACTTCGACGCGCGCGGTGAAGTTTACGCGGCGCCGCACGCCGGTGCCGCTGGTGCCCTCCGTGCCGCCCCGCGTTGCCGCCGGCTCAGCCGTTCCCGTTGCGGCTGCGGCACCGCCCGCCGCAGCGGCCGCGAGCGCGCCCGTGGGCGGGACCGTGCTCACCGACCAGATGCGGTTCGTCTCCATGAAATAAAGCGTCCGGCCGTCGCGCGAGAATTGCAGCGAGCTGATGCCGCCGCCAAGCCCGCCGCCGCCGGGGGGAGGTGCCGCTTCGCCCTCCGCTGGCGGTTGCGATTGCGTCAGGCGGCGCAATTGCTCGCCGTTCTCCTGGATCAGGTAGAGGATAGACACCGGACGGCCTTCGTTGTCGCCGGCGGCCACGAAAGCGTAGCTGCGGCTATCGGGCGACGGAACCGCGGTCAGAATGTTGTCGGAAAGACGCGTGATCTGGCGGATGCGCCGGTCCAGGCCGTCGAAATCAATCTTCACTTCGGGACGCACGTCGCCGCCCGGACGCGGGCGTTCGAGCGCAGCGCGCTCGGCGGCGCGCGCGGCGTCCTCGTCGTCAATGTCGCGGCTCAGGGGGTCGCGGTCTTCCCTGGTGAGCGACACGCTGTAGAGCGCGGAAACGTTTTCGCGCAGCGTCGCGGAGCCGCCCTGCGCGTAGCCGCCGAGGAGGATGAGTTTCTTCCCGTCGGGCGTCCAGCGCGGCGCAAACGTGGCGAACAGGCGGTCGTCGGCTAGGCGGCGTTCCTCGCCGCCGGCCACCGGAGTGATGTACACGTGGTTGCGCAGGTCGTGGTCGGCCTTCGAATACGCAAACCACTTCCCGTCCGGAGAGATGGAGACACCCGTGATGTTGCTCGAGTCGTTCGTGGTCACCACGCGCGCTTGTCCCGTCTCCACGCTCACCATGTACAGCTTGTGGTCGGACGCCGTATAGGCCAGCGACTTCGAGTCCGGCAGCCATCCGATGCTGTGCTTTTCCGTGTCCGCGTCAGAGAGCTTCTTCTGATTCTTGCCTTCGGTGTCGGCCACCCAGACTTCGTCGCGGCCGGACTGGTCGCTGACAAAAGCGACCCACTTGCCGTCGGGGGACCAAGCGGGCAGCGTGTCGCGCCAGAAGCTGTACGTCACGCGCGAGACATCGCCGCGGTCGGTGGCGATGGTGAAGATCTCGCCGTGCGCAGAAATCACCGCGCGGCGCGTGGAGGGCGAAAGGGAATAGCTGTCGGCCTCTCCGTTGATCGTCAGCACCTCGAAGTTGTTGTCCTTGGAGTCGGAGGCGATGTCGAACTTGATCTCTGAAGTCTTGCCGGAACCCACATCGAGCTTCCAGAACCCCAGGTTCTCCTCGAACACGATCACTTTCCCATCCGAGGACATCGAGGGATAGAACAGCGAGCCGTCCTTGAAATGCGTCACCTGCACGGGCGCGCCGCCATTTTCGGAGATCTTCCAGATGTTGTTCGTCGAACGCATCACCTCGCGCGAACCCGCCTTGGCGCGCACCTCGCGGTCGGAGACGAAATAAATCTCGCCGTTGCCGTACATCGGCCAGGCGTTGATGGGCTTCTCGTTGTCGGTCAGTTCATTATCGAGCAGCTTACGGTAGGTTTTGTCCGCTACGTCCAGCACCCAAATGTCGGCTGCGGAGCTGCTGCGGTAGTGTTTGCGCCACCAGGTGAAGCCGCGGCGATTGAACACGAGCTTCTTGCCGTCGGGCGAATAGCTGCCCCAGGCGCCCTGGTCGGTGGGAATGAGCTGCTCGAGCCCGCCATCCACCGAGACGGTGAAGAGGCTGGGCGTCCCCGGGTAGAGTACGCCGCGCGCCGATGCGAAAACCACGTTCTTCGAGTCGCGCGTCCAGCCGACCACGGTGTCGGGCGCGCTGTGGAAGGTGAGCTGCTTCGGCTCGCCGCCGTCCGCCGGAATGACGAAGACGTCGTAGTTGCCATAGCGATTCGAGGAGAAGGCGATCCACTTCCCGTCGGGCGAGAAGCGCGGATACACATCGCGCGCGGTGTGCACGGTCAGCCGCCGCGGGTTGGACCCGTCTTCGGTGGCCACCCAGATGTCGCCCAGGTAGCTGAAGGCAATCTTCCCGTTGTGGTAGTCGGGATGGCGGGGGATGTGAATCGGCTTGGCCCATGCCGCACCAGCCAGGCACAGGACCAGCGAGACGAGCATCAGGGTCCCCTTCCACGACGCGCGCAGACGCTTCACGGCTTCCTCCTGCATTGATCTCAAGAATGCGGGCATGCCTCGCAGGGCGCAAGGCGGACAACGACCGCCGTGTGAGACGCGCGGAAGGTGCAGGGCGTTACAACGCCCCGGTGGGACGAAAGGGTGCGAAAGGAGCGGGCCTAGCCGAGCGCAAGGCCTTTGATGTGCTTGGCGAGCTTCTCGATCTCTCCGGCCGTGCGAACCACGTTCAGGGAGAGAATCTCGGTGGAATCCGTCTTGTCTACTTCCTTTTTGAGCCCCTCGGCAAGCTCAAACAATTGTTGCACTTCCTTCTTGAGGTCTTTTTCATTCTCCTTGAGGATCGCGCGTGTATTGGGCTTCGGAGGAGGAAAATCCGGAAACCGCGGTCCCGACGGCGACCTGGGTGGCTGTGACTGCGGCGCCGCGGCAGCGCTTCCCCGCCATCCGAAGGAAGCAACACCCAACCCAACTGCAAACAAGCCGAAGAACGATCTCCTGTCTCTATTCATGACGCCACCCCCTCACCAATCCCCGCCGCGCGGCCGGGCCGAGGCTTGCGCGCGAGCCGGCTGACCCCGGCGGTGCTATAATCGCGTTCCCGTTTATTCTATGGCCATTCCCGATTTCAAGTGGACAGGATTCTCGCTCGCCATAGGGATGCGCCTGGTCAGCATCCTGTTGCTCGCGCTGCTGCTGAACCGCCTGCTGCGGGTTGCCACGAAATGGCTGATCAAGCCGGCGCCCTCGGCTACGCGCGTGGCGCAGCTCCGCGAAGAACAGACGCGC
>JBGQHF010000114.1:0-9598 GCA_041497835.1 Terriglobia bacterium
CCACGAATTTCTGGGGGACCCCGGCGTGAAGCTGATTGGCATTGAAGCGGGCGGGCGCGGCGGCCAACTCGGCGAGCATGCCGCCCGGCTCGCCGCGGCACAGGGCTACTCCGGCGCGCGCCCCGGCGTCCTGCAAGGCACCTACACTTACGTGCTGCAGACCAGGGATGGGCAGATTGCCCCGACGCATTCCGTTTCGGCCGGGCTGGATTACCCTGCGATCGGTCCCGAGCATGCTTGGCTCGCCGATCAAGGGCGCGCGGAATACGCCGCGGCCAGCAACGCGCAGGCCCTCGATGCGGCGCGGATGCTTGCGCGTCTGGAAGGCATCATCCCGGCGCTCGAGTGTGCCCACGCGCTCGCCGGGCTGATTGAGAGGCTGCCGAATTTCTCGAAAGATGATTTGGTGATCGTGAATCTCTCTGGCCGCGGCGACAAAGATATGGATACCTATGCCCGGCTGCTCTAACCGGCTGTGATACCCAATGACTTCTCTGGCTGCCAAGACGACTCGCATCACCCGCCGATTTGCAGAGCTACAATCGCGCGGCGAGATGGGCATCGTCGCGTACATTACGGCGGGCGATCCATCGCTCGATGCGACGTACCGCTTCGTTTTGGCGCTGGCCGAAGCCGGCGCCGACGTCATTGAGCTCGGCGTACCCTTCAGCGATCCGGTGGCCGATGGGCCGACGATTCAGCGCGCCAGCGAGCGCGCGCTGAAAAGCGGAACGACGCTCGCCGGTGTTCTGGATCTGATCCGCCGCGTGCGCGCGAAGAGTGAAGTGCCGGTTGTCGTTTTCAGCTACTACAATCCAATCCTGCAGATGGGCCTCGAGCAATTTGCTTCCTCCGCGTCAAGTGCGGGCGCTGATGGCGTGCTCGTCACCGATCTCACTCCGGAAGAGTCCGCCGAGTATCGCGGCATCCTGAGCGCGCACGGTCTGGATACGATCTTCCTGGCGGCGCCAACCTCGACAGAAGAGCGCCTCGTGAAAATTGCCGCGAGTTCTTCGGGTTTTCTTTACGTCATTTCGCGCGCGGGCGTCACGGGCGCCAAGGACGCCCTGCCGGAGGATCTTCCTGCCCTCCTGCGGAGGGTGCGGAACGTTACCTCGTTGCCGGTCGCTGTCGGATTCGGCATTTCGCTCCCGGGGCACGTCTCGATTCTTGGCGGCCTCGCGGACGCCGCCGTGGTCGGCTCGGCCCTCGTCTCGGAAATCGCGCGCGCTGCCTCGCCGGAAGCAGCTGCGGCCGCCCTGGCCGAGCGCGTGCGTTCTCTCAAGGAAGCCGGCCGTCGCGGCTTGAGCCGCAGGGAAGCCGCACCATGAAGATAGACGACTGGCGCCGCCGCATTGATGAGATCGACCGCAAGCTCGTTGAGTTGCTGAACGAAAGGGCGCGCTGTGCCATCGAACTCGGACGCCTGAAACAGATGGAACGCCTCCCGCTCTATCAGCCGGACCGCGAACGAGAGGTCCTCGCCGGAGCGGAAAGAGCGAACGCCGGGCCGCTTTCCCATCAGGCGATCCGCCGGCTGTTCGAGCGCATCATTGACGAAGCGCGTACGGTGGAGCGCCACGCGATGCATCCGGAAGACGCTGCGAAAAAGGATTCTGATTCGCCCCGGCCCATCCGGGACTGATCGAGGAGCTCAAGAAACGCCCATGGTTATTGTCATGCAAGAAGGGGCTACCGACGCCCAAATTCAGAACGTCATCGACCGGCTGATCGCCGCGGGCTTCAACGTCCATCGGTCCACCGGAGAATCCCACACCGTGCTCGGCGCCGTCGGGGTGCAGCGCGACTTCGATCCTCGCGACTTCGAGCTTCTCGAAGGCGTGCGCGAGGTCATGCGCATCACGCAGCCCTTCAAGCTCGCCAGCCGCGAGTTCAAGCCCGCGGACACCATCGTGGACCTCGGCCGGGGCGTGCGCATCGGCGGCAATGAAGTCGTCGTGGCCGCCGGCCCGTGTTCCGTTGAATCGCGCGAACAGATTCACTCGATTGCCGAGAGTGTTTCCAAGGCCGGGGCGAAGATCCTCCGCGGCGGAGCGTTCAAGCCGCGCACCTCGCCGTACGCCTTTCAGGGTCTTGGGGAAAAAGGCCTGGAGCTCATGCGCGAGGCCGCCGGCAAATTCGGCCTCTTTACCGTCAGCGAGGTGATGGATCCTTCGCAGATTCCGATGATGCTCGCCTATGTGGACATGTTCCAGGTCGGCGCCCGCAACATGCAGAACTATTACTTGCTGCGCGCTCTCGGCGAAGTCCGCAAGCCCGTTCTCCTCAAGCGCGGCATGTCCGCGACGATGGAAGAGCTTCTTCTCAGCGCCGAGTACATCCTCGCGGGGGGAAATTACAACGTCGTCCTCTGCGAGCGCGGAATCCGCACCTTTGAAACCTACACCCGCAATACCTTTGATATTGCGGCGATTCCCGTCATCAAAAAGCTTTCCCACCTGCCCATGATCGCCGATCCGTCGCACGGCACCGGCCGGCGCGACAAGGTGCCGCCGATGGCCCGCGCCGCCGTTGCGGCCGGCGCCGACGGCCTTCTTCTCGAAGTCCACAACGATCCCGATCATGCCTTGTCGGACGGCGCGCAATCGCTCGAGCCCGGCCAGTTCGCACAGCTCATGGGCGAGCTGCGCATCATCGCGCCCGCCATCGGCCGCCGCATGGCCTGACCCATGCCTTGGTTTACTCTGTCATCCCGAGCGGAGTCCCGGTCGAAGACCGGGACGCAATCGAGGGATCATGGCTGTGGCGAGTGCGTTTGCAAGATCGATGAGTCCAATCTCTTGTGACCTCTCCTATGACGACTAGCAACTCATTCCGCCGCGCTGCAATTCTCGGCACCGGGCTCATCGGCGGCTCCTTCGCTCTTGCGCTCCGCAAGTACGCCCCCGAAATTCGCGTTGCCGGCTGGGACCGCGATGACGCCGCACGCGATGCGCTGACTCGCGATGCGATTCAGGAAGCTTTTTCCGGGGATCTCGCACCCGCGATTGCCGGCGCCGACCTCGTCTACATCGCGCTGCCCATCAGCGTAACCATGGATCTGTTGCCGGAAATTGTTCGTCTTGCGGCCCCGGCGGCGCTCATCACCGACGCATGCAGCACAAAACAGCGTATTTGCCAGCGTGCCGCCGAAGTTTTTGCGCAGAGTCCGCAACGCGTCTCCTTCTTCCTTCCAGGCCATCCCATGGCCGGGAAGGAAGTCTCCGGAGTCGCAAATGCAGCCGCGGACCTCTTTCAGGACGCAGCTTACGCGCTGATTGGGGACGATTCCGTGCGCGACGAGCCGCGCGTGCAGCGGTTTGTGAGGCTCCTCGAGCGCATTGGCGCTCGGCCGCTCTGGCTGGCCGCAAAACAGCATGACTACGCGGTGGCGCTTGCTTCGCAGCTGCCGCAGCTTTGCGCGGTTGCCCTGGGCTCTTTTCTCTATGACCGGCTGGACGAGAACGGTTTGCCGGTTACGCTCTCGGGTCCTGGCTTGCGGGATTCCCTGCGGCTTGCGGGGAGTTCCTATGCCAACTGGCGGGACATTCTCCTGACCAACCGCGAGTTTCTCTCTGCCGTCCTCGACCTTTTCGCGCGCCACCTCGATGAGCTTCGGGAAAAGCTCTCTTCCCGCGAGCTCGAAGCCGATTTCGACGCCGCCAACGAACTCTACAAGCTTCTCCGCGACCTGAAGTAGCAAATTTATGAACGCGCCAGAAGAACGAATTGTCGGTATAATCGGCAACCGATATGCCAGCATCCACCGCTCGCGGCACACTCCACCTGTTTCCAGAGCCCCGGCTAGATCGCCTCTATACGCTCGTTCGTGCCGATGCTTTCGAATGGCTGAGATCCCGCGAACAGAATTCAATCCATGCTGTGATCACCGACCCTCCGTACGGTCTCCTTGAATACACGGAAGCACAAAAAAGGAAACTGCGGAACGGTAAAGGGGGCGTTTGGAGAATTCCGCCGTCGTTCGATGGATGCGAGAGGCGTCCGGTTCCTCGCTTCACCATCCTGAAAGAATCACACAAAGCTGAACTGGAGGCCTTTTTCTCGCAACTCGCGGCGCTTCTCATCCCCGTCATGGTCCCCGGCGCCCATATCTTTATTGCCACCAATCCTCTCGTTTCACAATTTGTTTACGGGCCTTTCCTGCGTGCGGGTTTTGAGAAGCGCGGCGAAATCATCAGAGTCGTACAAACACTGCGCGGTGGGGATCGCCCCAAGAATGCGCACACGGAATTTCCCGATATTTCCGTGATGCCCAGGTCCTGCTGGGAGCCCTGGGGTCTTTTCCGTAAGCCGTGCGAGGGCCGGGTACAGGACAACCTCCGGCGCTGGGGTACGGGCGGTCTGCGAAGAATCTCGGCGGACGCTCCATTCCGTGACTTGATTTTCTCCTCCCCAACCAGAGCAAGTGAACACCGTCTTGCGCCCCATCCTTCTTTGAAACCCCAGCGGTTCTTGCGCCAATTGGCCAAAGCATCTCTTCCCTTCGGGAAGGGTATGGTTCTAGATCCATTCATGGGTTCGGGTTCTACGCTTGCCGCCTGCGCCGCTCAGGGTCTTAGGAGCATTGGCATCGAAAAAGACGATCAATATTTCAACATTGCGAGAGCGGCCATTCCAAGACTTGCCGCACTGACTCTCCCGGTCGAGCCAAATGGCGCGTAGTGCCGACTTCAGGGCGGATGTGCCCCTGCCTCAGGGATTGACAATTGTCGCCCTGCGCAAGTCCGTTGATTACATCGAGCGCGAGCTTGCTAGTCTTATGGATATCTATGAGGAGCAAGCCAACGTCTTTAGCGCCCTTGTTGGGATCTACGGAGTGCGCGCTCTGGACAGTTTCAGTGTCTACGAGAAAAGCAGGCACCGCGACCAAGCTCAGCAGAGGTTTCCAGACCTGAAACGGCGAGGCGCGCCTGCTTCGCCCCCCGCAAACCTGTCTCTCGAGTCCAAGGGCAGCAAGCGTCCCTGGGCGCTCCAATCCCACTACGATCATCCCGGCTGGTATATTGTCTGGCGTTATTTGGTCGATCCTACTGAATCAATAGAGCGCGGGAAGCCCGTGATTATCTGGCGTATTGATATCACCTGCCTGGCTAAGAGCGACTGGGAATACCAAGGAAGTAAAGCAGGCCCGTCCGGCGGAGGCCGTACGCACACCTTTGGGCTCAAGTATCCGGCCCAAAAACTGAGAGATAAAGCCGTTTACATGCGTTCGGACATTCGCCTGGCTGGTGGTAAACCAACCCCCGTAAACGGTCACTAGATCCACCCAGATTTCATCACCGTCCTTACTGGTGACCCCTGGGTAAGTGGGCCAGTTTGAATTTTAGTCCCCTTGTAAACCCCCTCTGCCGCATGGCATCATTTGGAGGCATGCGGAAGTGGACGATTGAAAATATTAAAAATTGAAATTATTAAAGACGAGGACCTGCCGCCCGAGATCCGCGCGAAGTTCGGATTACCTCCTGTGCCAGCCAAGCAACGTGCCGCCGTCGACGTGGATTTCTACGAGCATCGCCGTTACCTGGAGCGGAAGAAGTTGAAGAAGAACTCGAAGTCCTGAGTTGTGCGTTGAAGTTGACAGAGCCGCTTGAGATTCAAACTAGCCCATTACCGACCCGTGATTGCCCTTGACATTCGGTAACTCCTATGCTACTCTTGTTCGTGTTATATCAACCAGTAATTCGAACACACCCACCGACCTTCCCGCATCCATATGCAAACACAGCCACTTTAAGTCTCGCAGAATCCGCACTTGCAAAATGCCGCGCAAATACTAAGAACACGGTCGCTCTAAATCCTCTAGAATCCGTACTTACAAAAATCGCCTCTTTTTCTTGCCCAAAAACTGTGCACATAACCCCTTTGTTTTCCGCACATGCAGACACCCCGTTTCTAAGTTCTTTAGAATGCGCAGATGCAAAAAAACAGGGGGGTGGGGGGCGCCCCCTCCCTTTCCACTCTTACTCCAAATTTGCCGGCGTTTCCCGTTCGCCCCGATGGCTCGGGCCCCAGGCCGCTCCACATTTTCGGTTTGGCTTCGACCTGGAGTACACTCTCGCCCGGCACCAGTGGCACAGGCGAAACCTGTCCCGAGCGGAGTCGAGGGAGCCTGTGCGCTTGCTTTTCATCTCCAGGAGTTGCCCGTGGATAAACGCGTCAGCGGCGCCGATGCCGCCATCGAAAAGCTCTTTGACGGCGCCACCATCCTCATGGGCGGCTTCGGCCTGTGCGGCATTCCCGAAAATCTGATCGCCGCGGTCCGCCGCAAAGGCACGAAGGACCTCACAATCGTCTCCAACAACGCCGGCGTGGACGACTTCGGCATCGGCGTCTTGCTCCAAAGCCGGCAGGTCAAGAAGATGATTTCGACCTACGTCGGCGAAAACAAACTGTTCGAGCAGCTTGTATTGGCCGGAGAGCTGCAAGTGGAGCTAAACCCGCAGGGAACGCTGGCCGAGCGGCTGCGTGCGGGTGGCGCGGGCATTCCCGCTTTCTTTACTCCCACGGGCTACGGAACAATGGTCGCCGAAGGCAAGGAGGTGCGCGAATTCGACGGCCGGAAATACATCCTGGAGCGCGCCTTGCGCGGGAATTTCGCTTTCCTCAAGGCCTGGAAAGGCGACCGCTGGGGCAACCTCCTCTACCGGAAGACGGCGCGCAACTTCAACCCCATGATGGCGACCGCCGCGGACTGCGTCATAGCCGAAGTGGAAGAACTCGTGGAGATCGGCCAGCTCGATCCCAACCAGGTGCATACCCCGGGGATTTTCGTGGATACGATCTTCCAGGGCCCGCGCTACGAAAAACGCATCGAGCGGCGCACCACGCGCAAGGCTTGAGAGGAGAACGAAACCATGCCTCTGACCGAGGAACAGAAGCGCGAACGCATCGCCCGGCGCATCGCTCTCGAGCTGCGCGACGGCTACTACGTCAATCTTGGCATCGGTGTGCCAACCCTTGTCGCCAGCTTTATTCCGAAAGGAATGGATGTCGTTCTGCAGTCCGAAAATGGAATGCTGGGTGTGGGGCCGTATCCGTTCGACGCCGAAGTGGATCCCGATCTCATTAACGCGGGCAAGGAGACCATCACGGAGATTCCCGGCTGCTGTTATTTCTCGAGCGCGGATTCATTCGGCATGATTCGCGGCGGCCATGTGGATTTGACGGTACTCGGAGCGCTCCAGGTGGACGAGAAGGGGACGCTCGCCAACTGGGCCATTCCCGGAAAGATGCTGAAGGGAATGGGCGGCGCGATGGATCTGGTTGCGGGCGCGAAGCGCGTTTTCATCGCCATGGAGCACGCCACGCGCGACAGTAAGCCGAAGATTCTGAAGAAGTGCTCGCTTCCGCTCACCGGCGTGGAAGTCGTGGATCACATCGTGACGGAGCTCGCCGTCATTGACGTCACGCCGGCGGGGCTTGTCTTGCGCGAGATCGCTCCCGAGGCCACACTCGAGCAAGTTCAGTCCCTGACCGAACCCAGGCTGATTCTTCCTCCGGGCGGCCCCGGGAACATGCCCGTCTGAGCGCTCCGGGGGAAGCCGGGCTGCAACCGGCGTCCCGATGCGGTACGCTGTAGAAAGAAGAAGCGCGGAAAATTCATGGAACTTCATTCGATCGTCATCGTCAGCTTGCACAGCCCTAAAGAAAAGCTTTGGGGCGAGTTGCTGGCGATCCATGCGGCGGGCATCACCCTGCGCGGCATCGATTTGAACTCATTTGACCATTTCGTTCGCCAGATCAACGAGCCCGACGGCGAACGCACCGGACTTCCCACGTTGTTCTTTCCCATGAACCGCGTCGAGCGCGTCGCCCTCGACGAGCCTTCCGGCGCCATCCCTTCGATGGCGGAACTTTTTGAACGCAAGGCGGGTCGCACGCTGGCCGACTACCTCGCGCAGTTCGTCTGAACTGCGCTAAGATTCATCTCCATGTCAGGCCGAACCTGGACGGTCCCCAACCAAATCACGCTTTTGCGGCTCGGCTTCCTGCCGTGTTTTCTGATCCTGATTTTCTATGAGCGATATGGCTGGGCGCTCGCGGTCTTGGTGCTGGCGGGATTCTCCGATGGGATTGACGGGCTGCTCGCGCGCTGGCTCAATCAGCGCTCGGCTCTGGGCGCCTACCTCGACCCGATCGCCGATAAGTTGCTGCTCTCTTCCTCGTTCTTCATTCTCGCGTTCAAACACAAACTGTCGTGGTGGCTGACGATTTTGATTTTCAGCCGCGATGTCCTCATTCTCATGGTGGCCGCGGTGATCATTCTGATTTCCGGCTACCGGCCGTTTCCCCCGAGCATTTTCGGCAAGCTCACGACCTTTTTTCAGATTGTTCTTGTATTCGCGGTAGTCGCCGCGGCCGCCTATCAGGCGCCCTGGCTCGCGAAGGTGAATCACCTGCTGATCTTCGTGGTTGCCGGGCTGACCGTTCTATCCGGCTTTCATTACAGCGTAGTCATCGCCCGCCGCCTGCACTCCCCCTAGTATTGTTCCAACCTGATGCGCCTACAAGTTCGTCAAATCACACAACGATCCGGCCAGAGACGGCCTCAAGCATCCTTCTTGAAATGCAATATCATCATCACAAAGCTGCCGAGAAGGATGAGTCCCGCGAGCCAGCCGAGTGCGAAGGCTCTTTTCTGCTCGTTGACGTTGAGCGGCTGGCGGTCTGCAAACAATTTGCCGAGAGCGAACCCCGCCGCCAAACCGCCGAAGTGGCCCCAGTTGTCCACAATGGGCACCAGGAATCCAATGACAAAGATGGTTCCGACCCATCCCAGCAGGCGCGACCTCAGTTCGCGCATGTGCGCCCCTCCACGCTTCGTGGTGATTGCCAGCATCAATCCGATCAATCCCATGAGAGCGCCGCTGGCTCCCACCGAAAAATGGCCCCTCAGAGCGCTCAGCAAGAACCCGGCTACACCGGTCGTGAGATACAAGAACACGTAACGCGGCGAACCGTAGACCTCCTCGACCTGCGGTCCGATATCCATCAGGACCATCATGTTGGAGCCGATATGAAGCAGCCCGCCGTGCAGGAAGATCGCCGTCACTAAGCGGTACCATTCTCCGTTACCGAAAATGGACGGTCCAAAACTACCTCCCAATTGGTAGAGCACCTTGCCGCTCATTCCTCCGAGCAGGCCAATGCCGCTTCCGCCTGCGCTTACCGTCCCCACCCAGCTCACACCAAACATCAGGATGTTCAAAATCAGGATTGCCATCGTCACAGGCGCCGGTCCGCCCAAGATTCCGCCCATGCCTTTACCCATTGCGGTCAGAGAAAACCGCAGATTCGTTCCGCACTCATGGCACCGCGTTGCGGAGATACCGACCAGTGTGCCGCACGCTGGGCAAAGCTTGGGGCGCGGTTGCTCCTCACCTCCACCGAAGAAGCCGCGCAGCGCACTCTTCCAGCGGTCAATACGACATTGCCAGCGATAGGGAAGCGCCAACGGTCCTCCTTGCGGCTCACGCTGAGCGTTCCTATAATACCCAAATCGCGCCTTTCCATTGCGGAGCGTTCACATCATGGACAAATTTGAAGAGTTCGGCCGCCGTTTGGATGAGGAATTGGG
>JBGQHF010000115.1:0-9565 GCA_041497835.1 Terriglobia bacterium
CTTCCGGCGGTCTCCACTGCGCCGGACCCCTATGCGGAAGTCGCGAAACGCATTGGACCCGTTCCCGCATGGATTTTCCACGGCGGAGCGGATGACGTTATTGACGTGTCCGAGTCGCGCCGGATGACCGACGCGATGAAGGCGCAGGGCGGCGAAGTTCGCTACACGGAATATCCCGGAGTGGGCCACAACTCCTGGGACAGGGCCTACGGGGATCCGAAACTCATGACGTGGCTGCTGTCGAAAACCCTGAATCCCATAGCCCCCCAATAACGCCGCACCGCCACCCGCGCCCAGGATTATTTCGGCGCCGCCGGACTGCCGGCCGGCGGCGGCCAGAATCCCGGCTCCGAGATCGACCGGGTATCCATTTTCGCGGCGTACTTTGCAACGGCCGGTTTGATCTCCGCGGCTTTGCCGATGAGGACGAAAACGAGGTTCTCTAGCGGGAAATGTTTGCGGATCGCCTGGCGGGCGCCCTCCGGGGTGACTGCGTCGAGGCGAGCCTCGAGCTGATTCACCTCGGAGTCGTCGAGGTCGAAAAACTCATTCGTCGCGATGCGTGTGGCAAGTTGCAGGGATGTCTCAATCGTGGGAGGAAACTGTCCCTTGATGTAGCTCTTTGCGGAGTCGAGTTGTTCCTTGGTGACCCCGTTCTTATGGAGGTCTTCCAGGACCTTGAGAGCCATGTCGATCGCCTGGACGGTGGTGGTGTTCTGGGTGAAGCTGAAAATATAGAAAGGCCCGGGCATTTTGCGGTTGTCGAAGCGTGAATTTGCGCCGTACGTGAGGCCGGATTTGACGCGAAGCTCTTCATTGAGCACGGAGGTGAACCGGCCGCCGAAGATGGTGTTCACGACGCGGATGGCGACGCGGTCGGGGTCTCCCGCCGCGGTGCCGACATTACCGATGGCGAAGAAGGTTTGCGTCAGGTCGGGCTTGTCCACGAGGAGAAGCCGTTTGCCGGCAACCGGCACGGCGGGATTGATCCTGGCTGCCGGCTGGCCGCCGGCGGTCCAGCTGCTGAAAACTTGCTCGATCTTCTTGCGCATCTCGGCGGCGGAAAAATCGCCCGCCACGGCCAGAATCGTGTTTCCCGGCGAGTAAGTTGCCCCGTAGAAACGCTGGACATCTTCCCGGCGAATTCGCCCCAGAGAGATCTCGTCGCCGCCCGCCGGACGGGCGTAGGGATGGGAACCGAAAAGATAGCCGTTGAAATAAGACGGCAGGACGGCCCGCACTTCATCCTTGGCAGCGACGATTCCATCGAGCCTCTGGCGCAGCAGCTTTTCCGTTTCGTCCTGCGGAAAAACGGGCCGAAGCAGCGCATCGGTGAAGAGATCGAGACCCCGCGCGATGTCTTTTGTCAGGAATTCCGCGGAGACGGTGGTGAAATCTTCGCCGGCGCCGGCGTCGAAAGAACCGCCGGTGAAATCGAGATCTGCTGCGAATTGCTGCGCCGAGCGGTTCTTCGTGCCCTTGCGAAGCAGCCCGGCCGTGACCGAGGCGAGGCCCTCTTTGCCTGCAGGGTCAACCGTGGCGCCGGACTTCACCACGGCGACGAGGCTGACCATCGGCACGCCGTGCTTTTCGAGCAGCAGCACGGTCAGGCCGTTTTTCAGTACAACTTTCTCGTGGGGAGGCAGGTGGATGCCCTGCGCGGACGCCGCCGCCGGCGCCATTGCCGCCATCAAGACCAGCCACGCGAATCGCAACAACCGCCGGGAGTTCCATTCGCTGTTCATGGTTTTTTCTGCTCCTCCGCTTCGGGAATCAGCGTGGCCACCGTGCGGTTGTTCGCTCCGTAGTATTTCTGCGCCACCCGCTGCAGATCCTGTTTTGTCACTCCGGCGAACGCCTTCGCCGCATCGAACAGCTTGTGATAATCGCCAAAAAACACTTCGTAGGTGCCGATGGTGTTCGCCCGGCCGTTGATCGTCCGCATCTGCTGGTAAAACTCCACCAGTTGCACATTCTTTGCTTTTTCCAACTCTTCGTCCGTCACCAGCGCGTTCTTCACGCGGTCCAGCTCTTCGTAGACGGCCTTTTCCACCGCCTCTGGAGCCACGCCCTGCTTGGGCTGCGCGACGATCACGCTCAGGGTAGGGTCGAACGCGGACTGGTCGAACATCCCCACTTCGAGTGCGAGCTGGTCCTTGTCCACCAGCCGCCGGTACATTCGCGAGCTCTCACCCGTGGTCAGCACCGTGCGGAGCAGCGCCAGCGCGTAGTAGTCGGCGCTGTTGGTTTGCGGCACGTGGTAACCCATCATGACGATGGGAAGCTGGGCGAATTTGTGGACCGCCACACGGCGCTCCCCGAGTTGTTCCGGCTCGACGGTCGTCACCGGCGGAGGCGGCGCGTGCGATGGAATCGGCTCGATGTATTTCTCGCACAGCTTGAAGATCTCTTCGGGTGTCACGTCGCCGGTCACGACCATCGTCGCATTGCTCGGCGAATAGCCCATCTCGAAGTGGTGCTTCAAATCGTCCATTGTCCAGTGCTCGATGTCGGACATCCAGCCCACGACCGGCCACTGGTAGGGATGGGCGATAAACGCGGTGGCGGAGAGTTGCTCGAACAGGATGCCGAAATTATTCGCATCCACCGAGGTCCGGCGCTCGGAAGCAACGACGCCGCGTTCGGATTTGATTTTTTCTGGGTCGAAGCCAAGGTCGCGGATGCGGTCAGCCTCGATGTCGAAGATCAGTTCCATCGCGGAGCGGGGAAACCAGTCCTGATAAACGGTCACATCGTTGCTGGTGTAGGCGTTGTTCGACCCGCCATTCGCCTCCATGACCTTGTCCAGTTCGCCCGGGCCGTATTTCTTTGCGCCGTTGAACATCATGTGCTCGAAGAAATGGGAGAGTCCGGTGGTTCCGGGCCGCTCGTTGCGCGAGCCGACGCGGTAGAAAATGTAGAGCGAAACATTTGGGATGCTGTGGTCCGGCTGGACCAGCACCTTCATCCCGTTCTTCAAGGTGTGCGTCGCGACGGGAAATTCCTGCGCACCGGCGGAAACGGCGATTGCGCCAAATGCGCCGAGACACATCAGCGCCCGGCGGAAAACTCTTTTCATCATTGAGGCACCTCTCCCCGGCCACCCTTATAAGACGCATGGCGGCCGGAAAATGTTCTTGCGAATCCTTGGTTTACGGCAAAATCGCGAAGACGCGCACTGGCCCGCCCGAGCCGCCTTCCAGCTTGATGGGCGCGGCAATCAGAAACGATCCCGCTTCCGGCAGCGCGCTCAAGTCGGCAAGGTTTTCCAGATGATAGAGCCCCGCCCCCAGCGTGACTCGATGAACGGCAAAATCGCGGGAATTGCCCGGGTCCACGCTCAAGGTATCGCAGCCCAGCCCGCTGATTTTCCGTTCCACCAGGAGCTTCGCGGATTCAACGGAAAACCCGGGAAAATGCATCTGTCCTTGCGCGTCCTGATTGCGGTACCGCCGCGCATCCGGCCACCGCGTGGCCCAGCCGGTCCTCAGGAGAACAATCGACCCCGCCGGGATACGGCCGTGCCGCTTCTCCCACTCTTCCACCCGCGCGGCCGGCAATTGATAGTCGGCATTTTTATCTCCGTCCGCGCGCGCCTCCAGCACAACGGCCGGGCCGAACAATTGCTTCGCGGGAATCTGATCAACCGGAGTTGTCCCGGGCGGGAAATGGATCGGAGCATCCATGTGCGTTCCGGTATGTTCCAGCATCCAGAAGCTGCGCGTGAAGTAGCCGTTCTTCTCGACGCTCGCGTTGACGGTGGCCTCGAACCAGCGCGTATCTCCGGGCCAGGGCACGAGTTTGTCGCTGATCGCGTAGGTGAGGTCCACAACGCGCGTCTGCCCGGAGGGAATTCCGCTGAGGCGGTCGGCATTGGGAGTGTTTTCTTTCACCAGGCCACATCCGGCGAGGCTGAGCACGCTCATGAAGATAAACAGGCGAGCCCTCACCGCGCCCCCTCACCCAGTTGAAACATATGTTTCCCTCGCGGCATTCTACGTTCTCCGCGGCGCGGCAAACAGATTTCCGCGCCCTGCTCAGGGCAACGGAATCCCCGGCGTCGCCACGATTCCCGCCATCCGCAGGATTTCCTGGTACTCCGCGTCGGAAAGCGAAGAGACGATGAGCCGCACGTTTCGCAGCAGCTTCATTTTCCGCAGCCCGGGATTCCCGCGCATCTCGGCGAGCGTCACATGCCGTGGCAGCCGCTCGAAGGCGCGCAGGTCGGCAACCAGGTTTTTCCCCTTCGCGTCGTGCGGGTCCGGGTATGGGTCGCGCGTCACCTCAGCGAGGGAGTAGAGAGAGCGTTCTGGGGCGGAGTGGTAGCACAGGACGCGGTCGCCCTTGCGCACTTGTTTCAGGGCGCGGTTGGCATCCACCCTGGACCCCGCGCCGTGCCACATCTCCTTGCCTTTCACAAACAATGTGTCCCAGTGATAGTGGTGCGGGTCGGCGCTGAAGATCCAGTAGTGTCTTTGCGGAGTCGGCGTTGCCATCGGGGACTTAATGCGCGGAACTATACACGGGGATTAGAGCAAAGCCAAACAAAATGTGAGACCTAGCGTTTCAGGGCGGTCCCACAGGCAGGCGAAGGGCACTCGGGTCCGTATGCAGGACTGTCATCCATAAATTATTGATTTTACAATACTTAAGTGAAGATCTGGTCCCGAGCGGGCCTCTGCTCAGCCGAGGCTGATGAAGATGTCTTCACCTTTCACTTCGAGGGCATAGCAATCCACGCCAACAGCTGGGTTTTGGACGACTTTCCCATTTGTAACGTTGTACTGCCAGCCGTGCCACGGGCAGGTGACGACATTGTCTTCCAGAACGCCTTGTCCGAGCGGCCCGCCTCGGTGCAGGCAGGTGTTGTTGATCGCGTGGAACTTGCCCCCCACGTTGGCAACGGCAATCGCCTTGCCCTCCACTTGAAACTCGCGGATCGTGCCTGCCGGGATTTCAGCGACCTTTGCGACACGGACAGATGTCATATTCAGCTCCACATCGGCGAAATCGAAGAGAGATTCCTTTCCGGCTGGGCCGGAATCTTCGACCGTTCCGCAAAACCAACCGGAGCGCCAACAACGCGCTGCGCTCCGAATGGCGCCGTCTAGCGGGGCGACGGCGTCTGCGCCACCATGACGCCGCGCTTGAACTCTTCCACCATCTGCGGACGCAGCCGCACTTCCGTGGGCCGCTTCGCCAGCGACATCTGGTCAATCTTGTCCTGCAGCTTCAGCAACGCATAGAAAAGCCCTTCCGGCCGCGGCGGGCAGCCGATCACATAGACGTCCACCGGGACGATCTTGTCCACGCCCTGCAGCACCGAGTACGCGTTGAACGGCCCTCCCACGCTCGAACAGGCCCCCATCGAGATGCACCACTTCGGATCGGGCATCTGGTCCCACACGCGGCGAAGCACCGGAGCCATTTTCAACGTTACCGTGCCGGCGACGATCATGAGGTCGGCCTGGCGGGGCGAGGGGCGGAAGACTTCCGCGCCAAAGCGCGCGATGTCAAACCGCGACGTCGTCGAGGCGATCATCTCGATTGCGCAGCACGCCAGTCCAAATGTCAGCGGCCAGATCGCGCTCTTTCGCGCCCAGTTGAACACGTAGTCCACCGACGAGATCATAAAATTCTTTTCAAACCGCTGATCCAGCACGCCCATGCGATGATTCCTTTGGTTACGGCGTTCGAGGTGAGGGAAGTATATCGTTCCGCCCAGCGCCGAGTCAAAACGACCAATCGATTCTGATGGAAGCTGCGGCTTCCTGCCGCCAGCTCAAAAAGTTGGCGGGATAAACCCGCCTCTATATCTTCTTCCCATAAATTAGGAGCGCGCCTGCGGCTTTGAAGGCGCGGAGATGGGCGGCGTCGCGGAACCACCGGCCGGTGTACACGTCGGGTGAGGGCGAAGGATCGGGGACGCGCGAGTGCGCGATGCCGCTAAAGCCGGCATTGCGGAAGTGCGCGGACCATTCCTCGGCCGAAAGAAGGTGCGTGGGAACGGGGAGCAGGGGTCCCCACTGGTGGCAGTGGGGATTGTCGCGGTAGTAGTTGATGAGGAGCCAGGCGGAACCGCCTTCGTGCAGCACGCGGAAGAGTTCTTTCAAGCCCGCGGCAGGATCGGGCCAGTAGTAGGCCGATTCGACGGAGATGGCGTGCGAGAAGAAATTGGCTTCCCAGGGAATTGCTTCCACGCCGCCGGCCACGAACAGCACATTGTCGCAATCAGCCGCAGCGCGGCGCGCGCGGCGCACCATTTCGTCGGAGATGTCCATCCCAACGACGCGGCCTTCAGGAACGAGCCGCGCGAGGCGGCGCGAGAGCCAGCCTGCGCCGCAGCCGATGTCCAGGACGTTGTCCGCCGGCGCGAGGCGCATCTTTTCAAGGACGGGCAGAGTGATGGACAGGTGATCCTGTTCCATCCCTTCGCCGCGGCCAGCTTCGGCCCAGCGGTTGAATTCCTCGCGGAGAGTGTCATTCACGGTTATTTCGGGCATAGATGACAGAACGTGCGTTCATTGGTCGATTTTGGCCAGGAGCTCGACAAATCTCTGCTTGCGCTCGGACTGGTCGTGGCCGCCTTCGGAGTCGGCGAGCTGGGTGATGTTCATCGAGCAGAACTTCGGCCCGCACATCGAGCAGAACTTTGCTTCCTTGTAGAAATCGTCGGGCAGCGCTTCATCGTGCATGGCGCGCGCGGTATCGGGGTCGAGCGAAAGCTCAAACTGCTTGTTCCAGTCGAAGAGGAAGCGCGCGTAGCTGAGCGCGTCGTCGCGGTCGCGCGCCCCGGGGCGATGCCGCGCCACGTCCGCGGCGTGCGCCGCGATCTTGTAGGCGATGACGCCCTGCTTCACATCCTCGGGATTCGGCAGGCCGAGGTGCTCCTTCGGCGTGACGTAGCAGAGCATCGAAGCGCCGTGCCAGCCGATCATGGCCGCGCCGATGGCGCTGGTGATGTGGTCGTAGCCGGGGGCGATGTCGATCACCAGCGGGCCGAGCGTATAGAACGGCGCCTCGTGGCACCACTCCATCTCCAAGTCCACCTGCTCCTTGATCTTGTCCATGGGGACGTGGCCCGGCCCTTCGATCATCACCTGAACGTCGTGCTCCCAGGCTTTTTTAGTGAGCTCGCCGAGGACTTTCAATTCCGCGAATTGCGCTTCGTCGCTGGCGTCGGCGATGCAGCCGGGGCGGAGGCCGTCGCCGAGCGAAAAGCTGACGTCGTGCTTCTTGAAGACCTTGCAGATATCGTCGAAGCGTTCGTAGAGGAAATTCTGCTTCTTGTGGTGCTCCATCCAGTGGGCCATGAGCGAGCCGCCGCGGCTGACGATGCCGGTGATGCGCTTGCGGACGAAGGGCACATGCTCGCGCAGCACGCCGGCGTGGATGGTCATGTAGTCCACACCCTGCTCGGCCTGCTCCTCGATGACTTCGAGCATCAACTCGAACGTGAGATCTTCCGGGCGGCGCACGCGGGAAATGGCTTCGTACACAGGCACGGTGCCAAGAGGCACGGGCGACGCGGCAATGATTGCTTTGCGAATAGTGGGGATGTCGCCGCCGGTGGAGAGGTCCATGACGGTGTCTGAGCCATAGTGGACGGCGTGGTGAAGTTTTTTCAGCTCTTCATCAATGTTCGACGTGGTGGCGGAGTTGCCGATGTTGGCGTTGATTTTACATTTGAACGCGATGCCAATACCCATGGGCTCGAGATTGCGGTGATGAATATTGGCAGGGATGATGGCGCGGCCGCGCGCGACTTCGCTGCGCACCAGCTCTGGCGCGATCTTCTCGCGCTTGGCGACGTATTCCATTTCTTCGGTGATGACGCCCTGGCGCGCGTAGTGCATCTGCGAGAAATTTCTAGCGCCGCCGTTGGCAGGCTGCCCCGATCCGTTCGGAGCTGCCGCTCGCTTTTCTATCCACGCATCCCTTAAAGCCATAAGAACCCCCCGTTGGACCCTGAGCCGCTTCGCAGCTCTTTTAACGTAACGGCGTCATTATCGCACCGTGCGAGGGGCGCGGCAACTTTCGCGGCGGGGCGAAAAGGAGGTAGAGGAAATAAAGGAGGTACAGGAGGCGGCGCGAGTGTAGGGCAAGCGAGACCTCAAATCTGAAATCTCAAAGAGTAGTGGAACCACAGATGAACACAGATAAACACTGATAGGATATGGATAAGGAATGCGTGCAAAATAATCGCGTGGAGGAAGGGAGGAACATGAAGAAGATTGAGTTGGTAGTGATTGTGGCGATGGTTGCGGCGCTGTGTGGCAGCGTGGCGAAGGCGCAAGTGGCTCCGCCGACGCCGGCACCGAAGGCTTCGGCAGGGATTGCGGGGGACATGCTCGAGCAATGGAAGCGGACGGAGAAGCGGCTGGTGGAAATGGCCCAGGACTTTCCCGAGGACAAGTTTGATTACAAGGCTGCGCCTACGCAGCGGACGTTTGCGGAGCAATTGCTGCACGCGGCGGGCTCGAATTATTACTTCATTGCCGCGGCCACAGGCGGGAAGATGCCGGGCGATGAAATGGAGAATCCGTCACGGACGACGTACAAGACGCGGGCGCAGGTGGTGGAGTTCATTCAGAAAGCCTTTGCGGCGGGAGCAAAAGTGATCGAGGAGCAGGGCGATAAGGGAATGCTCGAGACGGTAAAGGCGCCGTTCGGAAACCGCATGGTGACCCGCGCGGCGTTGTGGGCGCAGGCCATGGGACACGCGAACGAGCATTACGGGCAGTGTGTGGTGTATTACCGGTTGAATGGGCTGGTGCCGCCAGAAACGCGGCGGCAGACGTAGGGCAATGAGCGAGCGCCGGTGCAAAGGCAGTGTCGGACGAAGGCCGGTCTGACGCTACAAATGCAAAGCACTCCGTATCAGAGGAGCCCGACCTTGCGGAGGAGGTCTTTGAAGCGCGGGTCGGAGCGGAGCGGGTCGGCCATGGGCTCGACGTTCAAGAAGATGAGATATTCGGTGCGCTCGTCGTAGGCTTTCTGCAGCCACTGCATGGCGCGATCGCGGTCGCCCGTCCCCGTGTAGATGGCGGAGACGAAAAGCGCCGGGACGTAGCCCTTCGTGCCCATGGCGTTCAACTCGGCAAGCGATTTCAACGCGGAAGCTCGGTCGCCCGACACTCCGTAGGCATGGCCGAGCGCCATGGTGATGACGGGAGTGGGGCCGCCAACGATCGCTTCAGCCTTCTTCAGTTCTGCAATGGCTTCCGGAAACTGTCCCTTCGCGAGCAGCGACTGGCCGAGATGATAGTGGACGGTCAGAAAATCCGGCTCGACCTCGATGGCTTTGCGGCACTCTTCGATAGCTCGATCGTACTGCCGAGAGAAATAAAACGCCTGGATGCGGCTCGCGGGAATCACGGGCGATAGTGGGTCGAGCGTGCGGGCCCGCTCGATTTCTTCGAGCGCTTCTTTGTGCCGGCCGCGGGCCATGAGCAGCAGCGAATGCCACTGGCGCGCGCTGCCATAGGATGGGTTGATGGCAAAGGCGCGCTGATATTCTTGCTCGGCGCCGTCCCAATCCCAGGCGTAACTCTGGCGGACAAGC
>JBGQHF010000116.1:0-9341 GCA_041497835.1 Terriglobia bacterium
GCGCAGGGCAGCGGCGACGCCCGCGCCGGCTGGAGCGCGGAAGCCCTGTTCGGTCAGCACTTTTTCAAACGCCGCAAGGAAGAGCAGGACGTTCGCCTTTTGGCTGACGTAGCCCATCAGGCCGACGCGCCAGATCTTGCCCTTGATGGGGCCGAATCCGCCGGCGATTTCGATGTTGAATTCATCGAGCAGCCGATTCCGCACCTTGAGGTCGTCCATGCCGTCCGGAATCATCACCGCCGTGACAGTCGGCAGGCGGTCCGCCGGATTCTTCACCAGCAGGCTGAGGCCCATGGCCTCAAGACCGGCGATGAGCGCGTGCTGGTTCTGGCGGTGACGCTCCCAGCGCGCCTCGAGGCCTTCTTCCACGACGATGCGCATTGCTTCGCGCAGCCCGTAGATGAGCGAAATCGGCGGCGTGTGGTGGTAGAGCCGTTCCTTGCCCCAATAATTCATCGCCGAAGAAAGATCGAAATACCAGCTCTGCACTTTCGTCTTGCGTGTCCGGATCACTTCCTCGGCGCGCGGGCCCACGGTGATGGGAGACATCCCGGGGGGCGCGCTGATGGCTTTCTGCGTGCCGCTGAAGCAGATGTCGATTCGTTGCTTGTCCACGCCAAGCGGCACGCCGGCGAGCGTCGCGACCGCGTCCACGACCAGCATCGCGCCCAGCTCATCGGCGACTTTGCGGAACGCGTCCACATTCGAGATCACGCCGGTGGAGGTTTCTCCATGGGCCAGGCCGACGATCTTCACATTTTTGCCTTTGCCGGCGCGGCGCACATCCTCCGGGTCCACGGGCTTGCCGTAAGGCGCTTCGATGCGGGTCACTTTCGCCGGGGTGCGCTCGGCGATGATGGCCATGCGCTCGGAGAAGACGCCGTTCACGCAGATGAGCGCTTCGTCGCCCTCTTCCAGCGGATTCAGGACGGCGGCTTCGATGCCGCCGGAACCGGATGCGGAGAGCGGAAACGTGACGCGGTTCTCCGTGCGGAAGATTGCGCGCAGCAGATTTTGCGTGTCGTCCATCATGCCGCGGAACCAGGGGTCCAGATGGCCAACCAGTGGTGTGGCCATGGCGCGGTAAACCCGCGGGTCCACGGACGAGGGCCCTGGGGTCATCATCAGCCGTGTGGGAGGAAGGAGTTCGCCAATTTGCTGGGTCATGGTGTGCGCCTCGCTGCGCTTGCCAGTATCGCGGCCCGAGGACAGGGTTGCGCGCGACGGGAGAGCCAATTTTCGCCCATTCGACAGGGGTGTGCAACCGACAAATTGGACGGCGCTCGCATTGCGCCGTGCTCCAGAGGGGAGGGACGGTAAGACGAAGGCGCGAAGAGGTTTAACGCAGAGAGAATGGAGAACGCAGAGGAAGGAGCGTGGAGGGAATGGGAGGCGAAGGGTTGCTCTCTCCCTTCCGAATGAGCCCGCTTGGGTATAGACTCTCGGCTTCAGCCTACTCTCCATTTCAATCCCGGAGGTGCCGCATGGCGATTGTAAATCCGTTGCCAAAGGAAAAAGCTGCTCCTGAAGTGCACGAGACCTACGAAGGAATGACCAAACGATTCGGGAAGGTGCCCAACATTTTCGGCACGATGGCGCACCGGCCGAACGTGCTGAAGAACTTCCTGCCGTTCTACGGCGCGGTCATGAACGAGGGCACCGTCGAGCCGCGCTATAAGGAGCTGGCCTACCTGAAAACCTCATTGCTGAACGGCTGCGAGTATTGAACGCGCGCGCACATCGCTTCGGCGAAGCGAATCGGCATCACCGACGAGCAAATCCAGGCGCTGCAGTTCTACGAGCGCAGCCCGCTGTTTGACGAGAAGGATAAGGCCACCATCCTGTACGCCGAGCGCGTCACCCGCGGCGCCGCCGCCATTCGCACCGGCGCGCTCGAAGAATTGCGGAAGTTCTACGACGAGGGGCAAATCGTGGAATTGACGCTGGTGATCTGCGCCGCCAATTTCACCAACCGCTTCAACGACGCTCTGCGCAATATCCCGGACCTCGGCGTTTAGCTGGCGTTGGAGGTTGCATCCACATGGATATCGATAAACGCAAAGTAGAGGAGGCGGTTCTCGCGCTGCTGTATCTCACCCTGCATGATGGCAACCGCGCGTGGAAGACCATCGACTTTGCGGCGATCAACCGGCTGCAAGAGCAGGGCTTCCTCTCCGGCACCGTGAGTCGCGCAAAGTCGGTTGTCTTCACAGAAAAAGGTTTGCGGGCGGCCGAGCAGCTTGCGACGGAGCAATTCGCCAAAAAATAGGCGCGGCACGGCATGCGGCCAAGCCTGCCGGGAGCCCACGCGTCGATTTTACGCGGGCGGGTGGCGAACCCTCATCTCGCGACTCCACGATGAATTCGGAAAATGCATTCCCCTCCTCGCTTGTCGCCGTCAAGAGGAAATCGGATAGAGGAATGGCGGCCCACCCGGCTACGGATCTTTGCCCCAGGCAAATCAATCGAGTAGACTGCCGGAGAATCGAGCGCCGGAGCTCGCGATCCTATGAACATAACAACACGCGAACACAGGAATTTCTGGCTGAAGTTCGTTTTGTTGCTGGCTGCGACGACTGCTTTTGCCGTGACGGCGCCCGCGCAGGACATCAAGGTAACCCTCCTGGGCACGGGCTACCCGCGTCCAAGGATGGACCGCTTCGGTCCCAGCATCCTGGTGGAAGCCGGGAATGAAAAGTTGCTGTTTGATTGCGGCCGCGGCGCTGCGCAACGCCTCGAACAGCTCAAGGTACCCTTTGCGGAAGTTACGGCCTTGTTCCTCACGCACCTGCACTCCGATCACATCGTAGGAATTCCCGACGTGTGGCTAACTGGCTGGTTGCAAGGGAGGAAGGTCCCGTTTCGAGTTTGGGGGCCGGCGGGGACCAAACAGATGATGTCGCACCTTGCGCAAGCCTACGAATTCGACATCCACATTCGGCGCGATGTGGATGAACACATGCCCGCGCAGGGCGTGGCCGTCGTGGCGGAGGACATCGAGCAGGGCGTCGTCTATCAAAACGGCGGCGTGAAGGTCACCGCGTTTGCCGTGGATCACGGTCCCGTCAAGCCGGCGCTGGGATACCGAGTGGATTTCGCGGGGCGCTCGGTCGTGCTCTCCGGAGATACCCGCTTTTCCGAAAACCTGATCCGCTTCGCGCAGGGCGCGGATGTGTTGGTTCACGAAGTGATCGAGCCGGGTACATTCCGTGCGCAAAATCGTTCCTTCAGCGAGGAGCGAGTGCAGAGCATCGTCGCGCATCACACGACTCCGGAACAGGCGGGGACCGTCTTCACACGGGTAAAGCCCCGATTGGCGGTGTACTCGCACATCGTGCCCGGAGAGATTCCGGATTTGGTCCCTCTCACGAGAAAAACCTATTCCGGCGCGCTGGAGGTAGGTGAAGACTTGATGAGCATCACGATCGGGGAAAAAGTGGAAGTTCACCGTCCCTCAAGATGAGTGGCGAGTGGAGCAGTGTTAACGATCGTCGAGAGGAAATCCGATAGGGGAAGGGTGTCCCACCCGCGTGTAAGTTCTCTTCGGAAACGGATGCGGGGGCTCCCGACGGAGTCGGGACAGGTTCCGCCCGGCGCTACACAGAATGCGCCGCGTCGAGTAGAATCGGGCGCGCCGCCGGCCCCGCCGCGGCAATTTCTGCACTTCCAGGACGGGCCGATGACCGCAATGCCCCAAGGTGCACCGATCCGTATGAGCCTCGAACAACTGAAAGAAAAAGCCAGGCTGCTGCGCATTCACTCGATGCGCGCGACGACGGCGGCGGGCTCGGGGCATCCGACCTCGTGCCTGTCGGCGGCGGAGATCATGGCGGGGCTGTTTTTTTACGCGATGAAGTTCGATCCGCGGAATCCCAATGCCGTCGAGGGCGACCGCTTCGTGCTCTCCAAGGGCCATGCCGCGCCGGTTCTGTATGCCGCGCTCGCGGAAGCGGGCGTGTTTCCACTCTCGCGCGTGATGACGCTGCGGCAGCTCACCAGCGAACTGGAAGGCCATCCAACGCCGCTCATACCGGGCGTGGACGCGGCGACAGGGTCGCTCGGGCAAGGGCTTTCAGTCGGCGCGGGGCTGGCGCTGGGCGCACGCGTGCAGAAATCCGCGGCGCGCATCTATGTGCTGCTGGGCGACGGCGAAGCCGCGGAAGGCCAGGTCTGGGAAGCGGCGGCATTCGCGGCGCACAGAAAGCTCGACAACTTGACGGCCATCGTGGACGTGAATGCGCTCGGGCAGAGCGGCCGCACGATGTACCAGCACCAGATGGAAGTGTACAAGGCGAAATTCGAGGCCAACGGCTGGCAGGCGGAAGTGATTGACGGGCACGATCTCGCCGCGGTGGTCGCCGCACTCGACCGCGCGCGCAGCACGACGGGCCGGCCACAGGCGATTCTGGCGCGAACGCTGAAGGGCAACGGCGTAAGTTTTCTGGCGGACAAAGACAACTGGCACGGCAAAGCACTCTCGAAGGATGATCTCGCGAAAGCCATTGCCGAACTGGGCGGCGCGCCGGAGATCGAGCCGGACAGCGGAAGGCCGTATGCGCGGACGTCGCTGCCGAAGCCACCGCAGTTCCCCGCTCTTCCACCAACGACTTATGAGGCCGGGCAGATGGTGGCGACGCGCGAGGCGTACGGAACCGCGCTGAAACGGCTGGCGACGATATTGCCGCAGCTCGTCGCGGTAGACGGCGACGTGAAGAACTCCACGTTCACGGAGACGATGGAGAAAAGCGCGCCGGAGCGCGTCTTCCAGGGCTACATCGCGGAACAGAACATGGTAAGCGTGGCGGTGGGGCTGGCGGCGCAAGGGCTGGTGCCGTTTGCGGCGTCCTTCGCCTGTTTTCTGTCGCGCGCGTACGACCAGGTGCGCATGGCGGCCATCAGCCGCAGCAACGTCAACCTGTGCGGCTCGCATTGCGGCGTATCCATCGGCGAAGACGGCCCGTCGCAGATGGCGCTCGAAGACCTGGCGATGTTTCGCGCCGTTCCCGGCGCGTGCGTGCTGTATCCGTCGGATGCGGTTTCCACGGAGCGCCTGGTGGAAACCATGGCGCGGACTGACGCTTTCTGCTACATGCGGACTTCGCGGCCGAAGACACCGGTGATCTATCCGAACAGCGAGGCATTTCCCGTGCCGGGCTTCAAAGTGCTGGCGAAGAGCGCGAACGACCGCGCCACGGTGATCGGCGCGGGCGTGACGCTGCACGAGGCGCTGAAGGCCGCGGTGTCCCTGAAGGCCAAGGGAATCTCGATTCGCGTGGTGGACCTCTATTGCGTGAAGCCGATTGACGCAGCGGCGCTCGCAGCCGAGATCCAAGCGGCGGCCGGGCGGCTGGTGATTGCCGAGGATCACTACGCGGAAGGCGGGCTGGGCGAAGCGGTGCTCGCGGCACTGGCAACCGCGGGCGTGGCGCCGGCTGCGGTGAGGCACCTCGCGGTGCGGGGCGTACCCCATTCGGGAAAGCCGGATGAGCTGCTCGACAAATTTGGAATTTCGGCAAAGCACATCGCCGCCGCCGTGGAAGCCCTCTAGAAAGAAGAGACAGACGTGACGTGAAGCAACCGGCTGGATGTGTTATCGTCGCGTTGCTCCGGCAAATTCGTACTTCGCCGGCGCGATCCGTGACGGACACAGGTGAGTGCAGCGATGGCGGAACGCCCCGTACTGGTTGGCTTGATCCCGCAAGTAGTCGTGCTCGACATGGACGACCAGGTTTCCTGGATCTCCGACGCGGGGAACCTACGCGTCGAATTCGACGCAAACCGATGTCCTTTTTCGTCCAACGTATTTCAGGCGCCCGTGGGAATGCGCCTGCTCAGCGGCCCGCCGCGCATCGGCACGAAGCCGGGGATCTATAAATACCGCCTGTGGCTCAATGACCAGATGGTCGGCCAGGGCGAAGTGATTCTCCGCGACAAGTAGGATTTTCATACCAAGAGCGGCCGGCGGCGTCCCGCCGGGCGGGAGACCACCGGGCGTGCGCGATGCTTCCTGCGCCGCGCGCTACTCCCTCTTCGCAGGCTTGTAACCCGCCTTCACGGCATCGGCTTGGGACATGTACTTGCCCTGCTTCGTCTTGCCGTACCAGCGGGTACCGGCCTTGTGATAGATGCCCGAATCCGTGTTTACCCATACCATCCCGCTGCCGGCCGGGGGAGGCGTCTGCGGACTCGCTCCGGGATTCCCGACACCAGTGGAGGATGCTGGAGCGCTCTTGGTTGCAGGCGCGGAAGACGCCGCGGCGGCCGGTGCTGAGGAAGCCGCGGACGGCGCTGCCGGCGCACTCGTTGCCGGTGCCGCCGCGTCCGGGGACTGCTTTGACTTTTTCTTGCTTTTTTTCTTGCTGATATCGGTCTTGTCGCTCGACTGCTGGGGCGCCGCCCTGAGCGTCGTGCTGCCGATGACCAGGAGTAGAGCCGCAAGCGCCGCCAGGAGCAGATTCCTGTTGGAACGCATCATGGTGGAGTCCTCCGCCCGCGGCGAACGCGCACTCCTGCCAACCGGAATCCAAACCTGGGCAGAACGGCGGGGACAGAGAGCGTGATCGTCGCGAGACTTCCTCGTTGGGTTGCGCGCATGATGTCGCGGAGCACTGCGGGATGTCAAGCGCGGAGCGGCCCGCCGCGGAGACGCAGCGGGGCGTGAATTTATCCCGGAAAAAGGGGGCGTCAATCTCCAACGGAGACGCCGCGGGGGCTTTCGACGGACTCGGCCAGGCCGCGGCGCACGGGACCAAGAAGAAAGGCGGGGACGGCGCGCCCGGGAGACAATCGCAGGCCCGCATTCTTGCGCGGAAACTCGGTGCGGCGGTCCAGCTTCAAGCCGGCGTCGCGAAGAAACTCGGCAGAGACGCCAACGTCGGCCGCGCGGTCGACTCCCCAGAACCAGAGTTTCTCCTCATTCTGCTGGAGGAATTCCAGGGACTCCCCGAGCTTCTTCATGGCGCGATCGAAGGACGAAGCCAGGAAGAAGGTCGCCAGGGTCCAGGCATGCCGGGGGTAGTGCACGCGGATGCGGACACAGTACTTCCCTCCCTGGTTCCGTTCGATGCTGCAGCGGTAGTCGTTGCGGACGGTGTTTGTGCGCGTGGGCATATGGTTCACAGTAGGGCGAGGGTATTCAGCGGAATCGTCTCGCCGAGATGCCGCCTGACGCCCGGATCCATCGGTGGAGCGCTCCTAATATAACCGCGTGGAGAGCGGTGAATTGGAGCGTCTCGGCCTGCGCCCGGTAGATGAAAGACCGGCCTCCAGGCGGGGCATCTGGGCAGGGAATAGGGTAACTTGGCGGGGAAAGAATGACAAGAGGCTCAATAAATGGAGCTAAGATGTTTATTATGAATACTTTAAGCTAGCCGAGGGTGCCGAGATCTTTCATGCGCTCGGGCACCAGCTTGACCTGGCCTTCCTTCTTCAGGCGATCCTCGAGCGCCGAGCGGAAAGCTTCAAAAGCGAGACCGCGCTTGTTCTGGAGGACTTGCTCCTCCAATTCTCTCTTCTGCTTCTCAAAATCGGCGGGATTGGGCTCATCCTTGGCGGTCACCTGACACACGAGCCAGTTGTTGCCGAGGCTTAGCGGCGCCCCAGCCTCCCCGACGTTCAATTGAAAGGCAGGAGAAAGCTGGCGCCCACTGGCGACTCCCGGGATGGACCCATTCCGGGCGAAGGAATCGGACGATTTGGGTTCGAAACCCAGCGACTTGGCGACGGAATCCAATTTCTCTCCGCCCTTTACACGGCGGGCCAGCTCTTCGGCTCTGGAGCGTGCTGTCGCAGTGGCCATCTCCCGCTTGAGGTCGTCCACGACGCGCTGCCGGACTTCGTCAAGTGTTCCCTGATGCGCGGGCTGTATCTCTTTCAAAGAGAGCACCACGTAGCCGCGATCCGTCCGGATCGGCTGACCAATTTCGCCCTGCCTGAGGCGGAAGATGGCTTCCTTGATTTCCTGGGAATTGCCGAGCTCCAGCACCGCATCGGTGGCCGAGACGGGGCGCGTCTCTGCCACGGGCAAATGGAATTCCTTCGCGAGGTCATCGAGGGAGCCGCGGTTTGACTTGCGGACCGCGGAAGCGATCTGCTCGGCCTGGTCCGCCGCCTTCTGGTCGGTCTTCTCGAGAAGGACCGGGCCGCGCAGGGATTCTTTTACCTCATCGAAACTCTTCGTGTGCGCGGTCTCCTTGTCCACAGCCTTGATGATATGAAAACCGAACTGGGTGCGCACCAGATCGGAGATGGCGCCTTTCTGCAAGCTGAATGCGGCTTTCTCGAAGTTCGGCACGGTCTGTCCCTGTTCGATCCAGCCGAGGTCTCCACCTTTTTCCTTCGTGGTGTCCTCGGAATATTTCTTGGCGAGGTCCTCGAATTTTGCATTCTTCTTCGCCTGTTTCAGGACGTCTTCCGCCTTCTTGCGGATCTCGTCCACTTCCGCGTCGGGCTTTCCTGTAGTGCGGAATAGGATGTGCTCCACATGGACGCGGCTCGGCACCTGGTAGAGCTGAATCCGCGCCTGATAGAGCGACTTCAGCTCGTCGTCTGAAAGCTGGATGCTCTGGCGGATGAGATTCAGGTCCGACAAGGCGTAACGGACCACGCGGCGCTCCAGCATCGGGTATTTCGCCTTGTTCTTTTCAAAAGCGGCCTTGATCGCGGCCTCGTCGGGATTCAGCTTGGCTTCCAGCTCATCGGGCTTGATGTAGGCATAGGCGAGCTTGACCTTCTCGTTTCGGTAGCGAAACTCCTCCTGCAAATCAGAGGCGCTGGCAGTGATTCCGTCGGTCACCAGACGGCGGAACTTCTCTTCGAGAAGCCCCTGGCGGATCAACTCTTCAAATTGCGGCACACTCATGCTGAAGCGCCCTTGTACTTCCGCGGAGTAACGGTCCATCCCGACGAAGGTTCCGCCGCTGTATGCCGCGGGCAGGAACTGCTTGATGCGGTCGGCGCGCTCCTCATCGGTGACACGGATACCCAGCCGCCTGGCCTCCAGCTCGAGCTCCTTCTGGAAGATGAGCTGTTTCATGATCTGCTGGGCGTAGAGCGCCTCAAGTGCCTTGGGAATCTGCCCGCGCGAGGTAATCTGCGCGAGTTGCTGACGCACATCCGCGACGGTAATCGTTTGATCGCCCACGGTGGCGACCGCATCGGGAGCAGCCGTGCCCATGTTCGTGCCCTGCGGCACGAGATACAACAGCATGCTCACCGCAATCAGGCCGATTACCATGCCGATGAAAACGCGGACTAGGACTTTCTTGTTGGCAAAGACGCCAGCCATCCGAAACGCCCCCTCCCGTAGGAGCAAACGCCACATTATAGGCGATGGTGAGCGC
>JBGQHF010000117.1:0-8857 GCA_041497835.1 Terriglobia bacterium
ATTCCCACCCTCCTGATGTTCGTCGGCGTTCTGGTCCATGCCGTCCGCCGCGCGCAGCCTTCCGAATAGAAATCTACATTTGTCTTGAAAAAGGAATTTTCTTATTCGGCCGGCGGTGCGGCTCAGGCTCCGGCCCGTGGAGAGTTTTCGAAAAACAGGGTGATCGTTTCAGCCACGCGCCGGATCTGCTCTGGCCGCAGCTCGGGGTACATGGGGAGCGAGAGGACTCCCTGAGCGGCGCGCTCGGAGTGGGGGAAGTCACCCGGCTTGTGACCGAGGTCAGCATAGATCGGTTGCAGGTGCAGCGGGACAGGGTAGTAGACGGAACTGCCGATCTTGTGCTCGGCGAGAAACTGCTGTACCCGGTCTCTTCGCGGCACGCGGACCGTGTATTGATGGTAGACGTGCTCGCAGCCCGCGGGCACAGGGGGAGTGACCACGCCGGGGATTTTCATCAGGTGAGCGTCGTATTCCGCGGCGTGCCGCTGTCGCGCGCGTTGCCAATCCGGAAGATGCTTCAGCTTCACGCGGAGAATTGTCGCCTGGATTTCGTCGAGGCGGCTGTTCCAGCCCGGCTCGCTGCTGACGTACTTGCCCGTCTGACCGTGGTTGCGCAGCGTTCGCGCGCGCGCGGCGATCGCTGTCGAATTCGTCACGAGCATCCCCGCGTCGCCGTAAGCGCCGAGATTTTTGGTTGGGTAGAAGCTGATGCACGCGGCATCGCCCAGTGAACCTGCCTTCCGGCCTTTGTAGGAAGCCCCGATGGCCTGCGCAGCGTCTTCAATCACGGGTAGTTTGCGCGCGCGGGCGAACGCTAGAATCGGGTCCATGTCCGCAGGCAAGCCATAGAGATGCACCACGACGATGGCCTTCGTGCGCGGCGTCGTGCGCTTCTCGAGTTCGGCGGGATTGAGGTTAAACGTGGCTGCGTCAACGTCCGCGAAAACCGGCCGTGCGCCCAGCGCGCTCACCGCGCTTCCCGTAGCCACAAACGTAAAGGGCGGAAGCAGGACCTCGTCGCCCGGACCAACGCCGCAGGCGCGCAGCGCGAGCGTCAGCGCATCCGTGCCGGACGCCAAACCGACACCGTGCGCCACGCCGCAGAGCCGCGCAATCTCTTCTTCGAGCGCCGCTCCCTGCCGCCCCAGAATAAACTGCTGAGAGGAGAGAACGTCATCGATGGCGGCGCGGATTTCGTCGCGAATTGCGGCGAATTGCGCGCGCAAATCGAGCTGCGGGATGGGCTCGAAAGTAGCACCCGTTTGAGGATGAGCCGTCATCGTGTGCGGAATCCGCGAAGGGGATGAAAGCGGGCGCGCTGCGTCACTGAGGGCCGCGCGCCCGCTCTGATTTTACTTCTTGTTGGGCAGCTTCGTGCAGACAGCGATGGCATTGTTGGGATTGACGGCGCCGTTGCCTTCTTCGACGTGCTGGATCACGCCTTCTTTGTCGATTACGAAGGTGGTGCGCTGCGCCCATTCGTATTCTTCTTTTTCGACGTTGTACATCTTCAGGATGCCATACAGCTTGAGGACCTTGCGGTTCATGTCGCTCAGGAGAGGAAACGTCACGCCGATTTTTTCCGCAAAAGCGTCATTGGCCGCCGGGCTGTCAATGCTGATTCCGAATACCACCGTGTCCGATGCGTCGAGCTTGGCCTTATCAGCCTGATAGGCCTGGAGTTCTTTCGTTCAACCACCGGTGAACGCGAGCACGTAAAACGCGAGCACGACATTTTTCTTCCCGTGGAAATCGGCGAGATGCACCGGCTTCCACTTGTTGTCCAGCAGCGTGAAATCCGGCGCGGCGTCACCCACTTTCAGAGTCGTGTGGGCGACCGCTGGCCTTTCCTGCCTGGCTGCAAGGCCGGTCCCGATGCCGGCCAGCAGCGCCGCTGCGAGCAGCGAAGCGGCAAATCGTCTGCGATTCATCTTCAGCCTCCGATACACGCCCTTTAGTGATTGAGGAATTATACGCTAGAAGCTATCTCATAAATGCTTTTAAGCCCTTTTGGAGTCTGGCTTTGACTTTTCCGGGGGCCGAAAAGCCGCCATTGTTGGGTGTTTTTGAGAGCCCGTCCGAAGCCCGAAGGCATCCCTGGGTGAAATAACCCATTTATGAGATAAGTTCTAGTCACGTTTCGTCTTCTAACCAATACTTCCCTGGACCGAGGCGGCGCGGGCCGTCCCGGACGAAAACTTCAAAGGAAGCCGGGTCCGCCCAGCTCCCTTTCTTTTTGCAGCGGCCCCCCGTGCCCAGGCGCGGTCGCGCGACGTGTAGGAGGCCCCTGGGAACGATTCGAAGGGCCCCAGATCGATGGAGAAACGTCTACCCTTTGGGCCTTTGGGGTCTTGGGAAGGCCGATCTCAGCGCAGGCGGTCCGGAGGGTCGGTGGGGCGGGCAGTGAAGCTGCGGCCCGCACGTAGGCTGTGCCTATTCTACAGTCTGCTGAAGTGGGTCGACTACTCTGCCAACCGCCCGCAGCGGAGCCGCGTGGCCGGGCCGTTGGGGCGCGCCTTGCAAGCCATAAGTGGAATCCATGAAGAAAACTGCTACAACGCGGGAGAATTCAATGTGGAGATGTCCTGGTTCGCTGGGCTCTGGGCTGAGCGGTTCCTGCGCTCCCTTGAGAGTGACCCAGAGATGCGCAGGGTTGTACCGCCAAGTGTCGCAAAGATTTGGTTTGCCCGTGATCGCTTGACGCCGATGTTTGACGAACAGGCGATAGTCCCGGCAGATTATCCTCGACTGGAGATGGTCGCAGCTCTTTTGGAAGAACTGATCGATCGAGCGGCGAGCTGCTCTCGATTCAGCGGGCATTTCAAGAGTTGTTGCGGCCTAAAGCGATGACCGGTAATAACTAGAGTTCACTCAAGGATCTGGTTCACGAATTAAGAAGGCGCCTGGGGATGGAGCTCCAGGCGCCTTTTCCGATGGCGGGGAATCGCCGGTTCTAGAAGTGCAACTTGGCGGCGAACTGAATCTGCCGTGCTCCTGACGTACCATCGGCACGTCCAAGCTGTGAGGAGGACAGACCGAAAGTGCCAGGATTGGCAATTGAGTTTCCCGGCCGGCTGAATTGGACGCGGTTAAACAGATTGTAAAACTCGAAACGCAGATCAAACTTCAACCGTTCTGTAATGCTCGTGGTTTTGATCATCGCTATATCCCAGCTGTTGATCCCGGGCGCGGTAAAGACATTCCGCCCTAGGTTCGAAGCCTGGTTAAGTGGAGTGAAGTTGAAGGCTGCAACTGCAGGCCCTGTGTGAGTGCGGTCGCCGCGCTCTTTGGCCGAAAGGTTGTTGGGATCACCGATGATCGAAGCGCGGTCGGACAGGCCGGTATGCTGGCTGTCAACGTTTCCGAAGATATCGTACGGGAGGCCGTCCGAGGCTGTGTAGATCCCCGTCACTTGCCATCCTTCGAACACCTTCCCTGCGAATCCATGGTTCAAACGCGCTTTGCCCTTGCCGAGAGGAATTTCATAGATGAAATTCACAACCAGGTGGCGGCGCACGTCAAAATCGGAATTGCCTCGTTCCCGGAAAAGCGCAAAGGAGTTCCTCGGGAAGGTACGGTTGCCCGAACCGGCAACCAGCGGGTCGGAAGCGTTGTCAATGCCATGCGAATAGGTGAACGCGCCCTGGATTTGCAGCCCGTGAGACAAGCGCTTGGTCACATTGAGCTGCAGGGAGTGATAAGTGGACAACGCCTTATTCGTGTTCACGGCTGCCTGGAAGAACGCGTTGTTGTTCACCGCGTTGAACGGCAAGTTGCCGAAATCTGTCGCTCCAAACCAGAGACTGGTGAATGTCAACGTTGACGCATCGCACTGGCCGCTCTGCGTGTTAAAGCCAGTGTTTGCCGGATTCGTGGGGACGCAAAACGCGAGCAAATCGTTTACCAGGTTCGGCTGCGGCGGATTGCCGTCCACGACGCGGAACAGCCGATTGCCCTTTGTGCCGACGTAGGAAACCTCCGCAACCACGTTGCCGAAGAATTCGTGCTGTACGCTGAGGTTCCAGGCTTGACTGTAAGGCATCCTGAAGCCATGGTCGAACAAAACGGGGAAAATACCAGCCTCATTTTGGACTACCGGAGAGGCCGTCTGCGTCGCCGGGACACTGAGATTCGGAATAGTGTCGAATGGAAAGTCCAAGAAATCCTGCTGAAAGGGTGGGTTGCCGCGAGCATTCACGAAGAGGTTGCCGAACAGGCGGTCATGAAAGATGCCATACCCCGCGCGAATCGAACTCTTGCCGTTCTTGAACGGATCCCAGGCGATGCCGATGCGAGGCTCCCAATCCTTCAGGTCGTCGCGGAAGAGTTGAAAGCCGCTGTTCCGCCCGACGATCTGGAAAGTGAACGGTGCCGATCCGCTGGGATCTTGGAAGAGCGCGGAGAAGTTGTTGTTGACCTCGTAGGGAACGCCATAATACTGCCAGGCGACGCCCCAATTAAGGGTCAAGTTGGGACGCAACTTGTAACTGTCTTGCAAGAAGAGACGAATTTCGCGCTGACGGAAACCCCTGAGGTCATCCGCGGTGCGATTGCCGGCCTTGTTGAAATACTGGGATTGGGATTGGATTCCGGCCACCCCGAAGAGCGACCACACCATGTTGCGCAGTGTCGTGCTGGTGGAGGGCACACCTGTCAGCGGGCTGATTCCAAAATTTGAGGCATCGTTGAAATCGAGCGCGGCGCGGGAGGAGAAGTCCGTAAAGCTGTTGGAATATACGAACCGGACTTCGCTGCCGACTTTTATGCTGTGGCGGCCGTGGTTCCATGACAGGTGATCGACAAACGTGTAGGTGCCGGTGAAACGGGCCTGGCCGTTGCTGTCCCCGAGGCTGCCGCACCCAAACGTTCCGATACCACCAAGTGCGTAGTCCCGACCGCGCTTATTGGGATCAAGGCCTCCAAACCCATCAAACGTGCTGATGCCGACGCAGTTAAACTGTAAATTCGTCCGGTTTCCGCCCCAACGGAATTCGTTGACGAGGCTTGAGGTCAGCGTGGAAGTCAAACCCACGCTCAGATTCTGCGTCCGCTGATACGTATTGATCGCATCCAGGCCGGGCAAGAACTCCGAGTGAAACGGGTTGGGGTCCTGAAAGCGATTGAAGACGTAGCGACCGGTGAGCTGGTTGCCCGGGCTCAGGCGATGATCGAGCCGGGCCGTGACGTTTTCCGTGCTCTGGATCGAAGGACTTGGAAAGCGAAAGACGCCGCGCACATCGTCAATGGCTTCCCCGTTCGGCGCGGGATATAGCGCCAGAATATTCTTGGTAGTTGGGTCCAGACCAAAACCGAACCGATTGTTCGGAGAAGTGGGAGTGCTGACATCCACAGGTTGTCCACGGAAAGTGAAGATTCCCGTCTTGAACGCTGCTGTGGGGACTGTGCTAGCGTTTGTGAGGGTCGTGTTGAAACGCTGCGCTTCAAAATTCGTGAACCAAAAGGTCTTGTCCTTAATGAGAGGTCCACCGATGGATCCGCCGGCCGTATTCCGTGTAAAGGGGTTCTTCGCTTCAATTTGATTGGGGTTGCTCGTGTCCGGATTGTGGTTGAAGAAGTCGCGCGCGGCGAAGGCGTCGTACCGGCCGAACCAATAGGCGACCCCGTGAAGCTCGTTCGTGCCAGACTTGGTGACGATGTCGATGATTGCCCCGGTGTTGCGGCCATACTCGGGGAGGAAATTACTTGTTATAACGCGAAACTCCTGAGTGGAATCCGGATTGATACTGGTGATGCCCCCCGCGATGCCCGGCACGTCGGTATCGTTGTTATCCGTACCGTCCAGGAGAAAGTTGTTGTTTCGCTCTCGCGAGCCGTTTACGGAAAAACCGCCGAGGCCGGAGGTCGTCTGGGTGACGCCCGGGGTCAGCAGGATCAGTGAATACGGGTCTCTGAGAATTAGAGGAAGATCGGTGATGCGGCGCTGGTCCACTAGATTGCTAATCTGGGCGTTATCGAGCTCGATCGGTGCGATCCGCTGGGCGTTGACCTCGACGCTTTGACTGAGCGGGCCGAGCTCAAGCGTTACGTCCAGCGTGAACGTCTGGCCGACTGAAAGCACAACATTGGAGTAGCGCGAGACACGAAACCCCTCCTTCTCGAAAGCGACCTCGTAGGCTGCGGGAGCGAGATTCGGCATGCGGTACGAACCGGTGTCGTTCGTTTCCAAAGTCCTACTAATGTTCGTCTCAGTATTACGCGCCGAGACTTTTACACCCTGAACTACAGCCCCTTTGGCATCGACCACAGTGCCCCCAAGGGAGGCGGTCTGAGCGTACAACTTGCTCGAAAATGCGAAGGTCAAGATGAGCAAGAGAGCATGCCGACTGAGCAATCGGTGGAAGTTCATTTTGTGCACCTCTAGTGAAGAATGGGGGCAAATTCGCCATATTCTAGTAATGAGTAGCCAGACTTGAAGGCCACCAAGGACCAACCCCCTGTCTAAGTTACCTGCAAGGAGTAAGCCACATAATTAATTCTTTCCAACTTACCGCCTGGAATACGTCTAACTGCATGATTCAGCAGAGCTTTAGTACTCTGAGCATAGGTGGTTTTCGAATTCCAAATGTTTATTAACGACTTATCAAAATATTACAAACTGGAACTCTTCCAAAACTCATATCGAGCATCACAGCTGATCGTGGTCTTCCAGGATGCTGCGTCTCGTCCTGTTCGGGATGGTCAAACGGGCGATCCTCTGAGGAGCTGTCCTCAAAGGACTGATCTTGAGAACAGAAAGGTTTGCTCACAAGCCTGTCGAGAAATCTAGGGGCATAACTGTGTGATCTTGACCGCAGCGGGGACTTTCCTTCCCATTTCAGATTGGGTCAGCATGCGACGAAGCGAAGGGACGGCCACAGTCAGCGCAGGCGCCCGGGAGGATCGGCGGGGGCGGGCATGGAAGCGGCCGCAGAGGCGCCGGGAGCGTTAGGCGAGAGTTTGACGGGGGCGGGCTGGGGTATGCCTACTCCCGTGTTCAGTTCGTAGTGTTCCTTGCCACAATTCGGACAATAGCCCTTGCCGGTATCTTCATCGCGCAGGCTGGCGAGCTCGTAGCAACCGCAGACGCAATCGCAATAGCCTGTCTCCGAAGCGGTTTTGATGGGAACGAGCGCCATGCAGACCCCCTCCGCGGCGAGAGTTTACGCGGACCGGAGCCGCCGCGCAAGACCTCCTGCGGCCCCTCCGCTGGGAATAGCCCTCAGAGATTCTGGAAATGCGCCAGGCGAAACGGGGAATCCAGATTCTGGCGCAGGTCGACCCAGTGTGTGTCTGGAATGGACAAGAAGACCTCAACCACCTTGGGGTCGAACTGCGTTTGGGCGCAGCGTTGAATCTCTTCCCGGGCGTGGACGATGGGCAGGGCCCGGCGGTACGGCCGGTCGGAAATCATGGCGTCCATCGCATCTGCGACGGCGAATATCCGGGCGCCCAGGGGGATTTCTTCCCCTTTCAGGCCCCGGGGATAGCCGGTGCCGTCATAGAACTCCTGGTGGGCGAGCACGATTTCCGCAGCGTTGCGGAGAAACGGGATGCGCGTCAGCATGCGGTAGCCAATCTCGCAGTGCGTGCGCATGATCGTTTTCTCGGCATCGTCAAGCGGGCCAGGTTTGCGGAGGATTCCATCGGGAATGGCCATCTTGCCGATGTCGTGAAGAAATGCAGCGCGCGCCAGAACGGGCAGGTATTCCGCCGGGACCTCCATGGCATTCGCGATAGAGATGGTGAAGGCGGTGACGCGCTGGCAATGGCCCTCGGTTTCGGCGTCGCGCAGGTCCAGTGCGCTCCCGAGCGCCTCCAGCGTATCGTCGTAAGACTTTTCAAGCTGCGTGAGAGCGCCGGAGAGCTGTGCCGTTCGCTCCTCCACGGCGACTTCTAGATTCCGCTGGTAGCTGCGGTTTTCGAGCACCAGCCGGCGATGTTGCAGGGCGCGGCGTACACCGAGGAAAAGCTGGTCTTTCTCGAATGGCTTCAAGATGTAATCGTACGCGCCGCGGCGAATGGCTTCGAGTGCTGTGGAGATGTCGTGGATGGCGGTGACCATGATCACCGGCACATCCGGGTCATGCTCACGCATCCACTCGAGCAGCTTCAGGCCGTCCATCTCGGGCATGATCATGTCGCTGAGGATAAGGTCGGGCTGAAACTGGAGGACCTGATCCTGAGCGGCGCGTCCATTGCTGACGGCGGCACATTCAAAGCCCTGAGTCTGCAACATGGTTGCGACAACTTCCCGAATCGGCTCTTCGTCGTCCACGACCAGTATCTTTTCGGTTTCCACAGTTGGGTTCTCCCCATTGCCATTATATGGGACAGCACAGCGTTCGTCGGCTGCCCTTGCCTAGTCAGAAAATAGCGTGTTAGCGTCAAGAACAGGCTTCTCTCCCAGCACCGCAAAGTCCGGTATCTGGTTTGCGGCCGAATATCCCGCCTGTATACGGTGATTGCGGCCCGGAGGCGCACCATCATCTGGCAGAACCAAGGCCTGTTGGGGATTGCGTTTTTCGAGGCCACCGCCTTTTTCACGCTGCTCGTCCTTTTTTTCCTTCTACAGAGGGAGCATAGCCCGCGCCATTTCCGTGCCTGGGTTGCGGGATGGACTGTTCTCACCCTCTCCAGCTTTGCCGACGTCGTATTTCTCTTGAATCCGGCCGGCCTGCCTGTGCTGCGAATTCTTGCGGTTACCGGGCAACTTGCTGCGTTCCTGCTTTTTCTGGCTGCGATTGTGCAGCACGCTTGGGGATCCGCGCGGGCCAGTTGGCAGATGCTGCCGATTGCGGGCATGACGCTCGCCGCGGCCGCGTACTTCGAATCCAAGGTGCCGCCCCGATTTGGCAAT
>JBGQHF010000118.1:0-8697 GCA_041497835.1 Terriglobia bacterium
ACTGGCAGCGCATTGCGAACGAGCGGCGCATCTGGGGCCGCGGCTGGTATTTCTCCCGCGTGGACGTGGATTCAAAGGACGCGGACACGGTTTACGTTTCGAATACTTCGCTTTACCGCTCGCGCGACGCCGGCAAAACCTTTGCCGCGATCAAGGGCGCGCCGGGTGGCGACGATTTTCACGGGTTGTGGATCGATCCCGCGGAGCCACAACGCATGATCCTTGCCAGCGACCAGGGCGCTGTCGTGACGCTGAACGGCGGCGAGACATGGAGCTCCTGGTACAACCAGCCCACCGGCCAGTTCTACCACGTCATCACCGACAATCGTTTCCCCTACTGGGTGTACGGCGCGCAGCAGGACAGCGGTCCCGCCGGCACGCCCAGCCGAGGCAATTACCGCTCGCTGAATTTTCACGATTGGCGGCCGCTCGAGGCGGGCGAGGAAAACGGCTACATCGCGCCGGACCCGCTCGATCCCGGCGTGATCTACGGCGGATTTGTGTCGCGCCAGGATTTGCGCACGGAGCAGAATCTTGAAATTCCGCCGACGCTCACCCATCCCGGCGAATACCGCCGCACGTGGACACTGCCGCTGGTTTTCTCGCCGCTCGATCCGCACGTCATGTATTTCAGCTCGCAGGTGCTATTCCGCACCGCCGACGGCGGAAATTCCTGGCAGGTGATTAGCCCGGACCTGACGCGGGAAGATCCCGGCGTGCCGCCAAACCTCGATGCCGCAACCGCGGCGGACGCGCCGCAAGGCAAGCGCCGCGGCGTGATCTATACCATCGCGCCGTCGGCCGCCCGCGCGGGCCTGATCTGGGTTGGCACCGACGACGGCCTCATTCACGTGACGCGCGACGAGGGCAAGACGTGGCAAAACGTGACGCCCGCCGAGATCATGCCGTGGAGCAAGGTTACGCACGTCGAAGCGTCGCGCTTCGACGCCGCCACCGCCTACGCCGCCGTGGACCGCCATCGCCTCGAAGACCTGCAAGCCTACCTCTACCGCACACGCGACGCCGGCCGCACCTGGCAGCGCATCTCGCGCGGCATCCCGGAGGGCAGCTACGTTAATTGTGTCCGCGAAGATCCCAAGAGAAAAGGCCTGCTTTACGCCTGCACGGAAATGGGAGTATTCGTCTCCTTCAACGACGGTGATGACTGGCAGCCGCTCCAGCTCAATCTGCCAGTTGTTTCCGTGCGCGACCTGGTTGTCCACGAGGACGATCTGGTCATCGCCACGCACGGCCGCTCGTTCTGGATCCTTGACGACGTGACGCCGCTCCGCCAGCTCGACGTGCAGGTTGCGGCGGCGGACACGCGGCTCTTCCGCCCGCAAATCGCCTATCGCGTTCGTCCCGGCTCCGACCAGGGGACACCTCAGCCGCTCGATGAACCCCTCGCCGAGAACCCGCAGGACGGTGCGATTCTGGATTACTACCTGAAGGAGAAACCCGCCGCCCCTGTCGTGCTGGAAATCCTCGACGCATCCGGAAAACAAGCGCGGCGCTTCGCGAGCGACGACAAATCCCAGGCGGTCGATCCCAATTCGCTCGATATTCCGATGTACTGGGTGCATTCCCCCGAGCCTCTTTCCGCGGAACCCGGAATGCATCGCTTCGTCTGGGATCTCCACTATGCGAATCCGGCCGGCAGGAGCAGGTCGCGCCGCGGCCCGCAAGGGGCGTGGGCTCTTCCGGGCAGCTACACCGTGCGCCTCACGGTGAACGGCAAGACAAGTTCACAGTCGCTCGTCGTCAAGATGGACCCGCGCGTGAAGACTCCGGCGCAGGACCTCGCCCGCCAATTCGAAGTATCCTCACAGCTTGTTGCACACTATGCGCAAGCCGTTACGGCCAACCGGCAAGCCGAAAACCTTCTCGTGCAGCTTTCGGGGGCAATTGGCAAAGCTCAAAACGACAAAGCGCTCGCCGAAGCGCTTGGAGCGCTCGATGCGAAGATTCGCACTGCCCTCGGGCCTCAGCGAGAGAGCTTCGGCACCTTTGGCCTTGCAGTCCCCGCCGATGACAGTACGGATCTGCGATCGCTCCTCCGGGTGTTCTCCGGGTTACTGAGCATCGTCGCGAGTGCCGACGTCGCCCCGACCTCGGACGCCAGCGCGGCCATCACGAAATTCACAGAGGCGCAGCGCACCACGCTCGCCCGATGGAGCTCGGTCCTGGCCGAGGAATTGCCCCGGGTGAACGCGCTCTTGCAGAAAGCGGGGCTGACTCCACTCTCTCCTGATGCGGAGGCCCCTCGCGGCAGCCCTAGTGCCGTTCCAACTTGATGCACCTACAAGTTCGTCAAATCACACGACAATCGCCCTGACGGACGGTCGACTCAGTTTACCTGCGACAAGTTGGAGCGGCACTAGTCACCGCCGGATGGATGTGGGATACCTCGAAACTTTTCCCTCCAGCACGGGTTCCCATCAGAGGGGCTGGTCTGTTTTCCTGTCATTCAAGGACCGGCCCCATAAAGGATGACCATGCGAAACAAGTTCTCTTTGCTTCTTACCGTGCTGGGCGCTGTGGTTCTTCACGGAGCGATGCTCCGCCCGTCGCTCGCGGCGCAAGGCAGCAGCTCCGAGCCGCAGCAGAACCCGCCCGAGGCCGGGCCGCAAACTCCCGGGTCGCAGGACCTCGATGACCAGAAGCTGAATCTGTCGGCGGATCAAAAGAACCAGATCAAGCAGATCCACGAAAACGCCAAGTCCCAGGTGGAATCAATTCGGAACGATTCCTCCCTCACTCCCGAACAGAAAGAACAAAAGATCAAGCAGATCCGGCAGGGGAACCGGAATCAGACAATGGGCGTGCTGACTCCCGAGCAGCAGAAAATCTGGAAGGCCAAGCATCGCGAGCGCCGCGGTGAACATCGGCGTCATCGTCGGCGCCGGGCGTCCTGACAGGCTGTGAACAGCGCCGCGAGCCGCTCATTTTTGGTATCCTGCACGATGTGCGCACCACGTCCTGTGTTTTGATACTTGCGGCCACGGCGGCTCTTCCTTTCGTATCCCAGACTGGCCAGCAGCCCTCCGGCGCGCCCGCGACTCCCACTCCGCAAGCGCCTGCGCCGCTCATTCCTTCGCCGGTGCAATCCACGTCGCCGCCGCAGAAGGCGGGCCTCCAACTGGTGGTCCTCGACCCGGCTCACGGCGGCACCGACCCCGGCGCGCGCGGCACCGGCGGCATCCGCGAAAGCGATCTCGTCCTGAATCTGGCGGCGCAAGTTCGTTTGGCACTCGAAAAGCAGGGCTTCTCGGTGCTGCAAACGCGGCAGGGAAATGACAATCCTTCGTTGGACGACCGCTCGGCGATGATCAACGCGCAGCGCGGCGCCATCTTCCTGACGCTGCATGTCGGGTCAACGGGTTTGCCCGGAACGGTCCGCGTCTATACGCTTCCGGACTCTTCCGCCGCACCGGGCGCGCCGAGGGCGATGTTGCCCTGGGACCGAGCTCAGACTTTTTTTCTTCCCATGAGCAGGAAGCTCGCGGACCTCGCGCAGGGCGAGCTTTCCCTGCGCTTCAAGGGTTCCCCCAATACACCGCTCATGGCTCCCGTCCGCCAATTGCGAAGCATTGCCGCGCCCGCGATTGCCGTTGAGCTTTCCAGCGTTTCCGTGGATGACCATAACGCGCTGGACCGCATGGTTCCGGGCGTCGCGGACGCCATCGCAAGGGCGGTGGCCGCTTACAAACCTGTCTATGATTCCGTCCCCATCGGCGGAGCCCTGCAATGAATCCGCGCTGGCGCAATCGTTTGATCGCAGGACTGGCCTTGGCGGTCCTCGCCGGCGGCATCTACTTCCCGGCTCTCCGGCGCCGCATCCGCCGCGCCGCTCAATTGCAGGCTCAATCGGTGGAGCAGGCACGCCGCGAGCTCTTGAACCCCGCCATCGGCACGCCGGGTGAGCCACGCGAGAAAACCAGACTCTTCTGGGCCTCCGCCGATGCGGATGGCTCGCTGAATCCCGTGACAATCGAGCTTCCACTCTCGAACGATCCGGTTCTGCGCTCCAAACAGGTGCTGAACACGCTGCTGGCCGGCCCGGTGGACGCCGAACTCCGCACGCTTCCACCGGAAGCGTCTCTGCTCGAGTTTTATCTCTTGCCGGATGGCACGGGTGTCGCCGACTTTTCCGAGGCGCTGGCGAACTCTCTACCCTCGGGCATTCAGAGCGAAAAGCTGGCGGTGGATTCCATCACCAAAACACTCCAAGCGAATGTGCCGCAGGTGCAGCGGCTGAAGATTCTGATTCACGGCCAGGAGACGGAGACCTTGGCGGGACATCTCGACCTCACCGGGACGTTTGTGGTCAGCGGCGGGGCGGTGGCCGACCCCGCCAAGTTGACACCCGCCACCTCACCCGGCAAACTGAGCCCGCCGGAAAAGAAACCGTGATGCGGTCTCCCGTGGCAGGAGGAACAGTGCGAAGTGACGGTCGCAATCCCGACCAGATGCGGCCTTTGAAGATCACGCCGGACTTTGTCCCGGTGGCCGAGGGTAGCGTCCTGATCGAGCTTGGCAACACCCGCGTGATCTGCACGGCCACGGTGGATGACGGAGTGCCCTCATTTCTGAAGGGCAGCGGCAAGGGCTGGGTCACCAGCGAATTCGGGATGCTGCCGCGGGCCACCGAACGGCGTACGCCGCGTGAGGCCGCCCGTGGAAAACAGTCCGGCCGGACTCATGAAATTCAGCGGCTCATCGGGCGCTCGCTGCGCGCGGTGACCAACCAGGAAGCGCTCGGCGAGCGCACCGTGTGGCTCGATTGCGACGTGATTCAAGCCGACGGCGGCACGCGCACGGCCTCCATCACCGGCGCATTTGTCGCGCTCGCCATGGCCATGGAGAGATTGGTCGCCGCGGGCATTCTGAAGACATTGCCTCTGACCGACACGGTCGCGGCCACCAGCGTCGGAATGGTGGACGGCCGCGCCTTGCTCGACCTTGCCTATGAAGAGGACGCGAACGCCGAAGTGGACATGAATGTGGTCATGACCGGTACCGGCAAGTTCGTGGAAGTTCAGGCCACGGCGGAAGGCCAGCCCTTCAGCGGAGGCGAAATGCAGGATCTTCTCGCCTTGGCTGCCGCGGGAATCCGGCGGCTGATCGAACAGCAGCGCGCCGTCCTGCCGGTCCATTTCAGTGCGCGCGCCCGCTAAGCTGCTCCTGGCCTCGTCCAACGCCGGGAAGCTCGGCGAATTCCGCAACCTGGCAAAGACGTTTTCTCCGTCTTCTCCCCTCCCGTTGGATGTGGTGCCTAGGTTTGCGTCCCTGCCTGAATTTGAGGAGGCGTCGCCGACATTCGCCGAAAACGCGCTGGGGAAAGCGCTGTACTATTCCCGGCTGTGCGAAGGCCTTGTGTTCGCCGATGATTCCGGGCTCGTCGTCCCCGCGCTGGGGGGCGCTCCCGGTGTCCATTCGGCTCGCTACGCGGGATCGCAAGCGGTGAACGAGGAGCGCATTCGGAAACTGCTCGAAGAGCTGCGAGGCAGAAAGGGCGCGGATCGTGCCGCCTATTTTGTTTGCGCGATTGCGCTGGCGGCGCGTGGCCGCGCCGTCGCCATTCTTACCGGCCGCGTGGATGGAGAAATTCTGGATGCGCCGCGCGGCAGTGGCGGCTTCGGTTACGACCCGGTCTTCTACTTCCCTGCGCTGGGCAAGTCTTTTGCCGAACTGTCTGCGCAAGAGAAGAACGCCCACAGCCATCGCGGCAAAGCCTTCCGCAAGCTCCTTGAGTTTCTCCTATAAGGCGCGAATCCAGCGCCCCGGCAAAAACCGCTGCGAGACGTCTGTGTTATATTGCGGTTCCCATGGCGACCAGGAAAAAAACGAAGAAGGCCAAACCTGGCTCACAAAAGACACGGAAACCGGGGAAACCCGCGAAGCCAAAGACTGCGGCGGCGCGTCGTGCCGCGGGAACCGATCCGGGGCGCGTTGCGGCCATCCTCGCAAAGCTAGACGAGGTGTATCCCGCCGCCATTTGCGAGCTGACGCACGACAATCCATTTCAGTTGCTCATTTCGACGATCCTCTCCGCCCAATGCACGGATGTTCGGGTGAATGAGGTTACGAAGACTCTGTACCCGAAGTATCCAACACCCCAGGCGTTTGCCTACGCTTCGCCGAAAGAGCTGGAACAGCACATCCGTCCGACGGGGTTTTTCCGCAACAAGACCAAATCCATCATGGGTGCGAGCAAAGCCGTCATCGAAAAATTCGACGGGCATGTGCCGCGCACAATGGAGGAATTACTCACGCTCCCAGGTGTGGCGCGAAAAACAGCCAACGTCGTTCTGGGCACGGCCTACGGCATCGCCTCCGGCATCGTGGTAGATACACACGTCCAGCGCATCTCGCAACGGCTGGATCTCTCGCGCAACGATGACCCGAAAAAGATCGAGCAGGATCTCCTGCATGTGATCCCGCAGGGGAAGTGGATTCTATTCTCGCACCAGATTATCTGGCACGGCCGCAGGGTCTGCCAGGCGCGCAAGCCGAAATGCGCGGAGTGCAATCTCGAATCGCTCTGCTATTCCAGAGACAAGACTGTGTAGCAGCGAATTTTCGCCTCCCCTCCCTGCCTCCTCGCCGCTGCCCCGGCGTAACCTGCGACTCCCCTCGTGCGTAGTACCATCGGGAGCCCCATGACCACTGCACCTGACGGTGTTGCCATCCGGACAGATCGCGTCTCGCGCCATTACCAGATGGGTCCGGCGCTCGTTCGCGCCGTGGACGACGTCACGCTCGACGTCCGCAGCGGAGAATTCATCGCCCTGCTGGGGAGCTCCGGCTCGGGGAAATCCACCCTACTGAATTTGATCGCCGGTCTGGACCGCCCTACCTCGGGTGCCATCCTTGCGCACGGCCAAGACCTGGCACAGATGAGCTCGCAGGAACTGGCTCAGCATCGCAGCCGCACCGTGGGCATGGTTTTTCAGGCTTTCAATCTGCTCCCTCGCATGACCCTCGAAGAAAACGTCGAGCTGCCGCTGCGGCTGGCGGAAGTGGACCGCGGAGAGCGCCAGGCGCGTGTGCGCGAGGCCGTCCAGCGTGTGCGCCTGGAGGCTCGCCTCACGCACCATCCCACCGAGCTCTCCGGCGGAGAGCAGCAGCGAGCCGCTCTGGCGCGCGCGCTGGTAAATCGCCCGGCCATTCTCCTGGCAGACGAGCCGACGGGCAACCTCGATAGCGCCACCGGCGATGCCATCATGCTGCTGCTCCGCGAGATCAATGAATCCCTGGGCATGACCATCGTGATGGTGACCCACGACCGCGCGCGCGCCGAACGCTTCGCACATCGCATCCTCCAGATGAACGACGGAAAACTGGTCAGCGACGGAGTCCCATCATGAAATTCCGGGACTTGACTGAACTGGCCGGCCGCAACCTCCGCGAGGCCATCTTACGCAACTCGCTGACCACGCTGGGAATTGCCGTTGGCGTGGCCTCGCTTGTGGCCATGCTCTCCCTCGGCGTCGGTCTGCAGGAGTTGGCCGACAAACGGCTTTCTCGCTCGGGGCTCTTCGACGCCATCTTCGTCGCTCCGCAGGCGAACCTGCGGGGTTTCGGGCGTCCCGCGCGGCAGCCTGCCGCCAAAGCGGCCAAAGCGGAGGACTCTCGTCCGCTCGATGAAGAGGCCCGCAAGGAGATCGAACGGCTCGTCAATGTCGTCGAGGTCTATCCGGAATTTCGTTTCCCCTCGGATATCCGCTATGCAGGGAATTCGTATTCAACGCTCGTGGCCAGCGTGCCTGCCTCGGCCCGCAGCAACGGAGCGTTCGAAGGAATCAAGGGCGCCTTCTTTTCCGCTCCCGCGGCTGACGAGGCCATCCTGCAGATCGAATTTGCAAAAGAACTCTCGGACCAGCCCGATACGCTCTTGGGGAAGGAGATCGTCCTGCGCTATGTGGAGCGCCAAGTGTCCTCCGCGGAGACCGGTTCCACCGGCGCCGGTGCGCCTCCGGCGAGCGACGCTTCCGCCGAAGCAGGACTCCCGGCCGGAATTTTCCCCGGCCTTTCCATCGTCCCCCGCGAAAAAACCTTGCGCATCGTAGGCATCGTTGAAACGGAGCCCACCGGAGGCTTCGGCGGCTTTGGCCGCGGACGGGTGCTCATTCCCCTCCAGGTTGCCCAGTCGCTGAGAATCGCACAGGCCAATGATCTTCGGGAGATGCTCCGCGGAGCGTCCGCGAAACCCAGCTACGCAACCCTGACCGTGCGCGTGAAGAGCCCCGCGCAAGTGCAGAGCGTCGAAGCCGCCATCAAACAGATGGGCTTCGCCGCATTCTCCCTTCTCGACGCGACACGTAGCTTGCGCGTAGTGTTTGCCGTCTTCGATCTTCTCCTGGGCCTTTTCGGCAGCCTGGCTCTGGCCGTGGCCTCGCTGGGGATCATCAACACGCTGGTGATGGCCATCCTCGAGAGGCGGCGCGAGATCGGCATCCTCAAAGCCCTGGGCGCGGCCGACCGCGACGTTCGAATGCTTTTCTTTGCCGAGGCCGGCGCCATGGGCCTGCTCGGCGGAATCTTCGGCGTAACGCTCGGCTGGCTCATCGGACGCGCGCTCACCTTCGGCGCAAACCTTTATCTCCGCCGCCAGGATTTGCCGCCGATTGACCTCTCCTCCGTGCCCTGGTGGATGGTTGCGGGCGCCATCGCCTTTTCCATCGCGGTGAGCCT
>JBGQHF010000119.1:0-8580 GCA_041497835.1 Terriglobia bacterium
GCGAAGATGGCAGACCAGGTCACGACCTGCCCGCAATGCGGTGCAGCGCATGCACCAGCGGGTGGAACTCCCCCTCAACCATCCGGCTCGGGGGGAGGTATGCCGGAAAACACGGCGGCCGCCCTGTCCTATTCTCTCGGATGGCTCACCGGAATCATCTTCTTCTTGATCGATAAGCGTCCTTATGTGCGTTTTCACGCTGCGCAGTCGATTGTTACCTTTGGCGCCCTGCACGTCTTCCGCGGCATTCTCGCCATGATATTCGGCGTCGGGTTCTTCGCCAATGGCTGGCGAGTGGTTGGGCCGGGAATCATGGTCCTGCACCTGATCAGCCTGATTTCCTTCATTCTCTGGATCGTGCTGATGATCAAGGCGTATCAGGGCGAGCGCTTCAAGGTGCCCGTGGCATCGGAAATCGCCGAAGGCCTCGCGGGAAAATAGCGGTGCGCGGGCCTAGCGAAGCGGGCCGCTTACGGGGACCGCGCCCTACGGGTTTCCGCCAGTGCCGTGCGTGGCTCTCTCGATATTGTCCGCGATGCGCAAGATCTGAAGGGCAAGTTCCAGCAGGAGTCGCGCGGTGAGGGTCCAGACAAAGAGCCCGGCTGCCGAAAGGACGAGAGCAAGCACGGCTTGCGCCGGGGACTGTTGATAGCTAGTCACAACCAGCGCGACGACCGTGATGCCTCCTCCCAGGAGAGCCAGCACATAGAGAAGCTTGACGATCCGGCGAATGAGCGTCTCCTCGAAGGAGAAATCGAACAAACCCGAGAAAAGGTTTCGGCCTTCCGGCATGATGCCTCCTCAACGATGGTGGAATTGGGCGAGCTGGGGTCTGAGGTAGGTAAGACGGAATCGCCCAAGAAGTCAAGCGGGTCGTCGGAATTCGGAAAGCGCGGCCGCGCCGAAGCAACGCACCGCGCCGCGCCATGAAACGAATGCAGGATTTTTCGCGTCCATGATTTGCTCGAAGCAGCGCGTTGCCGGCCGCGCTTCGCCGGCTTGGATTTGTTTTTGGATACCACAGGGAGAAAAACGATGAGTGGTTGGAAACAAGTTGCCGTTCGGGTTGGTCTCATCCTGGCGGTCTGCGCGGGCCTGCTCTGCGCGGGCGTCACAGCGCAAACCGTGGATGAAAACTCACTGAAGGGGATGAAGTGGCGCCAGGTGGGTCCCTTCCGTGGCGGCCGCGCCCTCGCCGTCACAGGCGTGGTCGGCGATCCGGAAACGTACTATTTCGGCGCCGTCGCCGGCGGCGTCTGGAAAACCACCAATGCCGGCCTCTCCTGGACGCCTCTCACGGACAAGACCGCAATCATGTCCGTCGGCGCGATTGCTGCCGCGCCTTCCGACCCCAACGTCATTTACGCCGGCACTGGTGAATCCTGTATCCGCGGCAACATCTCCTTCGGTGACGGCATGTACAAGTCCGAGGATGCGGGCAAGACTTGGACGCACATCGGCCTCGAGGATTCTCAACACATCGCGCAGATACTCGTGGACCCGAAAAACCCGGACAGCGTTTTCGTCGCTGCGCTCGGCCATGTTTATGGCCCGAATGAAACCCGTGGCGTCTTCCATTCCCCGGACGGTGGGAAGACCTGGCAGAAGGTCCTCTACAAGGACAACAAAACCGGCTCGATCGATCTCGCCTTCGATCCCGCAAACTCACACATTCTCTTCGCGGCGCTCTGGGAAGCGCGGCGCACGCCCTGGGGTCTCACGAGCGGCGGCCCCGGCAGCGGCCTCTACAAATCGAGCGACGCCGGCGCCACCTGGAAGCGGCTCGAAGGCCACGGCCTGCCTTCGGGCGTGCTCGGCCGCATCGGCGTGTCCGTTTCCGGCGCGGACAGCAACCGCGTGTACGCCATTTTCGAAGCGGAGAAGGGCGGCATCTATCGCAGCGAGGACGGCGGCGAGACCTGGCAACTCATCAATCCGGATCACCGCTTCACGCAGCGCGCCTGGTATTTCCACCACATCATCGCCGACCCGAAAAACCCCGACACCCTCTATGTCCTCAACACGGCCATCTACCGCTCCACGGACGGCGGCAAGAGCTTTGGCTTCGTTCGCTCGCCGCACGGCGACAATCACGGCTTGTGGATCGATCCCGCCAATCCCCATTGGATGATCAACGCCAACGACGGCGGCGCCACCATTTCGCACGATGCCGGCAAGACCTGGTCCACGCAGTACAATCAGCCCACCGCGCAGTTCTATCACGTCGCCGCCGACAACGCTTTCCCGTACCGTCTCTACGGCGCCCAGCAGGACAATTCCACCGTCGCCATCGCCAGCCGCAGCGACACCGGCGTCATTGACCGCCCGGATTGGTACGCCGTCGGCGGAGGCGAAGCCGGCTACGTCGTTCCCGACCCGAAAAATCCTGATGTCGTCTATGGCGGCTCCTACGACGGCCTCATCACGCGCTTCGACAAAAAGTCCGGCCAAATCCAGGACATCACTTCCTGGCCGCTCAATCCCATGGGCGCGGGCGCTGCCGGCCTCAAGCACCGCTTCCAGTGGACCGCTCCCATCCTCATCTCCCAACACGATCCGAACATGCTCTTTCACGGCGGAGAAGCCGTGTTCCTCTCGAAAGACTCCGGCATGAGCTGGACCGCCATCAGCGGCGATCTCACCCGCAACGACAAAACCAAGCAGCAATCCTCCGGCGGGCCCATCACGCAGGACAATACCAGCGTCGAGTATTACGACACCGTCTTCGCCCTCGCCGAATCGCCGCTCGAAAGGGGCCTCCTCTGGGCGGGCACCGACGACGGACTCATCCACATCACCCGCGACGCCGGACAGCATTGGTCCAACGTCACGTCGAAAGACTTTGGCGAATGGAGCCTCGTCAGCATCATTGACGCCTCGCCCCACGCCGCCGGGACCGCTTATGTCGCGGTGGATCGCCACAAGCTCGATGACTATCATCCGTATATCTTCAAGACGTCCGATTACGGCAAATCCTGGTCGAAAATCACGGGAGGCCTCCCGGACAATTCCTACGTCCATTCCGTCAAGGAAGACCCCAAGCGCAGGGGCCTTCTCTTTGCGGGAACCGAGACCGGCATCTATGTCTCCTTCGATGACGGCGCACGCTGGCAATCGCTGCGCCTGAATTTGCCGGCCACGCCCATCCACGACCTGACGATCAAGGACAACGATCTCGCCGTGGCCACCCACGGCCGCGCGTTCTGGATCCTCGACGACGTCTCGCCCCTGCGCGAAATGTCCGCCGCAACTTTCAGCGAAGACGCCCATCTCTACCAGCCCGCGCCGGCGTTTCGTCTCCGTGGGCCCGGCTTCTTCATCGCCAGCGGCATCCCAGTGGGATCGAATCCTCCGGGAGGCGTCGTCGTTCACTATTCGCTGAAGACAGCGCCCAAAGATCCCATCACCCTCGAGGTTCTCGACGCGCAGGGAAAACTCGTGCGGAAATTCTTGAGCAAGAAGGCGTCCACGGGCGGCGAGGAGCCGGAAGAAGAGTTTCCGCAGCTCGGCGGGCCCGGAGATTTGCTACCCGCCGAAGCCGGCCTGAATCGCTTTGTCTGGGACCTGCGGTCGGAACCGCCTGTGCGAGTGCCCGGCGCTGTCACCTGGGGCGGACGTCCCTCCGGTGTGCGCGTCGCCCCCGGAACCTATCAACTGAAACTTTCCGCCGGCGGAAAAACGTATTCCGTCTCCACGGAACTCCGCAAAGACCCGCGCGTTGCCGCTTCGCAGGCCGATCTTGAGAAACAGGCCGAATTCGCCACGCGCATTCGCGACCGCGTCACCGCCGGTCACGAAGCGGTGAACCAGGTCCGCAGCGTTCGCTCACAGATCCAGGCGCTCAAGAAGCGCCTCGCCGAGGATGCCTCCGCGAAGCCCGTCCTCGACGCAGCCGACGCGCTCAACAAGAAGATGAGCGCGGTCGAAGAAAAGATCATCCAGCCCAAATCCAAGAGCAACGAAGACCCGCTCAACTATCCGATTCAGACCGCCGATCAGCTCGTTGCTCTCCAGTCCACGGTCGAGAGCGCGGATTTCGCCCCCACGGCGCAGTCATACGCCGTCTTCGAAGAGCTCGACGGGCGCTTGGAGACGCATCTTGCCGCTTGGCGGGAGATCCAGGCAAAAGATCTCTCCGCCCTCAACGAGCTCATCCGCAATAACAACATACCCGCGATCGCGCCGTCCGCGGAAAAACCCAAGGACGCTGCCCGCTAAGCGGCCGTCGCCCTCCCACAGGAGGTAGTCCGTCCAGGCGCTGCCGCGGTGAAAGATTGCCCGGCTCGCGAATCATCTCGCGCAAAAGACGAGCGGTTCTCTGCTTCTGTGCGAATTCCGGCTCCGCGCGGCGGTGCCCGCTCCGGCTTTCCGCTTGACTTTCCCGATACCTCCGTCCAAATTTAGTGACTTTGTTCTCTCCCGCCCCGCACACTGGGAGACAGAAAGGCGCCTTCGTTCCTCATGACTCGGGTTCGGCTCTGTTTCCACGACCGCTGCTTCGACGGCACGGCCTCCGCGGCCCTGTTCTACCGCTTTTATCGGGAGCATTTCGATCCCCAAGCCGAATTCCACTTCACCGGCATGAGCCACCGCGCCGCGCAGCCTTGGGAAGACGGACTCTTCGACGGCAAGGAAAATGTCATCGTGGATTTCAAGTATTCCAACTCATCCCGCATCACCTGGTGGTTCGATCATCACCAGAGCGCGTTCCTCACGCCCGCCGACGCCGAGCATTTCCGCCAACGCCGCGGCGGCCACATGTTCTACGATCCCGCGTTTAAGTCCTGCACCAAGCTCATCGCCACGGTAGCCCACGAAAAATTCGGCTACGACACTGCGCCGCTCGCCGAGCTCATTCACTGGGGCGATCTCATTGACGGCGCGCAGTATCCAACTCCCCAGTTCGCTGTCGAGATGGCCGAGCCCGCCACGCAGCTTGCCCTGGTCATCGAAGCCGCTCCGGAAAACGGCCTGCCCGCCCGGATCATTCGCGAAGTCGCCTATCGCCCGCTCGCCGAAGTCGTCAAGCTCCCGCTCGTCGCTCAGCATCTCGCGCCGCTCCTCGATCGGCATCGCCGATCCATCGAAGTCCTCCGCGAGCGCATCGAGGCCCGCGACGGCGTCATCTTCTTTGACGTGAGCGACCTCGATCTCGAGGGCTACAACAAGTTCATTCCCTACCTGCTCCATCCTGAATGCACCTATTCGATTAGCGTCAGCGCCTCGGCCGCCCGCTCCAAGGTCTCCCTGGGCTCGAATCCCTGGAATCCCGGTGACTTGAACCAGAATCTCGCCTCGCTCGCGGAAAAATACGGCGGGGGAGGGCATCCCCGCGTCGCCGCAATTTCACTGGAACCGGGCGACCTGGTCCGCGCCCGCGAAATCGCCCGCGAGCTCGTCGCCACGCTCCGCAGGAAGTGACTCGCGCCGGGATCGCCCGCTGCTTCTTTCGCTAGCGCAACGCGCGATTTCTTGCGGCCTTTCGGCTGCCCCACCGCCATTCGACAAAAATCGCCCTCCTATGTAAAATCATCGTTTGTCCCACAGTGGGCCGGTAGCTCAATGGTAGAGCAGCTGACTCTTAATCAGCGGGTTGCAGGTTCGAGTCCTGCCCGGCTCACCACTTCTTCAAGCACATCCCAGCAGTCCACTCGAGGATGCCTCGGGAAGAAATCCCTTGCAGATCCCCCCTTCAGGCTTGGCGCGATCTATCCGGCTTCGGTCACTTTCCCGGAAGCTGGATGGGCACGAAGCGTCGCCTGTAAATCCACAACAATTCGTCGCAGTTCGTCCGCAATCGCGGCGTAAGAGGCTTCACTCGGCTGGGCCTGGGAGGTATCCGTGCCGAGAGGCGCCACCGGTGGAAGTACAGGACCGAAGCGAAGTTTCACGTGTGTGCCCTCCCAGGGCAGCAGGGTGCGCCAATGAAATGGGCGATTCCGCGGCCAGATCGGGAAGACGCCGTCAAACGCCACCGGAACAATCGGAACTTGCAGGTGCGCAGCGAGAATCGCGGCGCCTTTCTTGAATTTCTTGATTTCGCCGTCGATGGAGCGCTCACCCTCCGGAAAAAGCACCAGAACCTTGCCATTCCGCAGGCCGAATGCGCCCGCCTGCATGGCCTGGACCAGATTCGTATCGGGATCTACAGGAGCCAGGTGCATCAGTCTGGCCGCTTTTCTCCGTGCCGGCGTCGCAAAGTATTCGCTCGCGCCGACGAAAAAAAGTTTTCGAAACGTCCGGTAGGGCAATGCGCTAACCAGGAAAAAAGGATCAAGGTAGGTCTGATGATTGGGGCAGATCAGATACGGCCCATCTTTGGGCAAGTGCTCGACGCCGCTGGATCGGAATCCGACCAGCACGCGCGCCAGCAGGTTCGCAATCTTCAGGACGCCGAACACCAGCACCATGAGAAACGGGTGAGGCTCCAGCAGGTCTTTCAGCAGCGGCTCATCTTCCGGTAGATCCGTAAGCAGCCTGCTCCAGGCGTTTCCGGGACGTCCGGCCGCCGGCCCGTTGACTTGCGACCGGACGGCATCGACAAGTTGCCGCACGGTGTAAGCGGATTGTGCGACTTCGGGAGGAATCGCGGCGCCGAACAAGTGTTCCAGGTTCGTCAGCACCTCCACCCGTTCAATCGAGTCGAGGCCGAGATCCAGTTCCAGGTTCGCGTCCGGGTGCACGGCGGATTTGTCGTGCGCGGCTTCCCGGAACAATTCGAGCGCCCGCGCGACGTCAGGATCGGCGGCCCAGGCGGCTGCCTCCTCACTGATGGACTTCGCAGGTGCTGCTTCCTTTTCCGTCTCCCGGGCACGCGTCTGTGCCTGCCGCGCGATCTCGTGACGCTTCAGCTTCCTTGTGGTTGTGCGGGGCAAGGCCTCCATCCGGATCTCGTAGCTGAGGATGCGTTTGTGCGCGGGCAAGTGCACGGACATGTTTTCGATTTCAAAACGCAACAGTTCCTTGATGTTCAGGATCTTGCGGGCGCGCATGACCTCCAGGTCGGGCACGATGACGGCGTGCAGGCGCTCCGCCGCGGGCTCCTCTCGCGATGCCAGGCCGAGCACGCAAAGCTCTTTGATGCAGGGCGACTGGGCGTAATGCGCTTCAATCTCCTCCGGGTAGATGTTCTTCCCGGAGCTCAGGATGATGACTTCCTTCTTTCGGCCGGTGACGGACAGCTTGCCGCTCTCATCGAGATAGCCCAGGTCGCCGGTCAAGAGCCAGCCGTCCTTGAGGACCTCGGCCGTTGCATCGGGCCGGTTGAAATACCCATTCATCACGATGGGCCCGCGGATCGCAATTTCGCCGCTGGACACGCCGTCGTCTGCTGTCTTCCCCGCAGGCAGGATCCTCACTTCTACTCCAGGAAGCGGCAGGCCCACGGAACCCTGGCCACCTTCTCCAAGCCGGGTGAGCGTCGCGGCGCCGGAGCATTCCGTCAGTCCGTACGCCTCGATAAGGTCAAACCCAAGTCTGTAAAACTCTTTCCCCACGGAAGGATCAAACCGCGCTCCCCCTGTGACCAGGAATCGCATCTTGCTTCCGAGAACATCATGGACCGCAGAAAACAGCCAGTGCCCAATGTTTATCCCCGTCAGGCCGCGCAACACAGCGTTCGTACTCAACAACATGCGGAAGAGCAGCGTCCGCGCCCAGCCTGCCTCGGCAGCCTTGCTCAGCACGCGCTGGTGAATGAGGTAGAAAAACTGCGGAACGCAGCAAAAAACAGTTGGGCGGTACTGGCGCAGCGCCTTCAGGAGTTCGGATGTGCCGGGTTCCTCGAGGTAGATGACCCGTGCGCCCACCACGAAGGGAAGCAAGAGATTAGCCATCTGTGCCAGGGAATGGTAGAGCGGCATGACTCCGAGGATGGTGTCCTGTTCGTCTAACTTCAGCACCTGGAAGACGGCCTCTGCTTCAGCGAGGAGGTTGCCGTGCGTCAGCATGACGCCCTTGGGATCGCTCGTCGTTCCGGAGGTGTACAAGATAACGGCGGGATCTTGCCGCGTAACCGCGCTGCGAGGGAGGGGAACCTGCTGGGCGCTTCGCAATTCGTCGAGGCTCTCAAATCCGGGATGCTGGCCGCGCAAGAGCAACAGACTCGCAGGAGAATTGCTCAACCGCCGCGCCTCCTGGACATCCGCAACGTAGCGAGGAGTAGTGAAGATGATCCTTGCGCCGCTATCCCGGAGGAGCGTGGCGATCTGCTTCGGCGAGTAATGCGTATCCATGGGAACCGCCAGCGCTCCAAGCCGCAGAATTCCCAGGTAAACTGCGCACCACGCGATATCGTTGTCGGCGAGAATGGCGCAGGTGTCGCCTGCGCGGATGTCCCGGGAATTCAGGAAGCTCGCGGCCGCCTCGGCCCATTTTCGGAGCTCTCCATACGTAGCTGTCTCGAGCCGGTCGCGGCATTGGAGTTCCACCGCGACGCGAGTCCCAAACCGCTCCGCGGTCGCCGCGAACCGTTCATAAAAATTGTTCCACTGGTCTTGCATCAGAGGTGTCTCAAATCGATGGCCGGTTGACCCGAGCGAGATTCTGTACCAATTTCAAGGAGAGTGTCTACAACCCTGA
>JBGQHF010000120.1:0-8554 GCA_041497835.1 Terriglobia bacterium
CGCCCGGAACTGCACCTTGGGGTTGTTCTTCGACAAAACCTTCGTGATCGCCGCCGTCAGCGTCGTCTTGCCGTGGTCAATGTGCCCGATCGTACCGATGTTTACGTGCGGCTTATTGCGCTCGAATTTCTCCTTGCCCATATCCGTTTGCCCTCTTACTTCTCTCGTCGTTCCGCGCTCAGCGTGCAAGATCTGGAGCGGGGGACGGGATTTGAACCCGCAACCATCGCCTTGGAAGAGCGAGACTCTACCGTTGAGTTACCCCCGCCCGATTGCTACAGAAATCCGCCTAACGACACGGCCGAAAAACTGGAGCCTGGGACCGGGATTGAACCGGTGACCTCGTCCTTACCAAGGACGCGCTCTACCAACTGAGCTACCCAGGCCGAACTCGGTTCCCCCTCCAACAGAATTCCATTGCGGCGCGCAGACCACTGAAATGCCAACGGGGCCATCTGCGCTCGCAAGCGAACATTCCTATCTGCGCTCGCAAGCGAGCGACGCTTCGAAGGATTACCCTGCGGTATCCAACGTTCTCCGGCGTTCTCCGAGACCGTGGTGGACGGGGGAGGATTCGAACCTCCGTAGCCCGCAAGGAGCGGCAGATTTACAGTCTGCTGGTTTTAGCCACTCACCCACCCGTCCCGAGAAACTTTGTCGGAACACGAATATCATGTCCCGCGAAAACTGCATTCGCCCCCTCTTCGCGTCACCCGACACAGCGTGCGCAGCGAACGCAATGAAACACAAAAATGGCTCGTGTCAAAAGACACCAGCCCGTTTAAGTTTACAGAGAGGATTCGCTCCGCTTCATCCCCCTACGCCGAATCTGGCCGAGCTGGCGGAGGGAATCGAACCCCCGACCCTCTGATTACAAATCAGATGCTCTACCAGCTGAGCTACGCCAGCACTGCCCAAACCGAGTAAGGATAGCAGAGAGGGCAGGCAAATTGCAAGGGGGTGATCGCCGGACGGAGCACGTCAGAGGCCAGGCCTGTGGAAATCTTGCGCCCCGGCCGTGGGTTGGCTAATCCGCCCGGGGAAGGAGTGAGGCAACCGGCGCGCATCGCCCGCACTATCGTATCGCAACAAGCCCTGCGGAATGCGAGAATGAGCGCTCCGCAGAATCAGGGGAGGATTTCGCGAAAATCTCCATGCCGACCGGCAAGAAAATCTGGCTCGCGGCTGCCGCTCTTGTACTCTCCGTGGTCGGATATCTGCTTTACCGGCAATCCACCGGGATGCGCGCAACGCCGGCCGAGGAACTTATTCGAGCTCTGCCAGGGGATGCGGGCGCACTGGTCTATTTCGACCTCGCAGCCCTGAGGCAAAGTGTCTTGCTGGCGAATCTGCGGGCCCTTGCCCCATCGTCGCAGACCGACGCCGAATATGCGGAATTCGTTCGCGCGACGGGATTCGATTATGAACGCGATCTGGACCGCGTGGCGATCGCGACAACGGAACGCAGCGGGACGCGCACCTTCTACGCCATCGTCGAAGGACGATTTGATCCGGGGAAGATCGCCGCTCAGGCACTAAAGTCCGGGAAGCGCGAGAGGCGAGGCGGCCTTGAAGTCTTCACGACTCCGGTCCACGGTAGCGCGCGCCAGATCACGCTCGCTTTCCTGAGCAAGGAGCGTATGGTTCTGACGGATAGCGGTGATCTTGGGCCGCTGTTCGCTACGCCTGCAAACGATTCTGCAAGAGCGGATGTGGAGGAGCGCGCCGCACGGCTGGCGGGGTCGCCCGTGTTTGCCATACTGCATCCGGAACCCGGGACGCTCAGCACGCTGGCAGCGCGAATCCCCGGCGGCGTGCGGTTCGAACAGTTCGCGGCGCTCGCCGGGCAACTGCGCTGGATCACGCTCGCAGCCCGCCCCGATGGGGAACGGACGCGGATTGTGATCGAGGGGGAGTCCGCTTCCGAAGATGCGGCACGGCAGATCGCCGGGCTGCTGGAGAACCTCCTGGTGGTGGGGCGGCTGGCGCTCGAGGATCCAAAGGTGCGCGCACGGATGGATTCGGCCGAACACGGAGCACTCGTTGAGGTGCTCAAGACCGCGGAGGTTTCGAAACTCGACCGGGGCGAAACAAAATCGGTGAGGCTGGTGCTCTCCGCCGGGCCGAAACTCTTCGCCGCGCTCCAAATCGCGACGCCGCATGTCCCCGACGCGCCCGCAGCGCCCGCCACGGCAGGCGCGCGCCGGGGAAAGCAGTAAGCGGCGGCCGGGCTGGCAAGTTGTTTCCGACAAGCGCCGCCCACTCTCGAATGAGTCACGGGCGAACTGCAAGAAGCCCGTAGACCGCTTTTCTTCGACAGGCAGATTCATAGATACTGAATCCCTCGAATGAGGTGAGGCGATGGCCACGGAAGCAACGGTCAAGGGGATGACGGGCGAAGAGATGATCGCCCTGACAAAGAAACACACGCTCTATGAATGGTCGGCGCAGTCGAAGGTCGATCCAATAGCGGTGGCGGGGGCAAAGGGAGTCTATTTCTGGACGCCGGAAGGCAAGCGCTTCCTTGATTTCAACAGCCAGTTGATGAGCGTCAACATCGGGCACGGCGACCCGCGCGTCATCAAAGCCATCAGTGAGCAGGCGGCGACGCTGGCGTACGCCAATCCTTTCATGGCGACGGAGCCGCGCGCGCGGCTGGGCGCAAAACTGGCGGAGATCGCGCCGGGCGACATCGACACATTCTTTTTCACGAACGGCGGCGCCGAAGCAAATGAGAACGCGATCAAGCTGGTGCGGTTTGTGACCGGGCGGCACAAGCTCCTGGCGCGCTACCGCTCCTATCACGGCGCGACGGCAGGGAGCATCACGCTTACGGGCGATCCGCGGCGCTGGGCGGTCGAGCCGGGAATGCCGGGCGTGGTGCACGTGCTCGATCCGTACCATGGAATCTCGCGGGGGTGGGATTCGGCCGAGGAGTCGCTGGCCATGCTGGAAGAGACGATCCAGCTCGAAGGGCCGCACACCATTGCGGCGTTCATTCTCGAAACCGTGACAGGGACGAATGGAATTCTCATCCCGCCGGACGGTTACCTGCAGGGCGTGCGCGAGCTGTGCACAAAGTACGGCATCCTGATGATCGCCGACGAAGTGATGTCAGGATTTGGGCGAACTGGCGAGTGGTTCGCCGTGAATCACTGGAAGGTCGTGCCGGACCTGCTGACCATGGCGAAGGGGCTGACGAGCAGCTATGTGCCGCTGGGCGCGGTGGGCATGCGGCGTCACATTGCGCAGCATTTCCAAGACAAAGTGTTCTACGGCGGGCTGACCTACAACAGCCATCCGCTGTGCTGCGCGGCGGCGCTGGCGACGATCAAAGTCTATGAAGAAGACAACCTGATCGAAAACGCCAGGAAGATGGGCGCGGTGATGAAGGAGCTGCTTGCCAACCTCGAGAAGCGGCATCCCTCGGTGGGGGCGGTGCGCTCCATCGGACTGTTCGGCATTGTGGAGCTTGTTCGGAGCCGGAAGACGCGGGAGCCGATGGCGCCGTTCAACGGAACTTCGGAAGAGATGGCGGCTTTGGGACGGTTCTTCCGGCAGGAAGGACTCTACACATTCGTTCGTTGGAACACGTTCTTCACGAATCCGCCGCTGTGCATCACGGAGAAGGAGCTGCGCGAAGGCTTCGCCATCCTGGACCGGGGACTCGAGATTACGGACAAGGCCGTGAGAGACTAAACCAAGATCACCGGCTTCAAGTTTCGCCCCTTCTCCGAAATCGAAATGGGGATAGATAGGAACGCCGAGTCTCGAAAATCAACGAACAAAAGAGGAGAACTAGTGCCGTTCCAACTTGATGCGCCTACAAATTCGTCAAATAACACCACAATCGCCCCTGACGAACGGCTCAGTTACCCGCAATAAGTTGGAACGGCACTAGTCGCCGCTGGCGTGGCTGGGGTTTGTGCGGAGGTAACGCCACGGGTTGACGGGCGCGTTGTTCAGCCGGACTTCGTAGTGAACGTGCGGGCCAGTGGAGCGGCCGCTGATGCCGGTATAGCCGACCACTTGGCCGCGCTTTACGCGCGAACCCGCCACCGTGGCGAAGGCCGAAAGATGCGCGTACCAGGTCGTGATGCCGAACCCGTGATCCACGACGACCAGGCGGCCGTAACCCGCATGGTTGGCGGAGATGGTAACGACGCCGTCCGCCGCGACATGGACAGGTGCGCCGTAATCGGACCCGATGTCCACGCCGGTGTGGAACGCGCCTTCCCCACTGAAGGGGTCCAGCCGCTGGCCAAAGCTGTCCGTGATGTGGCCAAGCACCGGCCAGATCGACGGAGTGTAGGACGAATCGGCGAAGCTCAGGGCGGGCATGAGGCGCAGGCCGCCGCTGGAGATAGCGATGGCTGCCGCATTCTTCTTGAGGAAAGTGAACTGCTCAATCGAGCGGTCGAAAGCGTCTTCGGGCGTAGCCGGTCCGTCCGTAAGATTGAAGGCGCCCGGGCGGTAACGGAGGACACCATAGGTCATGGCCACTTCGGTGGCGAGCGACTGGAGCGAATCCAGGCGCTGGTTGGTGTCGTTCACGGTGGTCTGCAATTGCTGGTACTGACGCTTGAGAGTGGCCTGTTCGTGGCGAAGGGCGTTGTAGTTGCCGACTTTCCAGAGCATCCGGGAGTAGGAAGCAACAGCGGCGGCCACCGTAATGCTGCCGATGAGAGCGAGGGCTGCGATCCCGTGCAAGATGTATGCCGACACCACTACCTTCCGGAGCTTCCCCGGTGTGGAGGCAATAAAGAATGTGTAGTTCTTACCCTTCATTTTGCTGTCGGTGCTTCAGGCCCTCAGCTTACTGCATCCCTGACGCCGCGAGCCGAATACCCCGGAACCTGCACTACGAACACCAAAAGAAACTCGATCTGAACCGAGAGCATTGGTTCGCAACGGAGGTTTGTACCTAGGCCATATTAGTTTTTGTAGATTTGGGAAGTCAACCCTGTATTTTCGGAACGAGGGACAGCCGTCCGGGAGTAGTTTCCTGTACGGAAGTACAGTGGCAGCGCTGGACGCTCTCGCGCAGCGTGGCCGAGACGGCTATACTTCGCTCCTCTCGCCATGAAGAAGCGCCCTACGCCGGGAAAACGCACCTCCAAGAGCAGTGAAGATGCCTTGCTAAAGCGGATCAAGGCTGGGACGCGTTCCGCGCAGCGGTCCTATCTGCGGCTGGGGATAGGAGACGACGCCGCGCTGTTCGAGCCGCGGCAAGGATACGAGACGATTTTGACGTGCGACTGGCTCCTCGAAGGGGTGCACTTCCTGCGGAATCGGCACCCGGCGGACGCCGTGGGCTGGAAGTGCCTGGCGCGGGCGGTGAGTGACGTGGCAGCGATGGGCGGCGAGCCTCGTTGCTTCTTGCTAAGCCTGGCATTCCCTCCGACGCACAGCGGACAGTGGCTGGATGAGTTTCTGAATGGACTGCGGCGGGCGGCGAGGAGATTTGGCTGCGAGCTGGCAGGTGGGGACACGACGCGAAGCGCGCGGATATTGATCAATGTCTCTGTCGTCGGCGAAGTGCGCCACGGGAGGGGTGTGCTGCGGTCCGGGGCGCGGCCCAGGGATGTGGTTTACGTGAGCGGGCGGCTTGGCGAAGCGGAATTGGGACTAGACCTCCTGCGCCGCGGCAAGCAGCGCATCGCGCAGGGTAACCCGCTCCTGGGGAAACACCTCTACCCAGAGCCGCGGCTGGCGCTGGGGAGCTGGCTCGCCGAGCATCGTCTGGCCACGGCGATGATGGACCTCTCCGACGGGCTTTCGACCGACCTGGCACGGCTCTGCGGGGCGAGCCGCACGGGGGCACGGCTTTTTGCCGAGAGAATTCCGAAGTGCGAGGCGGGCGCCGCCTCACGGGGGCTCCGGCTCGATAGGCTGAAATTGGCGCTCCACGGCGGCGACGATTATGAATTGCTTTTTACGGTGCGGAAGAGCCAGCTTGCACGCATTCCGAAGTCGTTCGGCGATGTACCGCTGACGGCCATCGGAGAGATCACCCGGGAACGCGGAATCGTTCTGACGGATCGGGACGGCCGCAGTTCCCAATTGCATCCGGGAGGCTGGGATCCCTTCGCAGGAAAGTGAGCGAACGGGTCGTCTGGGGTGATTCTCCCTGAGACCGGACGAATCCAGTTACGGCAGCGCAGAATTATCAGCAGAGGAAGCGGCCTACCGGCAAGAATCCCTTCGCCCCTTCGTAGGTGAAAAGGATGATGGGCAGGTCGGCGAGATGAGAGACGGTGATGCCGCCGAGAATCCAGAGCTGGGATCGGAGATCGGAGTAGCGGCGTTTTGCCCCGTTGCCCGAAAGAAGCAGCAACACGAGTATTGACCATTCGACATAACGCACCGGGGCATAGATCGCGAGATACATCGTTACGGGATGCGACGGCACTTCCAGGTGCAATATCCCGCCGAGAAAGAAAACTCCTATACCGAACCCCACTCCGAGGAAGAGCCGCAGGAGGCCGAAACCCGCGGCGGACTGGATCGAAGACTTCTGCCGCAGGATACGCAATCCGTAGTAGCACCACCCCGCATATGCCGCGTATTTGACGACGACGTAGACGGGATAGATGGCGCCGGAGTCCATGGATCTCAACGAAGCGGAGCACCCGATCTGGAAGGGGTGAGCTGGGCCGGGGCAGCGGGCGGCTTCGGCGGTGGCGCGTGGTCGGGTGGCTCGTCTTCGGTGGGAGCGGTGTCCGGAGTATCTACGCTAACCTTGTGCTCGCCGGCGAGCTGCTCGAGGGTGGTCACGTTGGCGAAGTCGAGCACCGGCATCCCTGCGCTGGCCCGCTGCATATACTCGAGCCAAATGGGCAGAGCGGCGCGCGCACCGGTCTCTTTCTTGCCCAGGGAGATGGCCTTGTCGTCGTAGCCAACCCAAACGCCGGCGGTGAGCTGCGGCGTGAAACCGACGTACCACGCGTCGGTGTAGTCCTGCGTGGTGCCGGTCTTGCCCGCGCTGGGGCGGCCAAGCTGCTTGGCCGCAACGCCGGTGCCGAACTGTACGACCTCTTCGAGCATGGCAGTCATGGTGCGGGCGACATCGGGCGAGAGGACATCGTGGACTTCGGGATGCGCCTCTTCCAGGAGAGCGCCCTCGTAGGTGGTGACGCGGCGGATCATGTGCGCGTCTATGCGGATGCCGTCGTTGGGGAAGACTGCGAAGGCGGAGACGTGCTCGAGAAGCTTCATGTCGGCGGCGCCGAGGGCGAGCGGGAGATACGGCGGCAGCGGACTGGTGATGCCGAAGCGGCGAGTCATATCGACGACCGTGTTGATGCCGACTTTTTCGGCGAGCTTGACGGCGGGAACGTTGCGCGAGCCGGCGAGGGCGCGGCGCAGCGTGATCGTACCTTCGAATTTCTCGTCGTAGTTGCGCGGAGAATACGCCTGGCCGCCGCTGATGGTGGTGAAGGGAGCGTCCAGGATGGTGTCGAACGGACTTGAACCCTTTTCGATAGCGTCCGCGTAGACGTAGATCTTGAACGAGCTGCCGACCTGGCGGAAGGCCTGCGTGGCGCGGTTGAACTTCGAATCTTCGAAGCTGTAGCCGCCGACGAGGGCCTTGATTTCGCCGGTGGCGTTGTCAATCGAGACAAGCGCGGCCTGCGCGGCAGGCTGCTGTTCGAGCTGTACGCGCGCGGTCGTTTCCCGAATGTCCTGGATCGCAAACTGGGCCAGGTCGCCGGCCTTCAACAGCTCGCTGGGTCTTTTCCGGCCGGTCCAGGCGTAATCGCCGGGCGAAAGAATCGCGCGGTAGGGACCGATCTTGACGAGCGCGTTCCTGTCGTCCACGGTGAGGACGAGACCCGTTACGTAGCCCCCCTTTTCGATGGGGCGGCGCCAGTCGTCGTCTTCGTAGGTGTCGAGCTTGCCGAGATTGTCGCGGAGGAGATTCGGCAGGCCGCCGCGCCAGCCGTGGCGGCGGTCGTGGAGGTGGAGGCCGTCGCGGATGGCCTGATTGGCGGCGCGTTGCATGCTTACGTTCAGCGTCGTGTATACGCGCAGGCCGCGCTCGTGCACGGCTTCGGTGCCGTAGGTGGATTCCAGATACTTGCGAATCTCTTCGAAAAAGTAGGGCGCGAGATCGTTGCGCGGATACTGGATGTGCAGGCCGAGCGGCGCTTTCCTGGCGGCGTCGGCTTCGGCATCCGTAATCTTTCCTTCCTCGGCCATGCGCGTGAGGACGAGGTTGCGGCGCTCGCGCGCGAGCTCCGGATTGTTGATGGGGGAATACTTAGGTCCATTGACCATGCCGGCGAGGAGCGCGGCTTCAGGGAGTTTCAAGTCGGTGACGGGCTTGCCGAAATAGAACTGCGAAGCGGCCGCGAAACCATAGTTGCCGTGCGCGAGATAGACCTGATTCGCGTACATGGTGAAGATTTGTGGCTTGGTGTAGCGGCGCTCGATCTGCAGAGCGAGCAGAATCTCCTGCATCTTGCGGCGGAAACTGCGGTCGGAACGGTCGAGGAAAAGCGTTCCGGCGAGCTGCATGGTGATGGTGCTGGCGCCCTCGGCGATGCGGCGC
>JBGQHF010000121.1:0-8500 GCA_041497835.1 Terriglobia bacterium
GCCGGCCAGCAGTGGGCCGAGCAGATGAAGCCCTATGCCGGGCGGAAGATCGTCAGCTATCATCGCTCGTGGCCGAATTTTGCCGAGTATTTCCACTTGATCGTCGCCGGCTACGTCGAGCCGCGGCCGGGCATCCCGCCCAGCCCGCAGCACACCGTCGAGCTCATGCGCATGATGAAACACGATGGCATCAAAGTCATCGTCGTCGAGCCGTACTTCGACCTCAAGACGCCTAATGCAGTTGCTCGCGAAACCGGCGCGCAGGTCGTCGTCCTCATGCCCTCGGTCGGAGGCGAAAAAGAGATTACCGACTATTTCAAGCTCTTCGAGTACGATATCGCGAAGCTGAAACAGGCGTTTGACGCCACCAAATGACGGATCCACCAAGATTCGTCATCCTGAGCGGAGGGCCGACGTTCTCCATCGGCCCGCAGTCGAGGGATCTCTCTTGGTTGTAACGAATCACGCGGGCCGCTGCCCGAAGAATACTTTGTACGTGCACCTTCTCTCTTAGGAGTGCGACTTGATGGAGATGCTCGACTTCCTGAAGTATCCATTTCTGGCCAGCCTGATCCTCACCGGCATCCACGCCTACCTCGGCGTGCACGTTGTTGAGCGCGGCGTCATCTTCGTGGACCTCGCGCTCGCCCAGATCGCCGCGCTCGGCGCCACCGTCGCCATCGTCGCCGGAATGGGCCCGCACGGCCGCGCTTCCTACTGGATCAGTCTGGCATTCACGTTTGTCGGCGCGGGCATCTTCGCCCTTGCCCGCACGCGCCGCGGCCACATCCCGCAGGAAGCCTTTATTGGCATCGCCTATGCCGTTGCTTCCGCCCTGGCCATTCTCCTGATGAGCAAGGCCACGGGTGAGACCGAGCACCTCAAAGACATGCTCGTGGGCAACATCCTGGCGGTCTCCCGGGAAGACGTCCTGAAAACCGCGGGTCTCTACGGCGTCATCGGCTTCTTTCACTACATCTTCCGCAAGAAATTCCTGACCATCTCGATGAATCACGAAAAGGCGGAGCAGCTCGGCTTGAACGTCCGCCTGTGGGACTTTCTCTTCTACGCTTCATTCGGCTTCGTCGTCACGTCCTCGGTGGCCATCGCGGGAGTCTTGCTCGTTTTCTGTTACCTGATCGTGCCGTCGGTCGGCGCCATGCTCTTCGCGGACCGTGTCGGCCCGCGTCTGGCGATCGGCTGGACCATGGGAACGCTCGTTTCCGCCCTCGGTTGTCTTCTGAGCGTGAGGCTCGATACGCCCACCGGCGCGACCATCGTCGTCACCTTTGGCGGCGTCCTCGTCCTCATGTTTCTCTTCCACCTGATCGTGCATCACGGCCGCGACGCCAAAGTCCTCGCCGGCGCCTCTTCCGCCAAACACGAACTCCCCCGCTAATTTGCGGCTCAACGCGCCCTGGGACGCCCTAAGCCTTGGCGAAGGCGCACCACCACAAACTCTAATTTTGTTGTAACGATTATGCAGGCGTTTTGGAAACGCCGTCATTTCGAGCCCGCCGCAGGCGGGTGCCCGCTCCTGCCTCTCCATGTCACGGCGGATGAATTCATCCCAGCCCGGCCCAGGTGCCCCTATTTTCCTGCTGCACCTTAAGAAGACTTTCCACGCATTGCCGCCAATAGCCACTTTTTCAGCACAATCCCGAATAGGGGATTCACGCCGTGAAACTGGACTCCCATGCCAAGATTTGGATGCGCATAGGCGACGGTTGCAGGTGCTTGGAAAAAATCCGCACCGCTGAAAATCTTTACAACGACTGCCGTCCCCTCGGGGAGGGGATTCGTCAGGTCCAGATAACATCCGTTCAGGCCGATTTCGCTAACGCGCGCTGGCATTTTCGCGCCCGATGCCACTTCGATCAATTCGGCGTCCGCGACGAACGGATACCGGGGTGTGCGGCGTCTTTCTTGTTCCATCTGCCTGTCTCCTGAACCAACGCCACGATTGTATCTCCGGATCCTCGTTCTGCGTTTCCAAAAACTCTCAATCCATCTCGGAACAGCGGCTGGCCATCAGCGCGCGGCCCACCCTCGATGGAAGCGCAACACTGGGGCGGCCCATCTTTTTGCGTTCTTCGCAAAACGGTTGGGGTTGTACGACAGTTGCCTCTCCTCGGCGAAGGCAGGAATCATGGTTTTTGGGTACCGCAGCTTCCTCTCTGTACATTCGAGCTAGAATGAGCGAATGCAACGAAAGATCTTTTGGATCACTTTCGCCGGCTTGGGCCTGCTGGCTGATCTCGTCCTGCCATTTTGGTGGGCAGTGGCGGCAACCATTCCCATTGGCGTCGTGAGTTGGTGGATCGCCTATCGCAGCGATTGGTTCTAGCAGGCTGCGGAAAAACTCTCCTTTCTCCCGATTTTGTAGCGGTCGGACTTCAGCCCGGCATCTTGTTTTCAATGCTTTGCCCGCCTGACGGCGGCCGCCGCGCCCTTTTTTAGTACTTTTTCCACAGTCCATTCGAATACCATTCAGTTATCGCTGGACATATGGTAATTCACGTGCTACCATTTGCCGTGTTCTCGCCGCTCCACGACCAAAAAACCTCCTCGGTTCCACTCCTCGCTTACGCCCCAAACCCTCCTAACCCCTTCAGAATCTGCGGTACTAAAAACGCCAGACTTAAAACCCTTTGGAATCAGCAGATCCGAGAAAAGAGGCGCGAGGGATCTCCCGCGAATGCCTTTCACCGGCCCTTTACCCTTTTGCAAACACCCTTGGTTCCTAAGCCCTTTCATTACACATTCTTGCGCACTCCTCTGCATCAATATCAAAACACGCCACTTATAACTAACTTATTTTCACATCGTTGCGCACTGTGTGCGCCGCAAACCCTTTCTTTTGACATTCTTGACAAAAACATGGGGGGTGGGGGAGGGGCCATCACTTCCACGCGCGTGGACTCCTCCGCGGTTTTCCTGTCTACTGTCAACCGTGAACTGTCAACTCCCTTCCCCGGAGTATCCATGAACTGCCGCCGCTTCGGCCGCACCGGATGGAACGTCAGCGAAATCGGTTACGGCATGTGGGGGATGGGCGCGTGGACCGGCTCTGACGACGCCGAATCCCGCGCCTCGCTCCAGCGCTCCGTGGACCTCGGCTGCAACTTCTTCGACACCGCCTGGATCTACGGCGAAGGGCACAGCGAAAAACTTCTCGGCCAGCTCCTCCGCGCCAATTCGGGCAAAACGCTCTACACCGCCACAAAAATCCCCCCGAAGAACCGCTGCTGGCCCAGCCGCCGCGAATACTCCCTCGACGATTGCTATCCGCCGGACTACATCGAGGAGTACGTCCATCGCAGCCTCAAAAATATCGGCGTCGAATCTCTCGGCCTCATTCAGTTCCATGTGTGGGAAGACCGCTGGGTGGACGACGACCGCTGGATTCGCGCCATCGAAAAACTCCGGCAGCAGGGAAAAATCCGCGCCGTCGGCATCAGCCTCAACCGCTGGGAGCCCTGGAACGGCGTGCGCGCCGTCCGCGCCGCCCTGGTGGACGCCGTGCAGGTCGTTTACAACATCTTCGATCAGAATCCCGAGGACGAGCTCTTTCCCGCGTGCCGCGAAAAGGACGTGGCCGTCATCGCCCGCGTTCCCTTCGATGAAGGCACCCTCACCGGAACACTCAAGCTCGACAGCAAATGGCCCCAGGGCGACTGGCGCAATCTCTACTTCACGCCGGAAAATCTGAAGGCCAGCCTCGCGCGCGTCGAAGCGCTAAGACCTCTCTTGAGAGACGCAATGACCCTGCCGGAAATGGCCCTGCGCTTCATCCTGAATTGCGCTGATGTCAGCACGGTGATTCCCGGCATGCGCAGGACGCGCCACGTCGAAGCCAACCTCGCCGCTGGCAACCGCGGCGCGCTTCCCGCCGCCCTCCACGCCGAACTGCGCAAGCACCGCTGGGTCCGCACGCCGCCGAAGAGGAATCTATGATGCTGTTGAAAAACTCCCGGCACGTCATCTTAGATGAGCGGCAGCGCGCGTTTTGTTCGGAAGGATCTAGCCGGACTTGTCGGCGGCCATCACGCCGTTTGTTTCAGCGCCCTTTCCACCAGCGTCAAGCAGCGCTCCGCCTGTTCGCGCAGCATCTCTTCCCGGTCGCCGCGCTCTTTCGTTGTGCTGTGCAGTTCATCCGCGATGGCCAGCGCCGCCAGCACCGCCGCCTTTTGTGTATCCACGGTTGCCGTGGCTTCGGCGATGGCGCGCATCTTCGCGTCCACGTACGCGGCAAGCTCCTGCACGTAGGATTCCTCCAGCTCGCCGCGAATCAAGTAGGTCTGTCCGAAGATTTGCACTTTAATGGGCGCGCTCATGATTTCTTCACGCGTGAAGATAACACAAATCTCTTTCAGGAGAGCGTCGTGAATCGGCCGCAACTAGCTGGCGCGAAGCTGCGCGCCGAGCTGCTTTTCCAGTGCGCCGATGATTCGGCCGGAGAAATCCGTGATCTTCGCGTCCGTGAGGGTTCCGGCCGCGCTTTGGAAGAGAACGCGCACGAGAAGCGAATACTTCCCCGCCGGCACGTTTTTTCCGCGGTACAGGTCTGTCGCCTCGATGGAGATGATTTCTCCGATGCCCAGCGATTGAATCGCCCGCTCGACATCCGCGAATTGCGTCCCATCGGCGAACAGGAAGGAAAAATCGCGCTCCACCGCGGGAAACCTCGGCAATGGCACAAACCGCCGCGATGCACCGGCGGTCTTCATCGCCGCGTAGAGCGGGTCGAGCCGCACCTCTGCAAAATGGATGTCCTGCCGCAGCTTCAGCCGCTCCGCCACGCGCCGTGCGAGCTGTCCGGCAGCGCCGATTTCTTCGCTGCCGAGCAATACCCGGCCTCGCCGCGCCGGATGCAGCCAGTCCGCGCCGCCTTCTTCCCAGCGCAAACCACCCGTGAGCGCGCCGATGGCGTCGAGGTCGCCTTTCAAATCCGCAAACGTGAATTCCCGCGCCGTGTCGTGAATATTCTTCTCGCGCGATTCGCCGGTCGCGCCGATGGTTAGGACCCGCGTCTCGACCGGCTGATGTCCGTCGAGCCGGTAGTGCCGGCCAATTTCAAACAGCCGCGCGTTGCGCTGCCCATGATTCAGATTCCACTCCAGCGCGCCCGCCATGGTCACAATTCCCGTGGAGCGCAGCACGCCGGCTTCTTCGGAGAGCGGATTCACGAGTCGCGCGGGCGCCGCATCGGCCGGGCGAAAAAGATCATTACGCTCTTCTGCAACATGCGGAATTGTCAGGATCTCGCGGTAGCCGAGGCCGATGAGCCGTTCTCGCAGCCACTCTTCGGCATCCGCATAAGGCAGCCGCGCCGCCGCCTGCCGCGCGACGGGGAACCGCGGCGGAAACTTGTCCAGCCCGTGAATCCGGGCGACTTCCTCGACCAGATCAATCTCGCGCTCGACTTCCGCGCGCCACGACGGCTGCGTGCACTCCCACGCCGCGAGCAGGGAATCCTCCGCGCCGCGATTGGCATCCACGCGCACGGGCGCAAATCCCAGCGGCGTCAGGATCGCTTCAATCTCTTTGTCCGGCACGTCCGCGCCCATGATGCGCAGCAACTCGGCGCGGCGCAGCGTGATCTTCTTCGGCGCGTGCTTGCCCGGATAGACGTCCACCGCGCCGGCGAGCAATTCGCCGCCAGCAAGCTGCAGGATCAGTTCTGCACAGCGGCGCGAAGCAAGGTCGGCAATCTCTGGATCGGCGCCGCGGCCAAACCGCGTGGAAGCCTCTGTGAACAGTTTCAAAAAACGTGTTCCCCGGCGGATGGCGATGGGATCGAACCACGCGCACTCGATCAGGATGTTTTTCGTCGAAAACGAAATCTCCGTCTGCGCGCCGCCCATAATCCCGCCGATGCCCACTGCGCGCGAGCCGTCTCCGTCGCAGACCATGCAGATGTCCGTTGAGAGCTGCCGCTCGATGCCGTCGAGCGTCTTCATTTTTTCGCCCGGCTTCGCGCGCCGCACGACGATGCGATGCTCGCGCACCTTGTCGTAGTCGAACGCATGCAGCGGATGGCCGAGCTCGAGCATGGCGTAGTTCGTTGCGTCCACCACGTTGTTGATAGAGGCCACGCCCGCGGCTTCGAGCCGTTCGCGCAGCCACGGCGGCGACGGTTGGATTTTCACGCCGCGGATCACGCGCGCGGTGAAGCGCCCGCACAATTCCGGCGCCGCAATTTCGACGCGGACGGATTCACTCGACTGCGCCGCGCTTTCTTTCGGCTTGGAAAGAAAGGGCTTCAACCGCAGCCGGAAAACCGCGGCGACCTCCCGCGCGATGCCGTAGTGGCCGAGGCAGTCCGGGCGGTTTGTCGTCAGGTCGGCTTCGAGGACCGCGCCCTGCGGGCCCTCTTCGATGCCGCCGATGTTCGTGCCGGAAAACGCCAGCCGCGAGGCCACCTCCGCGGCCGGAGCCTTCACGTCCACGAAATCTTTCAGCCAGTTGTAAACAACCTTCATCGTCTCATCACTAAACTCTTTACGGGAACTGGCGCAGGAAGCGCACGTCGTTCTGGAAAAACACCTGGATATCGTCAATGCCATATTTCAGCATCGCCAGGCGATCAATGCCGATGCCGAAGGCAAAGCCGCTGACCTTCGCCGCGTCGTACGTCACGAAGCCGTACACGGACGGGTCCACCATCCCCGCGCCGAACAGCTCGATCCAGCCCACACCTTTGCATTTTGAGCACGTGCCGCCGCCCGCCGCCGTCCCGCTTCCGCCGCAGAAAATGCACGACGCGTCGAACTCCACCGAAGGCTCGGTGAACGGAAAATAACTTGGCCGGAAGCGCGTCTTCACGCCCGGCCCGAAAAATTCACGCACGAAATACTCGATCGTGCCCTTGAAGTCGCAGAAAGTGATGTCCGTATCCACCGCGAGGCCTTCGACCTGGTGGAACATGAAGGAGTGCGTGGCGTCGGGATTGTCGCGGCGATAGACCTTGCCCGGCACAATCACGCGCACGGGCGGCTTGCGCTTCTCCATCGTGCGGATCTGCATCGGAGAGGTGTGCGTGCGCAGCAGCAGCGGGCCCGGCGCAGTCTTTGCTGCAATGGAAGGGGGCAGTTCGATGTAAAACGTATCCATGTCGTCGCGGACCGGATGAAACTCCGGAATGTTCAGCGCCTCGAAGTTGTAATAGGGCGTTTCGATCTCCGGCCCTTCGACGACGGAGAAGCCGATCTGCAGGAAGATGCGTTCGATTTCGCCGAAGACCTGGCGAATGATGTGCCGCGAACCGACCGGCCGCGCCACACCGGGCAGAGACAAGTCCACGCGCTCCCGCGCGCTGCCAGCCTGTTCCGCCGCAGCTTCCGCGGCAACACGAAACTCTTCCAACCGTCCTTCGATGTGATCCTTCAGGTCGTTTAGGGCTTGTCCGACGGATGGTTTTAGATCGGGAGCAGCGGTCTTGAGCCAATTCTCCGTGATAGCCGTCAGGACTCCCGACTTACGGCCAAGCCAAGCATTGCGCAAGAGTCCATAGTTGGCCTCATCGGGGGCCTTCGCAGAAATCTGAAGGTCAAACCGTTCACGAACCTTTGCAAATTCGCCGGCGATAGCGGATGGATCTCTTATCCCCAATTCCGCAAGAGTCTTCTCGGTTGGATTCTCGACATTCGGCATGGTCTGAAGCTCACCGTCGATTGTAAGGGCGCGTCCCGGTCTGCGACTGGGACTCCGCTCGGAATGACGGAAAGAGAAAGCCTACGCCTTTTTCTTCTGCGGTGGCGCGGCAGCTTTCGCCTTCGATGCGAGCTGCGCGAACGCGGCGGCGTCCAACACGGCCAGATCGGCCAGGACCTTGCGGTCGAGAGCAACGCCGGCGACCTTCAACCCATGCATCAACTGGCTGTAGGTCAGCCCATTCTGCCGCGAGGCCGCGCCGATACGCTGGATCCACAGGCGGCGATACTGCCGCTTCTTCACGCGGCGGTCGCGCTTCGCATAACGGTCCGCGCGATTCGCCGCCTCCTGCGCCGATTGGTACAGCTTGCTCTTTGTGAGGAAGAAGCCTTTTGTGCGCCTGAGGTATTTCTTGCGGCGCGCACGCCGCTTGGTGCCGCGTTTAACGCGTGCCATGGGATTTTCTCCTTGTTCTGCGTGACCGCAAAGCGGTCAAGACAATTCGGGGAGACAAACAGGGCGCGAGCGCCGAAGCCATGCGCGTCGCAACGGGTTTGTCTCCGATGTGTATTGCGTGGCCCGCAGGTTCGGCAGGCCGTTTCGGCCGGCAGGCACCCGTGAAGCGCTGCCAGGCGCGAATCTCGCGCAGCCTGCGCCGCGCGAAAAAACCCGTCTACAAAAAGAAATCTTCTAGGCGTACGGGAGCATCATCTTAACGTTTTTCGCGTCCGACTTGTGCACCTGCGCGAGCTTCTTCAATCTGCGCATGCGCTTCGATGCCTTCGTTCCGAGCAGGTGCCGCTTGCCCGAATGCATGCGCATGATCTTGCCCGTCGCCGTCACC
>JBGQHF010000122.1:0-8499 GCA_041497835.1 Terriglobia bacterium
CGCGCTGGGTTGGCCGCTGCGCTACTCGCATTCGCCAGGCGAGGTCATCGACACGCGCGATCTCGACGCCCTGTCGAGAATCGTCGCAGTGCTGGCAAGGAGTTGGTAAGAACGATAGTCAGTTGCCGGAACGCAGCGTGCCGGCATAGAGCGCCGCGATGGCTTTCCATGAAAAATATTTTTCCTGAGCAGCGCGGCTCCGCTCCCGGAGATTTTCCCGCAATTGCGCATCGGTCAGCACGCGTTCGAGCGCGTCGGCGAGTCCTTTGCAGTCGCCCTCGTCGGCAAGGAGCACTCCCGCTTCAGTGACCGGCGCGGCCGTTTCAGCGCCTCGGTATGCGACCACCGGCAACCCGCAAGCAATTCCCGCGAGCGCGCTGCCCCGGCGGCTGGAGATGCCGCCGCGCACAAACAAGAGTACGTCTGCCTGCGCGAGAATCTCCGCGACCTCCGCCGCAGGCAGCACACCTAGCGCGTGCAGTTCGATCCGCGAAGCGTCCAGTTCCGGCCGGAGGAACTCCTGTGATGCCAGGGCATTGCGGCCTAGAACAACGAGCTGGATTCGGCCGGCGTGTTCCGCGGCGTGATTCACCGCAAAGGCGATGTCATGCGCTTCGCGGGATATGCCGTCGCCCCCCGTGACTCCAAAGACCGCAACGACGAGCGCGCCTCTCTGTTTCGTTGCTTGCCCAGCGCACTGTGCTGTGGGCGAAAGATTGGCTCCCACCGGGATGAAAACAGCCTTCCCCGGATCGGCGGGCAGCCAGCCGATTTTTTCGGCAGGCACCGTGAGAATGACTTTCTCGGCCGCCGCGAAGAGACGCCGCATCACTTTCTTCTGAGCATAGCGGCGCAGCACATCGATCGCTCGCGTGCCGGGGTAGGTCCGCGCGTCGTGGAAAACCACGCCGAACCTTACTCCACTTTTTTCCAAGGGGCCGACCGCCCGAAATGCGCGCAATGCGCCGTAAGGAACTCCCCGGCGGGACCACGACAGCGCCGTGTACTGGAGGAGCACCCATGCGCCGCGCCACGCGGTGGATCGTTCCTGCAATTCACCCAGCGCCGCGCGCCATCCCTTCTCCGCCCACGGCACGCGGACAAGCTCCAGATCGAAACCATACTGCCCGAGTGCATCGCCCAGATATGTGCAATATTCCTCGACCGCGTCGGTCGGGTCATCGCGGCGGCCGAGTAGCGCAATGATGCGCTGGCTCATTTCTCGACAAGGAACGAGCCGATGACCAGCGCGTCCATCCCCGAGCTGAAGAACGTTCGGATTGCGTCGGTCGGCGTGTGGACGATGGCTTCGCCGCGCAGATTGAACGAGGTGTTCATCACGACGTACACGCCCGTGCGTTGTCCGAATTCATGGATCAGCCGCCAATAGAGCGGGTTGATCTCTTTCTCCACCGTTTGCGGGCGCGCGCTTCCGTCCACGTGCGTCACGGAGGGAATCACGCCGCGCTTTTCGGGGCGTACCTGCGCGGTAAGAATCATGAACGGCGAATCGGTGGCGCTTTCGATGTAATCGCCGGCTTTTTCCGCGAGCATCGAAGGCGCGAACGGCCGCCACCATTCGCGGAATTTCACTGCGTTGTTCACCTTTAAGTTCATCTCCGGATCGCGCGGATCAGCCAAAATCGACCGGCTGCCGAGCGCGCGCGGGCCGAATTCCATGCGGCCCTGAAACCAGCCGAGAATTTTCCCCTGCGCCAGAAGTTCCGCGGCGGTCTTTGCCGGATCATCCGTGCGTGTGTGGCGAATCTTATAGGTGCGCAGTGTCGTTTCGATCGCTGCGTCGTCAAAGGAGGGTCCCAGATACGCATGGCGCATGGCGCGGTTCGGCACACGCCCACCATCATCCAGATAGGGCGCGAGCGCCGCGCCGAGTGCGACTCCGTCATCGGCCGCGGCCGGCTGGACAAAGATGCGCTCCACGAGGCCCGATGCGGCGATTTTCCCGTTGGCTTTCGAGTTCAGCGCGACGCCTCCCGCGAGGCACACGTTGCGGCAGCGAGTCTTCTCAACCGCCAGCCGCACAAGATTCATCATGGCCGCCTCGCAGGCGTCCTGTACGGCATAAGCAATATTTTTGTGCCGGCCGTCGATTTCGCTTTCGGGCGCACGCGCCGGACCGAGCATCGCCGCAATGCCGGCGTTCGATCCCGACGCGCTTTCGCCGAGCAGCCTAGCGTTCACCCAGTACGGCGAATCATCCAGATGAATGAATTCGCTCAAGTTCACGCCCGGCTGGCCATAGGGAGCGAGGCCCATCACCTTCCATTCGTCGCTGAATTTCTGAAAGCCGAGGTAGTCGGTGAACTCGGCATAGAAGAGACCGAGGGAATTCGGCCAGGGAATGGTGAGGACGTGATCGAGGCGCCCGTCGCGACCGTGCCAGATGGACGTCGCCTCCCAGGCGCCGCGGCCGTCCATGATGACGACGGCGGCCTCGCCGAAGCCGGAGTATGCGTAGGCGCTGAGCGCGTGAGCGAGGTGATGGTCGACGAAGCGCATTCGGGCCTTCACCGGCCCGAAGCGGTGCGCAAACCGCTTCGCCCCGCCGTTCTGATGCAACATGCTGAGAAAATAGCGCGTGGAATTGAGCAGGTTGAAATAGGTGAGCGGCTGGCGGCCGGTCAAGTAGCATTTCAGGTCGTGGCGATAGAGAGGCCCCGGCGGCTGCCAGCCGAAACACACTTCGTCCAGATCGCCCGGCTTGGCCCTTGCAAAATCGAGGCAAGCGCGGATGGCCAGTTGGGGAAACCCCGCGTCATGTTTCAAGCGGCTCAAGCGTTCCTCGGCCACGGCGAAAAGGAGCTCGCCGTCGCGTACAAGACACGCGGAGGAATCGTGCATCTGCGAATAGTTGATCCCCAGGGTCAGCATCCGGCTCAGGCCTTCTTCTCCGGCTTTACGCCGCAGCACCACGCCATGGGCGTGTTTTCGCCCGTCATCTCGCGCACGTCGCCGCCGGATGCGCGCACATATTCGGCGATGCGGCCGGCGGCGATGGACGCCCCGCGCCAACTCTTCCCGGCTACATCGGGATCCAGACCGAACGTAGCGGCCGCCGCCCGGCTCAAGACGCGCAGTCGGGCGGACCACAGCGCATCCACGAGTCCCCAGGCGAGCCTGCCTCTCCAGTTCATCGTCGGCGCAAAACCGCCGTTGAACTGAAACAAGAACGCGCCGCCGGGCCTCACCACGCGCACTATTTCTCGGATGTACCTGAGAACGAGCGGCTTCTCCGGCAGATGCTGCAGAACGAGGTAGCTGAACACGAGATCCATCGAATCCGATTGGACGCAGGCAAGATCTGCTCCATTGCCAAGGAGCCACAGGATGTTGCTCTTTCCAGAATGAATCTCCCGCGCATGGGCGAGCATCTCGCGCGAGAGGTCGAAGGCATAAACCCGCTCGAACCGCTTCGCAAAACTATGCGTCATGCGTCCCGCGCCGCAGCCCAGCTCGAGCATCCGCTTGCCGGCCGCGGGCGCGCCGCAGCGCGTCAATACCGGAACGGCCAGACGCTGGACATCTTCCTCGCCGGAAGCCAGAAACGAGGCAACATCCCATTCCTTGCGCCAGGACGCGATGTAATGAAACGCATTCTTCCGGGCGCGGGCGTCCCAGTCCCGCCGCATCGTCTGTGTCCAGGGAGAGCTCAACGATTTATTTCCTTTGCGCCCGAACGATGGTCCGCTCGAGCAGGTTTTCGAAACTGCTCACCGCCCGATCCCAGGTCTGCCGTCCCATGCGCGCCTGCGCGGCCCGGCCGATTTTCTCGCGCAATTCTGGCGACCCGCACAAACGCAGAATGGCGTCTTCGAGTGCGGCCGCATCCGCCGGCGCAACCAGCCAGCCGTCCCATCCGTGCTCGATCACGTCCACCATTCCGCAGGTTTCAGCAGTGATCACCGGCATGCCGCCGGCCATGGCTTCCGGCACGACGGATGGCTGCCCCTCCACAAGCGACGGAAAAACTAGAATATCGTGCTCGGCGTAGAGTTGCGGCATGTTTTCCCAGGGAACGGTTTCGAAAACATCGAGCCTCGAAGCGACCGCCTCCCCGAAAAATCCGCGTATTTCATCCGTGGGAATGCCCGGCCCCGCGAACGTAAAACGCACTTCCGGCCGTTGGGAGAAGATGCGCGGCAGCACCTCGCGAAGATAATAGATGCCGCGCTGGTCGAGCCACGTGCCTGCATAAAGCAGGCGGAGCGGCCGTGCGCCGCGGTAGTCGCGCTCGAGGAAAAATCTTTCCGAAACGCCGTTTGGAATATAGGCGACGCGGTCGTCGTCGAGATCGTACTTCAGCCGCAGGATGGTCCAGACGTCCCGGCTGAAGCAGTGCGCGGCGTCGGCGGTGCGAATAGACCAGTCGTACCGCGGCCGGTGATACGCGCGGTGCCAGAGGCGGTTTTCCCAGCCGAAATGCCGGGCGCGGCCCCTTCGCGCTTCCCGTTTCATCGCATGGACGCGGTTTTCTTCGAGCCCATGCAAAGTCATCACGTAGGGCGGGCCCTGCGCTCTCAAGAACCGGCGCTGCAAGCCGTACAAAACGCCAGCGGGCGCATGGATATTTGCGACCGAGAATTCGTTTCGCCTATCCCTGATGTATCGCGCGAGACGCGACGCAAATTGCAGCTCGGCAAAGCGGAGCGAGCGCTCCGCCTCCGTCAAGAGGTCTTCCAGGAAGATGCTTGTCACCTGATGACCGCGCTTCTCCAGGCCATGCGCGTAGCTCGTCACCACACCCGCAACGCCGCCTTCGCGCTTCCGGGGCACAGCCGCGGCCAGCAAGACATTCATCATGCGGCCGCGGCATCCTTCTTCTGAGCGATCACGAAGTAGTGCAGCGCCAGCGGGCTTAGAAAACGCCGGACTACTGGATTGGACTCGACCCGCTCAAAACGAATGGGGCTGCGCCCGGGGAGGAAAGGGAACTGGTGGACGGTGCCGTCGGTACCCAGGATCGTCCAGCCGGCGCGGCGCACATAGCGGCGAATCTGCGGGAACCATTGCCGCCGGTCGAAGGGCTGAGTGTCCTCGCGGCTTGGATGGCGGAACACGGCATAGAGCTCGTAAAGCCCCATGAAGTTCAGGTAGTTCGGCGTTGTGAGGTAAAGCCGCCCGCCGGGGCGCGTAACGCGGTACGTTTCCCGCAGAGCCGCCCACGGGTCGGGCAGATGCTCGATCGTTTCACAGGAGATCACCAAGTCGAAGGAAGCATCGGAGAAAGGGAGCTTCTGCGCATCGCCTTGCACCAATCCGCTCCCCTGTCGGTCCAAGCCGACCCGGCGAAGTTTTTCCTGGCCGACGCGGAGAGCCGATCCGGAAAAATCGCAGCCAGTCACTACGGCTCCAGCGCGGGTCAATTCACGGACAAAGCCTCCGCGGCCACAAGCAACTTCCAGGACGCGCAGGCCCGCGACGGACCCCAGCCTCTCGCGCACGAGTTGATACCACGGGCTCGCTGCGTCCTCATGCTCCGGCGCGGCGTCGAACACCTGTTGATGCCAGGCATCGTATTCGGTGCGCAGGCTCATGCTTTGTATTCTTCCGGGCCGGCCACGCGCGTCATCGCAGGCGGCGGCAGCGATTTTTCGCGCGCGCGGCGATACCACTCTTTCGAAGCCAGCCAGCGCCGGGCCGCGTAAAACCACCGCGGTGGCAAGATGTACGCTGGCAGCATTGTTGCCCAGCGGAAAAGGCGATGACTTCGCGGCGCATCGCCATGCAGCACCTCGTAAATTTTGTTTTCGATGCGCACAGTTTCCCAGGGCGCGCCGCCATCGAGCATGAGGCGCATCTGATCCCCTTCCGCGGCGATGATTTCTGTCACGCACGCCACCGTTTCCTGCGTAACACCCCGGCACGGAAGTTCGCGGCGCAACGACTCGGCCAGCACGGTGTGCACCTGCTGTTTGCGGCGCAGCGCGGCTGGGCTGGACCCCGCTCCGAGATAGAGATTCCCCGCGTGCACACGGTAGTGGGTTAGGGGCGCCTGCAAAATCACGATCTCGCTGACGGCCGCGGCCATCGTGAAAAGGTACTCGTCCGCTTCCACGACGAGCGCCTCCGGCGCAGGCAGGATCTGCCGGGCAACCGAGGCGCGCAGCGTCATCCGGCTCGTTCCCAGGTAGCTCTTGCGCAGGCGAAACACGCGCGCCGCCGCAAGTGAGTTCAACCGCAGGCGCTCGTCCTTTTCCGGCGCTGCGGTTCGCTCCGTTCCATCGTCAAACGATTCCACGATGCCGTGCCCCACCAGACCAACCGCCGTCTCGGCTGAGAGAACCTCGACTACGCGGCGCAGCTTGCCGGTCGCCCACCAGTCGTCTCCATCCAGAAACGCGATGATCTCGCCGTGGCATTCCGGAATCCCCGCATTGAAGGCCGATGCCTGGCCGCCGTTCGCCTTGCGCAGCACGCGCACCTGCGGCTCAAGACGGCGAAGAATCTCCGGCGTGCGGTCCGTCGAGCCATCGTCCACCACGAGAATCTCGCGATCGGCCGCGGGAAAATCCTGGCCGAGCACGCTCTGAATCGCCTGCTCGATGAATCGCTCGTGGTTGTAGGTATCCACGAGGACGGAAAGGAACGGCCGCGTCATCGGTTTGCCAGTCTCGTTTCGCTCATTCCCCGCCGGGCGCTACACCCGTCGCCCGCAGTTGCTCTTGTTGCGATTCGATGATCTGCCTCAGAATCTCGTCCAGCCCGACTGTGATTTGCCAGTTCGGGTAATGCGTCTGAAATTTCTTCAGGTTGCTGATGTAGCAGATGTGGTCGCCCTTGCGAGCTTCCTCGACGTACTTCCACGCGAGCTTCTTGCCTGTCATGAGCTCGATTCTGGCGATGGCTTCGAGCACAGAGACGCTGTTGGCGCGGCCCCCACCCAGGTTATAGACCTCGCCGGGCCGCGGATTCGCCGCAAACTCTTCGATGGCCCGCACCACGTCCTGGCTGTGAATGTTGTCGCGGACCTGTTTGCCCTTGTAGCCGAAAACAGAATAGATCCCACCCGTCAGAGTCACCTTCACGAGATAGGAAAGAAATCCGTGCAGCTCGACGCCGGAATGCGACGGCCCGGTCAGGCAGCCGCCGCGGAAGATGCCGACGTTCATCCCAAAATAACGCCCGTACTCCTGCGCAACGAGATCCGCGGCGGCCTTGGACGCGCCAAACAGGGAATGCAGCGTGCGGTCAATCCGGCAGGTTTCGTCGATACCGTCGTACTCCTCCGGCCGCGCGTAGTCATAGCGCGTTTCGAGCTCTTTCAGCGGAATCTCGTTGGGCGCGTCACCATAGACCTTGTTCGTGCTCAGAAAAACGAAGACCGCTTCCGGAGAATGTTGCCGCGTGGCTTCGAGAAGATTGATGGTGCCGAGCGCGTTCACTTCGAAGTCGAGCAAGGGGATGTCCCGCGCCTTGTCGTGGGAGGGTTGCGCCGCGCAGTGGACGATCAGGTCGAAGCGGTGCGCGCGAAAGAGCTCCTCGATCGCGGCGCGGTCCCGGATGTCCACATTCGCGGGGAGGAAGTTTTTCGTCACGTGTTTCAGCCGCTCGAGGTTCCAGGTGGTGTCACCAGGCGCGCCGAAGAAGACGCGGCGCATGTTGTTGTCCACGCCGACGACGCGATGTCCCTGCCGATCGAAATGTTCCACCGCCTCCGAGCCGATTAGCCCACTGCTGCCTGTTACCAGGACTGTCTTCGTTTTCATGAGAGGGTCGCCAAACGATATTATCCCGCAGAACTGTAGCGCGCGCGCAGTTCCGCCTCATTCTCGCGAATCCATTTCAGAATGTCATCGAATCCACGAACAAGATTGATTTGCGGCTTCCAGCCAAACGTTTTGGCGATCTTGCGATTGTCCGTGAAATAGAGCGCGATGTCGGCTTTGCGTGGCGCGTCTTCGTGCACGATCGAAGTCGAGCGCCCAATCCTCGTTTGCCATTGCTGTGTCGCCTCAAGGAGCGAAATGGAATTCGCCGCGCCGCCCCCGACGTTGAACACCTCGCCGCGAAAACGGGAGATTTGGCTCATCTGCAGGTCCACGAGGTGGCAGACATCTTCGATAAACAGGATGTCGCGCACCTGCTTGCCTTTCCAGCCGATGTATTTCAGGGGCAGGCCGAACCAGTGCGCCATGGCCCACCACACGAACCAGCCCTGGTCCGTCTTGCCGAAGTGCCCGCTCCCCGAGATCACGGCAAATCGGTTGACGATCACCGGCATGTCGAATGCCTCTGCGTACTCCAGGCAAGCCACGTCCGCCATCAACTTGCTCAGCCCGTAGAAGCTCCGCTGCCCGCCGTCCACGCTGAATTCTTCTGAAACTCCATGCGCCGGATCGAACCCGCGAGGGCGCTCCGCCGGAGGAAACTTTTCCCCTGCCGCGGCATCCCACTCGAGCCGGGGGGCGGCTTCGCGGCGCGGCAGCGCGTTGATGCGGTCCGCACCATCCACGCGATTTGAGCTCCAGAAAATGAGCC